>SPQI01000409.1 GCA_004570315.1 Oxalobacteraceae bacterium OM1 | reverse complement strand
TCGGCATTCTGCTCTCCGCCGGGCGAGGCACGCGCTTCGATCCGGCGGGCGTGCAGGACAAATTGCTGCAGCGGTTGCCCGATGGCGATGCGGTCGCCGTCGCGGCAGCACGTACGCTGCACGCTGTACTTCCGGAGGTGGTTGCGGTGGTGCGGCCCGGTGCGGATCGGGCTGCGGCGGCGCTGAAGGAAGCAGGCTGCCGCATCACCATCTGCCCCGATGCAGACGCCGGCATGGCCGCTTCGCTGGTGCATGCGCTCTCGCAAACGCCGCACGCCGACGGCTGGATCGTAGCCTTGGCCGACATGCCTTTTGTCGCTCCCGCGACCGTCTCGGCGCTCATGCAAGCCATCCGCCAAGGCGCGGACATCGCCGCACCGGTTCACGCCGGCCGGCGCGGCAATCCGGTCGCCTTCGGGCGTCGTCATCTCACTGAACTGCTGCAGCTGCAAGGCGACGGGGGCGCGCGCGGCCTGCTGCGACGTCATCCCGTCCAGCTGGTGGAGGTGGATGATCCCGGCATCCACCGCGACATCGACACGCCCGCCGATCTCGCGGCGCAGCACGGTTCGCCAGCGGCAACGCCACCGCAATGACGTTACACTAGCGCATCGTTTTTCCGCCGTCCTTCCATGCAGACCACCACCCTGAACAAGCGCCTGGCCCATCTGCTCGGCTATGGCGGCCTGCTGCCGTTCCTGCTGCTGATGCTGGCCTGCTGGGTCGTGGCGCCCGACTGGCTCGGCGCCTTCATCAAGGGCCAGCTCGCCTATGGCATCGCCATCCTGTCCTTCCTCGGCGGCATTCACTGGAGCGCGGTGCTGCTGACGCAGGAGCTCTCCCCGGAACAAAGCAAACGGGCGCTGGTCTGGAGTGTGACGCCGGCGCTCATCGCCTGGTTCGCCACCATGACGGGAGGCTTCGGCTTCGCGGTCTTGATGGCGGGCTTCTTCGGCGCGTACCAGATCGACAAGCGCGTCTACCCCTGGTACCGCCTGCCGGCGTGGCTGATCGAGCTGCGCCTGCGCCTGACCAGCGTCGTCATCGCGACGCTCGCCCTGACCGTGATCGCGGCCAACATTAGAGGATAAGCATCCGCATGAAGAAAGCAGTCCAGTACGCCATCGTCCCCAAGGATCCCGCCGCCCATCTGTTCGAGGTGACGCTCACCGTCGATGCGCCCGCGCCCGATGGACAGGTGCTCGCGTTGCCGGCGTGGATTCCGGGCAGCTACATGATCCGCGAGTTCGCGCGCAACATCGTGCGCATCGCGGCGGAAAGCAAGGGACGTCCGGTGGCGCTGACGAAGCTGGACAAGCACACCTGGCAGGCCGAGCCCTGCGCGGGCAAGCTGGTGGTGACGTACGAAATCTATGCCTGGGACCTGTCGGTGCGCGCCGCCCACCTCGATCAGACGCACGGCTTCTTCAACGGCACCAGCGTCTTCCTCTGCGTGCGCGGCCAGGAAGACGCGCCGCACGTGGTCGACATCCGCCGTCCCGACGGCGACGCCTACCGCACCTGGCGCGTGGCCACTGCGCTGCCCGAACTCAAGGCCAAGCGCTACGCCTTCGGCACTTACGTCGCGGCGAACTACGACGAGCTGATCGACCATCCCGTCGAGATGGGCACCTTTGCGCTGGCGACTTTCAAGGCGCACGGCGTGCCGCACGACATCGTCATCACCGGCCGTGTCGCCAACCTCGACATGGACCGGCTGGCCGCTGATTTGAAGAAAATCTGCGAAGCGCAGATTGCCCTCTTCGAACCAAAGAGCAAGCGCGCGCCGATGGACCGCTACGTCTTCATGACGATGGCCGTCGGCGACGGCTACGGCGGCCTCGAGCATCGCGCCTCCACCGCGCTGATCTGTTCGCGCGCCGACCTGCCCGTGATCGGTAAGAAGGAGATGAGCGACGGCTACCGCACCTATCTCGGGCTGTGCAGCCACGAGTACTTCCACACGTGGAACGTCAAGCGCATCAAGCCGGCGGCGTTCGCACCCTATAACCTCGGCACCGAAGGCTACACCTCGCTGCTCTGGCTGTTCGAAGGCTTCACCAGCTATTACGACGACCTGATGCTCGTGCGCAGCGGCGTCATCGACGAACAGCAGTACTTCAAGCTCGTCGCCAAGGCACTCAACACCGTCCTGCGCGGCAGCGGCCGCACCAAGCAGAGCGTGGCCGAATCCAGCTTCGACGCCTGGGTGAAGTACTACCGCCAGGACGAAAACTCGCCGAACGCCATCGTCAGCTACTACGCCAAGGGCTCGCTGGTCGGCATGGGCCTCGACCTCACGATCCGCGAGCAGACCAAGGGCAAGGCCACGCTCGATGACGTCATGCGCACGCTGTGGCAGCGCTACGGCCGCGACTTCTACACCGGCGGCGGCCGCGGCGTGACCGAAGTCGAAGTCGATGCCATCTTCGATGAAGTCACCGGCCTCAAGCTCAAGCGCTTCCTCGACCGCCACGTGCGCGGCACCGACGATGTGCCGCTCGACAAGCTGCTGCCGTCCTTCGGCGTGGCATTCGAAGACAAGCGCAAGGATGGCAAGGCCAGCCTCGGCGTGCGGACGGCGCGCGAAGGCAACGACTGCAAGCTCGCCAACGTCTACGAAGACGGTCCGGCGCATCGGGCCGGCGTGTCGGCGGGCGACCTGCTGATCGCCGTCGACGGCGTGCGCGTCAATGCCGGCAATCTCGACACGGTGCTCGCGCGCTATCGCGGCGGCGACACGGTGCAGCTGCATGCCTTCCGCCGGGACGAGCTCATGAGCTTCGTCGCCAAGCTGGTGTCCGGCGATGCGCCGCAGATCGCACTCACGCCTGAAGCCAAGCCGGCTTCCGCGGCGCGTCTGCGCGCCGCCTGGCTGAACACGAAGTAAACCCGTCCGACACACGCAGCGGCGTCCTGCCGCTGCAGCCTTCCGATTTCATCTGCCTGCATGGCATGCGCCTTGCAACGAGCACCGCTCCTGCGCTTTCACCGGCGCACGGGCGCGTGTGGCTGTGTGCGTCTTGTGTATGCGCTACAAACCGCGTCCGGATTTACACAATGGAGCACACCATGGCAGATGCATTCAAGAAAGGTGACAAGGTGCAATGGGAATCGCCCCAGGGTCTGGTCTGCGGCACGGTCCTGCGCAAGCTGACCCATCCGACCGACGTCAAGGGCCACCACGTCGCCGCATCCGAAAACAATCCCCAATACCTCGTGCAGAGCGATCACACCGGCTCGGAAGCCGCGCACAAGCCCGAGGCCCTTCGCAAACTGCACTGAGGAGAACACGATGGAACTTCGCGAATCGCTGCTGGGCCGGGCCGTCACATCGGGCACGGTGGCCGGCATCACTTCGGCGCTGGCGGCGTCGATCGCCGGCCGGCGGGAGACCGGTTCCTATGCCGCACCGCTCAACGCCACCAGCCACATCGTCTGGGGCGACGAAGCGGCCACGCACGACGAGCCTTCGCTCAAGTACACGCTGACGGGCTTTCTGCTCAACCACGGCTCCGCCATCCTGTGGGGCGCCTTGTTCTCACAGGTCTTCGATACGAATCGGGAAAAGAGTGCGCTGACGCCGCTGGTCGGCGCGGCCGCCGTGACGGCCGGCGCCTACATCACCGACTACTATCTCGTGCCGAAGCGTTTCACGCCCGGTTTCGAGAAGCGGGTTTCGGGGCGCTCCATGGCAACGATCTACGGCGCGCTGGCGTTGGGATTGGCTGTGAGCAGCCTGATCGGCCGCCGCAGCTGAAGGGCATCGGGAGAGGAACGAATCAGCCGAACAGGCGCTCGAGTTCCACGCCGGGATCGGGCGCGCGCATGAAAGCCTCGCCGACGAGGAAGGCATGCACGTCGGCGTCGCGCATCGTCTTGACGTCGTCCGGCTTCAAGATGGCGGACTCCGTTACGACCAGCTTGTCACGCGGGATGCGCGGCAGCAGGCCGAGCGTCGTCTGCAACGTGGTCTCGAAGGTGCGCAGGTTGCGGTTGTTGATGCCGAGCAGGGCGGTCTTGAGCTTGAGCGCCGCATCGAGCTCGGCGTCGTCATGCACTTCCACGAGCACGCTCATGCCGAGTTCATGCGCGCAAGCTTCGAGCTCGGCCATGAGCCCATGGTCGAGCGCCGCGACGATCAGCAGGATGCAGTCCGCGCCCCAGGAACGCGCCTCGTAGACCTGATAGAGGTCCACCATGAAGTCCTTGCGCAATGCCGGGATCGCGCAGGCGGCACGCGCCTGCTTCAGGTACTCCGGCGAACCCTGGAAGAATTGCACGTCGGTCAGCACCGACAGGCATGCCGCGCCATGCTTCGCATAGCTCTCGGCGATGTCCGCGGGACGGAAGTCTTCACGCAGCACGCCCTTGGACGGCGACGCCTTCTTCACTTCCGCGATCACGCCCGCCTGGCCGGCTGCAATCTTGCCGCGCACGCTGGCTTCGAAGTCGCGCAGGCCGGCGCGCAGCTCGCGATCGCTTTCCACGTCGCGTCGCAGGCTGGCCAAATCACGGTATTTCTTCGCGGCCGCGACTTCGTCGGCCTTCACATCGAGGATCTTGTTGAGAATGTCGGACATGATCAGGCGGCGCCCAGTTGCTGGGTCACTTCGACGAATTCGTTGAGCTTGCGGCGGGCAGCACCCGAGGCGATCACTTCGCGCGCCCGAAGCAGACCGTCGCCGATGGTCGGCACCTTGCCGGCCGCATAGAGCGCCGTGCCGGCATTGAGCACGACGATGTCGCGTACCGGGCCCGGCGTATTGTCGAGCGCCTCGAAGATGCGCGCCTTGGATTCCTCCGCGCCCGACACCTTGAGATTGCGGCTTGCCACCATCTGCAGGCCGAAGTCTTCGGGATGGATTTCGTATTCGCGAATTTCGCCGTCGACCAGCTCGCCGATCATCGTCGCGCCGCCCAGCGACACTTCATCCATGTTGTCGCGGCCCCAGACCACGACCGCATGCTTGGCGCCCAGGCGTTGCAGCACGCGCACCTGAATGCCGACGAGGTCGGGATGGAACACGCCCATCAGAATGTTCGGCGCACCGGCGGGATTGGTCAGCGGCCCGAGGATGTTGAAGATGGTGCGCACGCCCAGTTCCTTGCGGACCGGTGCGGCATGCTTCATCGCCGCATGGTGGTTCGGCGCGAACATGAAGCCGATGCCGGTGCGTTCGATGGATTGCGCCACCTTCTCCGGCGACAGATTTATGTTGGCGCCCAGCGCTTCCAGTACGTCGGCGCTGCCCGACGACGACGACACGCTGCGCCCGCCATGCTTGGCCACGCGCACGCCTGCCGCCGCGGCCACGAACATGGCAGCCGTCGAGATGTTGAAGGTATGCGCGCCGTCGCCGCCGGTGCCGACGATGTCGAGCATGCCGGTCGTATCGGCCAGCGGCACCTTCGTCGCGAACTCGCGCATCACTTGCGCCGCCGCGGCGATTTCGCCGACGGTTTCCTTCTTCACGCGCAGGCCCATCGTCAGGGCCGCGATCATCACTGGCGACATCTCGCCGCTCATGATCCTGCGGAACAGCGACAGCATCTCGTCGTGGAAAATCTCGCGATGCTCGATGCAGCGGACCAGCGCTTCTTGCGGGGTAATCGGCATGGGGGTCTCCGGCTCAGGCTTTCAGGAAGTTCTTCAGCAGGTCATGCCCATGCTCGGAAAGGATCGACTCCGGATGGAACTGCACGCCCTCGATCGGGAAGTCCTTGTGCCGCACGCCCATGATCTCGCCGTCGTCGGTCCACGCCGTCACCTCGAGGCAATCCGGCAGCGACTCGCGCTCGATCGCCAGCGAGTGATAGCGGATCACCGTGAACGGGCTCGGCAGCCCTTCGAATACGCCGGTGCCGGTGTGATGCACCAGCGAGGTCTTGCCATGCATGACCTGCTTCGCACGGATGACCTTGCCGCCGAAGGCCGCGCCGATCGCCTGATGGCCCAGGCACACGCCGAGGATCGGCAGCTTGCCCGCGAACTCCTTCAGCAGCGGCACCGACACGCCGGCTTCGTTCGGCGTGCACGGCCCGGGCGAAATGCAGATGCGCTCCGGATGCAGCGCGGCGATCTCGTTGAGCGCAATCTCATCGTTGCGTACGGTGACCACGTCCTCGCCCAGCTCGCCGAAATACTGCACGAGGTTGTAAGTGAAGGAGTCGTAGTTGTCGATCATCAGCAGCTTGCCACCGTTGCCGCTGTGCTGATCTTTGGACGTATTCGGGCTGGTTTGCATTGCGTTCTCCATGGTCACAGCTCCCCGTCCAATCCGTCCTGCACTTGCTCGGCCGCTCGCAGCACCGCGCGTGCCTTGTTTTCCGTTTCCTGCCATTCCATCTCGGGCACCGAATCGGCCACGACGCCGGCCGCCGCCTGCACATAGAGCGTGCCGTCCTTGATGACGCCGGTACGGATCGCGATCGCGAGATCCATCTCGCCGCCGAACGACAGGTAGCCGCAGGCACCGCCGTAGATGCCGCGCTTGATCGGCTCCAGCTCGTCGATGACCTCCATCGCGCGCACTTTGGGCGCGCCCGACAGCGTGCCGGCCGGGAAGGTGGCTTTCATGACGTCGAGGTTGGAGAGTCCCGGCTTCAGCGTGCCTTCGACATTGGAGACGATATGCTGCACGTGCGAATACTTCTCGATCACCATCTTGTCGGTGACCTTCACGCTGCCGGTTTCCGCGATGCGGCCGATGTCGTTGCGTGCCAGGTCGATCAGCATCACGTGCTCGGCGATCTCCTTCGGATCGGCCAGCAGTTCCGTTCCCAGCTTCGCGTCCTGCTCCGGCGTCGCGCCGCGCGGACGCGTGCCGGCCAGCGGACGGATCGTCACCTTGCGCTTGCCGTCGTTGGTCTGCTCGTTGCGCACCAGGATCTCGGGCGAGGCGCCGACGATCTGCATGTCGCCGAAGTTGTAGAAGTACATGTACGGCGAGGGATTCAGCGAACGGAGCGCACGGTAAAGCGACAGCGGCGAATCCACATACGACTTCTTCAGGCGCTGGCCCACCTGCACCTGCATCAGGTCGCCTGCCATGATGTATTCCTTGGCCCGATCGACCGCTTTCAGGTAATCCTCTTTCGTGAAGTCGCGCACCGTCTCGGTCCGCACCGAGGCCGAGGTCACCGGCGCATCGACCGCGCGGCGCAGCATGGCGCGCAGGTCCTTGAGGCGCTGGCGCCCCTTCGAATAGGCTTCGGGCTGGGTCGGGTCGGCGTAGACGATGAGGTAAAGCTTGCCGGACAGATTGTCGATGACCGCCAGCTCTTCCGTCACCAGGAGCTGGATCTCGGGCAGGCCGAGATCATCCTTCGGCGTCGAATGCGCCAGGCGCTTTTCGATGTGGCGCACCGCGTCGTAGCCAAAATAGCCGGCCAGACCGCCGCAGAAGCGCGGCATCCCGGGGCGCAGCGCCGCCTTGTAGCGCGCCTGGAACTGCTCGATGAACTCCAGCGGATTGCCCTCGTGCGTCTCGATCACCGTGCCGTTCTTCACGACTTCAGTTTTCGTGCCGAAGCTGCGCATCAGCGTCGAGGCCGGCAGGCCGATGAAGGAAAAGCGCCCGAAGCGTTCGCCGCCGACCACCGACTCCAGCAGGAAGGTGTTCTTGCCGGCGTTCTGCGTCTGCGCGAGCTTGAGATACAGGGTGAGGGGCGTTTCGAGGTCCGCGAAGGCTTCGGCGATCAGCGGAATGCGGTTGTAGCCTTGCGCGGCCAGCGATTTGAATTCGAGTTCGGTCATGGTTCTCTCCGGGCGCTATTGTAGAACGGCGGGCAATAGCGGGGATATGGTCAAAAAACGTTGCCGATCGCGCAAATGGGATCGGCGGCAAACGGGGTCAGGCCCAGGCTTGCCAGCGTCGCCACAGCCAGGCCTCATACTGGCCTGCCGAGCTTGCGCAACGTTTTTTGTCGAGAAACATGTCGTTCGTTGACGGAACTTAGGTGGAAATGCGGTGTGCTGCGTCCAGCAGCGAGGAAACTATACCATCCGATTCCACGGATTGTATAGGTTGTCCATGGTTGTACCCGTACGGCACGTTCAGCACCCGGCAGCCTGCCGCGCGCGCGGCCTGGGCATCGTTGGAGGAATCCCCGATGGCCACGACCTGCACTGGCGGCAGTCCGAAGTCCGCGCACACCTGCAGCAGCGGCAGCGGGTCCGGCTTTTTCTTCGCGAGCGAGTCGCCGCCGTAGACGATCTCGAAGTAGTCGCGCAGACCGGTCTTCTCCAGCAGCTCCTGCGCGAAGCTGAACGGCTTGTTCGTCACACAGGCCAGGCGCAGCCCTTTGGCGCGCATCGCCTGAAGACCTTCCTCCACCTCCGGATACACCTCGGAAAACTCGCCGTTGATGATAGGGTAATGCCGCATATAGGAAGCGAGTGCCGCTTCGAAGTGCGGCTCGACGTGATCGCCGTAGTCGATTGCCAGCACGCGCCGGATCAGGTTCTCGGTGCCCTTGCCGACGAAATCGACAATCGTCTCGATGTTCAGTGGCGCCAGCCCGAGTTCCGCCCGCATGCGATTGACGGCCACATGAAAGTCCGGCGCCGTATGCACCATCGTGCCGTCGAGATCGATGATCGCCGCCCGGATGCCCGTCAGCAGCGGCTCGCGCACCGCGTTCATGCCTGCGCCAGTTGCGCGCGCATGGCGTCGATCACCGCCTTGTAATCCGGCTTGCCGAAAATTGCCGAGCCGGCCACGAAAGTGTCCGCGCCAGCCTTTGCCGCGGCGGCAATGTTTTCCACCTTGATGCCGCCGTCGACCTCCAGCATGATGTCGCGCCCCGACGCATCGATGCGCTCGCGCACCGCCGCAATCTTCTTCAGCGCCTCCGGAATGAACGACTGTCCGCCAAAGCCCGGATTCACCGACATGATGAGAATGATGTCGAGCTTGTCCATCACATGGTCGAGATAGTGCAGCGGCGTGGCCGGATTGAACACCAGGCCCGCCTTGCAGCCATTGTCGCGAATCAGCTGCAGCGAACGGTCGATGTGCTCCGACGCTTCGGGATGGAAAGTGATGATGTTCGCGCCCGCCTTCGCGAAGTCGGGGATGATGCGATCCACCGGCTTGACCATCAGATGCACGTCGATCGGCACCTGCACATGCGGACGGATTGCCTCGCAGACCAGCGGGCCGATAGTCAGGTTCGGCACGTAATGGTTGTCCATCACGTCGAAATGGATGATGTCGGCGCCGGCCGCAACCACGTTGCGGACCTCCTCGCCCAGGCGGGCAAAGTCGGCGGAAAGAATGCTGGGAGCGATGCGATAGGTCGGCATGGGAAACACAATGGCAGGACGGACGAAAGCGCCTATTCTACCTTTCAGGTACCTTCGCTACCTTTCAGGTGCTGCAGCCGCGGCCCCGCATTTGCAAATCGGCAGGTTTTCGGGTGCAATGCGTCGTCTGCGGCGCATCCCGCTTGCCGCTTCAACAACACCGTCGAGACCATGGCCGCCTACGAGTTCACCGTCACCGTTCGCACGCAATACCTCGAAGAGCAGTCGGTCCCGGACCGTTCGCATTACGTCTTCGCCTACACGATCACCATCCGCAACAGCGGCACGGTCGCGGCCCAGCTGATCTCGCGGCACTGGATCGTCGTCGATGCCAACAACAATAAGGAAGAAGTGCGCGGCCTCGGCGTCGTCGGCCATCAGCCCTTGCTGCAGCCCGGCGAGCAGTTCGAATACACCAGCGGCACGGTGCTGCGCACGCCGCAAGGCTCGATGTCGGGCACCTATTTCTGCGTGGCTGAGGATGGCGAGCAGTTCAACACCGTCATCCCGGAATTCGTGCTGTCCTTGCCGCGCACGCTGCACTAAGCCGACTTATTGTTCGGTATCATCCTTGCGCGGCGCGGGCTTGCCCTGTGCCGGCGGATTCGGTTTCCTCCCATGGAACATCGTCCACCAGACGATGAACACCAGCAGGAAGAACGCCACACCCATCTCAAGTACGAACGGCCACCACATAGTTGTCACCTTCCATGTCATTGAATCGCGCCAGTTTACTCGCATCGCTGCTCTTCGCTCTCGCCGCCTGTACCACTCCGCCGCCGGCCGTCACGCCGCCCGTCACGACAACGCCGACGCCCACGCAGCCGCCCAAGCTCGAGCCGAAGGAGATCCTGCGCGCCGTCAGCTTCGCGTCCATTCCCGGCTGGAGCACCGATGACCTGCGCGAAGCCTGGCCCGCGTTCATGGCGTCCTGCGATGCGCTCGTGCGCAAGTCCGACTGGAAGGAGCCGTGCACCATTGCCCGCGATATCGACGGCGCGAACGAACCGGCGGTACGCCTGTTCTTCGAATCCTTCTTCACGCCGTGGCAGGTGCTGAATGCCGATGGCAGCGACAACGGCCTCATCACCGGCTACTACGAACCGATGCTGCGCGGCTCGCGCAAGCGCGGCGGGCCGTACCAGACGCCGCTGCATCGGGTCCCCGAAGACTTGCTGACGATCGACCTGTCGAGCGTGTATCCGGAGCTGAAGAACATGCGTCTGCGCGGCCGGCTGGTCGGCAACAAGGTCGTGCCCTATGCCACGCGCGGCGAAATGCAGCAGGCGAATGCCTTGAGCGGCAAGGAGCTCATCTGGGTCGACGACCCGATCGAAGCCTTCTTTCTGCAGGTTCAGGGTTCGGGTCGCGTGCAGCTGGCGGAGTCGAAGGAGGTGGTGCGCATTGCCTACGCCGACCAGAATGGTCATCCGTACAAATCCATCGGCCGCTATTTGGTCGACAAGGGCGAGATGACGCTGGATCAGGCGTCCGCCCAGAACATCAAAGCCTGGTACGCCAGCCATCCGGCACGGCAGCAGGAGTTGCTCAATGCGAACCCGAGTTACGTGTTTTTCAAGGAAGAGAAGATCGCCGATCCGTCGAAGGGCCCGAAAGGCGCGCTCGGCGTGCCGCTGACGCCGCAGCGCTCAATCGCCGTCGATCCGCAATTCATTCCGCTCGGCGCGCCCGTCTTCGTGGCGACGACGCAGCCCGGCAAGGATGTGCCGCTGCAACGCCTGATGACGGCGCAGGACACTGGCGGCGCCATTCGCGGCGCCGTGCGGGCGGATTTCTTCTGGGGACTCGGCACGGAGGCCGGCGAGAGGGCGGGGCGGATGAAACAGCGCGGCATGCTATGGGTTCTCATGCCGAAACTCGCGCCGGTCAATGCCAGCGTCCCGCAGCAACGCCGCACGGCTCAGTGAACCGTCGCGGGCGCGCGCGGCATTGTTCCTCCAAATCCCAAGGACATTGTTTCCGCTTCGGCTGACTGCATCGACCGGGCGAGCGCTGAATCCATGGTCTCGGTGTGGAAGAGCAGCCACTGAGGAAGCAGGCGCTCGACGACGTCCCGCCCGGTTGCCAGTTCGCTGCGCATGACCCGGCTGTGGACTTGGTGCAGCGCCGCCAGCACGCGTGCATGCTGTTCACGGTGCGGCAGCGCGCCGTCGAAGTCGATGGCATCCATCCATGCCTCTTCGCGCGCGAAGACATGTTCCACTTGCCGTACCAGCAAGCCGAATCCGAATCGGAAATCGCCGTCGTTGCTGTTCGCCAGGCCGCGCAGGCTCGAGAACAGTTCCTCATGTAGCGCGTCCATTCCCGGCTCGCCCCAGCAAGGTTCCATGTCCCGCGTGTCGTAAAGCATCATGCCTTCCTCCAGTCTTGACGTCGCCCTCGACCGGACGGCGTTCAGCAATCCTACGTAGCACCCCACCCTCGGGCTTGATGCCGCTCAAAGGCCGCGAAGCCATGCAACGCGGCGTTACAATTGCCGCTTCCCTTATCAGGAGTGCATACATGGATTACCAGAACATTTTGGTCGAGCGCCAGGACAAGATTGCGCTCATTCGCCTGAACCGTCCGAAGGCCCTGAACGCGCTGAATGATGCGCTGATGGACGAACTCGGCCACGCACTCCTGGCGGCGGATGCCGACGAGGGCATCGGTTGCATCGTCATCAGAGGCAGCGAAAAAGCGTTTGCGGCCGGCGCCGACATCGGCGCGATGGCCAGCTACAGCTTCATGGACGTCTTCAAGGGCGACTACATCACCCGCAACTGGGAGCATATCCGCCGCGTACGCAAGCCGGTCATTGCGGCGGTCGCAGGCTATGCACTCGGCGGCGGTTGCGAACTGGCCATGATGTGCGACTTCATCATCGCAGCCGACACGGCCAAGTTCGGTCAGCCCGAAATCAAGCTCGGTACGATGCCCGGCGCTGGCGGCACGCAGCGCCTTCCGCGCGCCATCTCCAAGTCCAAGGCCATGGACATGTGCCTTACGGCACGCATGATGGACGCATCGGAAGCAGAGCGCGCCGGCCTCGTGTCCCGCATCGTGCCTGCCGACAAACTGCTCGAAGAGACCCTTGCTGCGGCCGCCGTTATTGCCGGCATGTCGTTGCCCGTCGCCATGATGATCAAGGAATCGATCAATCGCGCATACGAATCCACGCTGGCTGAGGGCGTTCAATATGAACGACGCTTGTTCCATAGCACTTTTGCCACTGAGGACCAGAAAGAAGGCATGGCAGCTTTCGTGGATAAGCGCTTGCCAGCGTTCCGCAACCTTTGATATAGTGCGCCTCCCGTCGCAAAACGGTGCTCCGAAAAGTGGTTTTCCAAGGAGTAAAGCGCGATAGCGGCGGGCGGATGCGGTGTGATGTGCAGTCGCCGTTTTCGAGAAATTCGCAAGCAGTATGGTTGACGACTTTCACGAAACGCGCCATAATCAACCCTCTTTGCTGCTGACAAACTAAACGATTTGCTAGCGGCTTTGCAAGGCTGAAAAGCCTTGTAAAAAGAAGCAGTTACGCGACAAACTTCAACAAAAAGCTTGACGCGCTACCGAAAGTGCTTCATAATCTCGTTTCTCTGCTGCTGACGAACACAACGCTTCGCAGCGCGGCACCGAAAGGTGCTGAGGCAGACCGGTTCTTTAACAAGTAACAGCCGATAAGTGTGGGCGCTTGATGGCAGTGCACTGTGACGGCAACGTCGCTGATGAACTAACACATTGAAGTGCTCGCACAGAATATAGGTAGATTTTCGCAAGAAACTACCTGTCAGTATTTTGAGTGAGCGACGGTCCGCAAGGGCCTGGCAGGAATGCCACAAC
>SPQI01000213.1 GCA_004570315.1 Oxalobacteraceae bacterium OM1 | reverse complement strand
GAGATCAGCTACTACTACTGGAACTTCAAGGACCCGGTCTTCGGCGGGCTGAGCAAGGAGAAGATCGCCCTGCGCCGCGCGATCGCGATGTCGCACAACGTGCAGGAAGAGATCAAGGTGGTGTGGAACGGCGAAGCCGTGCCGCTCGAATATCCGATCCCGCCGGGCGTGGTAGGCCACGATCCGGATTACAAGGCCAGCGTGCGCTTCGACCCGGCCGCAGCCAACGCGCTGCTCGACAAGTTCGGCTACAAGAAGGGCAAGGACGGCTGGCGCACGCTGCCGGACGGCAAGCCGCTGGTGCTGAAGTATTCGGCACGCGCGGACGGCAATGGCCAGCAGCTGATGGAAATCTGGAAGAAGAGCCTGGACGGCATCGGCATCCGCATGGAGGGCGATCGCCGCCCGTTCCCGGAATTGCTGAAGGCCGAGAAGCAGTGCCAGCTCGTATCCCGTACCAACCCGTGGATCGCGGACTACCCGGATGGAGACAACTTCATGCAGCTGTTCTACGGCCCCAACGTCGGTCAGAACAACAATGGCTGCGTGCAGATTCCCGAGTACGACGTGCTGTATGCGCAGACGCAGAAGCTGCCGCCCGGCCCCGAACGCGATGCGCTGTACCACAAGATGGCGCGCATCATGGAGGTGTACTCGGCGCAGCGCATCGGCTATGCGCGCTACCGCAACATGCTGGCCCAGCCGCGCGTGATCGGCTTCAAGAAGCATCCGATCCTGCATGCGGAATGGATGCACATCGATATCGAGAAGCGCCAGGCCAAATAACAAGAGACCGATTCCAATTCATCCGAACGTGAGACTGACCATGAAACCATCCACCATGTTGAGGCCGCTCGGCGCCACGCTGATCGCGCTGACGCTGGGCCAGGCGTTTGCGGCAAATGCTGCCGATGCGACCCAGCGGCCGCTGATCCCGCTGCTCAAGGCCGAAGACATCGGCCCGGCCTGCGAGAAGGGACTCGTCGACCTGCGCCAGCGCGTTGCCGCGCTGGAGAAGCTGCCGGCGGCGAAGAAGGGCGACGCCAAGAAAGTGTTCGCCGAATGGAACGATCTGCAGATCGCCATCGAAGACCTGCAGGGACCGGTCGACATCTGGACCAACATGTCGCCCGACCCGAAGGTGCGCTCGAACTCCGAGGCCTGCCTCGTCGAGATCAGCAAGTTCGCCGCCGACCTCTACCAGAACCCGAATCTCTATGCCCGATTCAAGGCCGTGCAGCCGGGCGATGCGGTGGAGAAGAAGGTGCGCAAGGACGCGCTGGAAAACTTCGAAGATACCGGCGTGACGCTGGCGCTGGCCAAGCGCGCCCGCATGAAGGAAATCCTGAACCAGCTGGAACTGCTGAGCCAGGAATTCGCGCGCAACGTCCGCGACAACAACACCAAGCTGACCTTCACGCCGGATGAGGTGAAAGGCCTGCCGGAAGCCTACCTGGCGCGCGCCAAGCGCGACGCCGACGGCAACTACCTGCTCGGCTTCGAGTACCCGGAGTTCAACCCCTTCATGGAGTATTCCGAGAACGACGCCGCCCGCAAGCGCTATCAGATCGCCTTCGCCAACCGCGGCGGCGACCGCAACCTGGCCCTGATGAAACAGGCGCTCGAGCTGCGTTTGGAGATGGCCAAGCTGTTCGACCTGCCCAGCTACGCGGACTACGTCATCCGCCGCCGCATGGCGCGCACGCCGCAGAAGGTCAATGCCTTCCTGAACGAAGTGCAGGGCGTGGTGGCGAACGTCGAGAAGAAGGATCTGGAGGAGCTGCGCCAGTTCAAGTCGCACGCCACCGGCAAGCCGCTGGCCGAGACGAAGATCGAGCGCTGGGACGTGAGCTACTGGCAACAGAAGCTCAAGCAGTCGCGCTACAGCATCGACCAGAACGAGCTGCGCAAGTACTTCCCGACCGAAGCGGCGATTCCGTGGGTCATGGACGTGTCGAGCAAGCTCTACGGCGTGGAGTTCAAGCGCGCGGACGTGCCGACCTGGCATGAAGACGTGCGCTACTACGACGTCTACGACGCACAAACCAAGGAACGCATCTCGGGCATCTACCTCGATCCGTTCCCGCGCGAAGGCAAGTACAACCACGCGGCCGCATGGGCGATGCGCGGCGTCTCCACCGTGGCGCACCGCACGCCGATCTCAGTGCTGGTCACCAACTTCGACCGCACCGGCCTGAACAGCGACGAACTGGAAACCCTGGTGCACGAATTCGGCCACGTGCTGCATGGCGTGCTGTCGAATACCCGCTACGTGATGCAGGCGGGCACCAGCGTCGAGCGCGATTTCGTCGAGGCGCCTTCGCAGATGTTCGAGGAGTGGGCACGCCGCAAGGAATCGCTGGCACTGCTGCCGAATTTCTGCAACCCGGCCTGCCCGACGATCAGCGACGACATGCTCAAGCGTCTGACGGCAGCCCACAACTTCGGCCGCGGCGTGCGCTATGCGCGCCAGTGGCTGTATGCGGCATTCGACATGAACCTGCATACGCCGAAGGTCGCCGACCCGCAGGCGGTCTGGGAAACGATGGAAGGCGACACTGCGCTCGGCCACGTCCCGGGCAGCAAGTTCCCCAGCCAGTTCGGCCACCTGATGGGCGGCTATGCGGCGGGCTACTACGGCTACATGTGGTCGGAAGCGATCGGTCTCGACATGCTGTCGCGCTACGGCGACAAGCTGATGAATCCGGAGATCGGCCGCCTCTACCGCAAGACCATCCTCGCGCGCGGCAGCGAAATGCGCGGCGACGAACTGGTCAAGAGCTTCCTCGGACGGGCGCCGAACAACAAGGCGTTCTTCGATGAAATCACCGGGCAGCGCCTGCATTAAGGAGCAACAGACATGACCGCATATATCCTGCGCCGCTTGTGGCAGATGGCCCCGACCATGCTCGGTGTCGTGCTGCTCGTCTTCGTCCTGTTCAACTGGGTCGGCGGCGACCCGGCCTACATCCTGGCCGGCAAGATGTCCAACCCGGAACAGATCGCCAACATCCGCACACAGCTGGGCATCGACCAGCCGTACTACGTGCAGCTGTGGATCTTCATCAAGCAAATCGTCACCTTCAACTTCGGCGCGAGCTGGAGTACCGGTGAATCGGTGGCCAACATCATCATGACGCGCCTCGGCCCGTCGCTGACGGTGCTGGTGCCGCTGACCATCCTGGAAACCTTCTTCGCCGTGGCGCTCGCGCTGGCGATCGCCTTCGTTCGCGGCTCGCTCACCGACCGCGCCGTGATGATCGCCTGCACGATCGGCATGTCGATCTCCATCCTGGTCTACATCATCGTGTTCCAGTACTACTTCGCCTACAAGCTGGGCCTGTTCCCGGTGCAAGGCTGGGGCAACAACTTCGCGGAGAACCTGTTCAAGTACTCGGCGCTGCCGATCCTGATCGCGCTGGCCGTGGGCATCGCCCCGAACCTGCGCCTGTTCCGCACCTTCGTGCTCGACGAGGTCAATCAGGATTACGTGCGTACCGCCCGCGCCAAGGGCGCCTCGGAGAAGCGCGTGGTCTGGATCCACGTGCTGCGCAATGCCTCGATCCCGATGATCACCCACGTCATGTCCAACCTGCCGGCACTCCTGATCGGCGCCTTCCTGATCGAGCGCTTCTTCTCGATCCCGGGCATCGGCCGCGAAGTCATTCTCGCGGTGGAGCGCAGCGACTTCCCGGTGATCAAGGCGATCACCGTCTACGTCGCCGCCGCGACCATGATCTTCAACCTGTTGACCGACCTGATCTACCAGGCCGTCGACCCGCGCGTCCAACTGAAGTAAGGGTGAGGCATGAATACCGTCACTGAACCGAAAATCTCGCCCAGCCTCTGGGCACTCGCGTGGAAGCGGCTGAAGTCCGACCGCGTGGCGATGGTCGCAATGGCGATCGTCGGCGTCTACCTCGTGATGCTGGTGGCCTCGGCCACCGGCCTGATCGCCTCCGACTGGGATGCGGAAGTCGGCGTCAACTATGCGCCGCCGACCTTCGTCGGCCCGCAGTCGGCCGAAGAGCGCCTGGCCGACCTCGGCACCGAAGCCAAGGCCGAGCTGCCGCCGGAAAACCCGCTCGATCCGCTCAAGGACATCATCCGCGAGCTGCGCGCGGGCACCAGCGCCGGCGGCCTGACCGCGCCGGAAGCCCAGCTCGACATGTACGGCGTGAAAGATCCGCTCGAGCAGGAGATGAAGGAAATCCGCGCCGAGCTCGCCAAGAAGCAAGGCGGCGCTGTCGCCCAGAAGGCTGAGACGCTGCCCTTCGGCGCCGACAAGTGGGGCCATGACGTGATCAAGAAGACCATCAAGGGCGCGGAAACGTCCATCGTGGTCGGCCTGGTTGCCGCGGCGCTGGCCACCATCCTGGGCACCGTCTTCGGCGCCTTGTCGGGCTACTACGGCAAGTGGGTGGACGACTTGTTCAACTGGTTCTACAGCGTCTTCACCTCGGTGCCTTACCTGCTGCTCATCCTGGCAGTGGCGGCGGTGCTGCAGCAGAAGGGTGTGATGACCATCGTGCTGATCCTGGCGCTGACCGGCTGGACCGGCACCTACCGCCTGGTCCGCGCGGAATACATGAAGCACAAGAACCGCGAGTACGTCTGGGCGGCCGACGCCATCGGCGCCAGCAACTGGCGCAAGATGTTCGTCCATATCTTCCCCAACGTGAGTCACGTCGCATTAGTGCAGGTCTCGATCCTGGTGGTGGGCTTCATCAAGTCGGAAGTCATCCTGTCCTTCCTGGGCTTCGGCGTGCCGGTCGGCACCGTGTCCTGGGGCAGCATGCTCAACGAAGCCCAGAACGAACTGATCCTCGGCAAGTGGTGGCAGCTGACGGCTGCGAGCGTGGCGATGGCGGTGCTTGTGACCGCGTTCTCGCTGTTCACCGACGCGCTGCGCGACGCCCTCGATCCGAAGCTGAAATAAGGAACCGCCATGACCCAGCAATCTCTCCTGTCCGTCCGCGACCTGCGTGTCAGCTTCAAGACCGACAAGCATCATTACACCGAGGCGGTGAAGGGCGTGTCCTTCGAGATCCCGCGCAACGCCACCGTGGCGCTGGTGGGCGAATCGGGCTCCGGCAAGTCCGTGAGCTCGCTCGCGACCATGGGCCTGCTGCCCGCGGAAACCTCGCGCATCGACGAGAACAGCCGCATCGAGTTCAACGGCCGCGACCTGCTCAAGCTCTCGCCGCAGGAACGCCGCGCGCTGTGCGGCAAGGAAATCTCGATGATTTTCCAGGAGCCGATGACTTCGCTGAACCCGGTGTTCACCGTCGGCTACCAGCTCATGGAAGTGCTCAAGCTGCACATGGGCATGACCGGCAAGCAGGCACGCGCCCGCGCCATCGCGCTGCTGGAGGAAGTCGGCATTCCGCAGCCGCAAACGAAAATCGACGCCTACCCGAGCCAGATGTCCGGCGGCCAGCAGCAGCGCGTGATGATCGCCATGGCGATCGCCTGCGAACCCAAGCTGCTGATCGCCGACGAGCCGACCACCGCGCTCGACGTGACCATCCAAAAGCAGATCATCGACCTGATCGCCGCGCTGCAGAAGCGCCACGAGATGTCGGTGCTGTTCATCACCCACGACCTCGCGCTGGTGGGCGAGATCGCCGACCACGTGATCGTGATGCGGCACGGCGTAGTGCGCGAGGCGGGCGACGTGAAGCAGATCTTCGAGCATCCGCAGGACGCTTACACCAAGGCGCTGCTGCGCTGCCGTCCGTCGCTGGATACGCGACCGATGCGCCTGCCGGTGATCGACGACTTCATGAAGGGCGACGGCGAAGCGCCGGCCATCACCCATGTCGAACGTCCGCGCGGCCTGACCGGCCACGAAGACATCGTGCTCGACGTGCGCAACCTCGGCAAGAGCTTCTACACACGCGAGGGCCTGTTCGGAAAGAAGGAATTCAAGGCGGTGAAGGACGTGTCCTTCAAGCTGGCGCGCGGCAAGACCCTGGGCGTGGTGGGCGAGTCGGGCTCCGGCAAGACCACCGTCGGCCTCACGCTGCTGCGCCTGCACCAGGCGACGCAGGGCCAGGCGCTGTTCGAGGGCAAGGACATCCTCTCCATGTCGGAAAAGGAATTCCTCGCCTACAAGCGCCGCATCCAGATCATTTTCCAGAACCCGTACGCTTCGCTGAACCCGCGCTTCACGGTGGGCCAGATCCTGATGGAGCCGATGCGCATCCACAGCATCGGCGCCAACGACGACGAGCGTGCCGGCATCGCCCGCCAGCTGCTCAAGCGCGTCGGCCTGCCGGAGCAGGCGTTCTACCGTTATCCGCACGAGTTCTCCGGCGGCCAGCGTCAGCGCATCGCCATCGCGCGCTGCTTGACCTTGAAGCCGGAAGTGCTGGTGTGCGACGAGTCCGTGTCGGCGCTGGACGTGTCGGTGCAGGCCCAGGTGCTGAACCTGCTGCAGGAGCTGCAGGAAGAGTACGGCATGAGCTATATCTTCATTTCGCACGACCTCGCGGTGGTGAAGTACATCTCCGACCAGGTGATGGTGATGAACCACGGCGAAGTGGTGGAGATGGCCAATTCGGACGAGCTGTACCAGGATCCGAAGCATCCGTACACGAAGACGCTGTTGTCCGCGATTCCGCGTGGCTTGCATGATCTGGCGGCGTAACACTCACTGACCGCACGGCGGCTCCTCCACGGCGATGTGCTGCCGTGCAGGAGCCGCTTGTCACATGTGCGCTATCGTTCAAACGAGAGAATCCCTTGCTAGACGCCATCCGTCCCCTCTTCAAAAGCCTGGCCCCCGCCGTCGACTTCTGCTCCCTGCGCGTCGTTGCCGAAACCAGCGAAAAGCTCACCGTGCGCCAGGACGTGCTGCAGCCGATCGAATCGGCGCTCGACCGCGGCGCCATGGTCACCATCATCCACCGCGGCGGCTACGGCTATGCCGCCACCAGCGACCTGAGCGCTGCCGGCCTGAAGGACGCCATCGCCCGGGCACAGGCCTGGGCCGAGGCCAGCGCCGGCCGCTCGGTGGTCGACTATTCGAAGATCGCGCTCCCGCAGCCCAGCGGTAGCTACACCGGCCCGGCCGCGCAGCAGCAGCTCGACCTCGCGCCGTCCGACGTCATCGCCTTGCTGATGCAGGAATCGCAGGCGTGCAAGATCGACGAACGCATCGTGGATTGGTATGCGTCGCTGGGCACCATTCAATCCACACAGGTCTACATCAGTTCGCGCGGCGCGGAAATCGAGCAGACCTTCAGCTACGTGATCCCCAACCTCGCGGTCACCGCGAACCAGGGCATCGATACGCAGACCCGCAGCCTCGGCGGCCAGTACAACGGCTACTGCCGCCAGGGCGGCCGCGAAGTGCTGGAACAGGCGCGCTTCTACGGCAGCGGCGCCCGCGTCGCGCAGGAAGCGCTGGACCTGCTGGCCGCGCCGAACTGCCCGACCGGACGCATGGACCTGCTGCTCATGCCCGAGCAGATGATGCTGCAAATCCACGAATCCATCGGCCATCCGCTGGAGCTCGACCGCATCCTCGGCGACGAGCGCAATTTCGCCGGCACCAGCTTCGTCACGCTCGATATGTTCGGGAAGTTCCGCTACGGCTCTGAACTGCTCAACGTCACGCACGACCCGACACACGCCGAGCAGTTCGCCAGCTACCGCTGGGACGACGACGGCCAGCCGGCGGAGAAGACGTATCTCATCCGCAACGGCATGCTAGAGCGTCCGCTCGGCGGCACCATCTCGCAGGCCCGCGCCGGCATCGACGGCGTAGCGAACTCGCGCGCCTGCAGCTGGAACCGACCGCCCATCGACCGCATGGCCAACCTCAACATCGAGCCGGGCGACAAGACCCTCGACCAGATGATCAAGTCGGTCGAGCGCGGCGTGCTGATGGACACCAACGTCTCCTGGTCCATCGACGATTCGCGCAACAAGTTCCAGTTCGGCTGCGAGGTCGGCCGGCTGATCGAAGACGGCGAGCTGAAGGGGCTGGTGAAGAATCCGAACTACCGCGGCATCTCGGAATCCTTCTGGCGTTCGCTGAAGGCCGTGGGCGACCGTTCCACCTTCAACGTCATGGGCACGCCGTTCTGCGGCAAGGGCGAGCCGTCGCAGGTCATCCGCGTGGGCCATGCCTCGCCGGCCTGCCTGTTCGCCGATGTCGACGTCTTCGGGGGAGAGGCCTGATGCAACAGTATTTCAATGACCTTGTCGCTTTCCTCGGCACCTGCCTGCAAGGCAACGAGCAGTACACCTGCTGGCTCGACGCCGAGACGACCGACTTCGTCCGCTTCAACAAGAGCGCCATCCGCCAACCGGGCAACGTCAAGCAGGCGATCCTGTCGCTGGAACTGATCCAGGGCCGCCGCCACGCCGGCAATGCCATCACCCTGTCGGGCAGCATGGAGAGCGACCGCCAGGCGCTCGGCCACGCGATGCGCCAGCTGCGCGAACAGCTCGCCTGGCTGCCCGAAGACCCGCACCTGTTGCTCTCCGCCGCGCCGCAATCGACCGAGCACGTCGTGCCGTCGCGCCTGCCGTCGAGCGAGGCGATGGTCGACGAGATCCTCACCGCGGCCAAGGGTTACGACATGGTCGGCATACTCGCGAGCGGGCCGATGTACCGGGGCTTCGCCAACTCCTTCGGCCAGCGCAACTGGCACGAGACGGCCAGCTTCAACTTCGACTGGAGCCTCTACCAGACGCGCGACAAGGCGGTGAAGACGGCCTACGCCGGTTTCGACTGGGACAGCGCTGCCTTCGCCGGCAAATTCCGCGAAGCCGCCGGCCAGCTCGACCTGCTGCGCCGCGACCCGGTCACCGTCAAACCCGGCGCCTATCGGGCCTACCTCACGCCGGCCGCACTGAACGAACTGGTCTACATGCTGAACTGGGCCGGCCTCTCTGAGAAAGCCCTGCGCACCCGCCAGAGCAGCGTGCGCCGCATGCGCGACGAAGGCCTGCGCTTGAATCCGGCCATCACGCTCAAGGAAAACATCGCCGACGGCCTCGCGCCGGGATTCCAGGCGGAAGGTTTCCTTAAACCGGCCAGCACCACGCTGATCGAGCAGGGCGCGCTGGTGGGCAGCATGGTCACGCCGCGCACCGCCAAGGAATACGGCATCCCGGCCAATGGCGCGGATGCGTCCGAGTCGGTCGTGTCGATGGACCTGGCCGCCGGCACCCTGCCGATGGCGCGCGTGCTGGAAGAGCTCGGCACCGGACTCTACATCAGCAATCTCTGGTATCTGAACTACTCCGACCGCGCCAACTGCCGCATCACCGGCATGACGCGCTTCGCCACGTTCTGGGTGGAGAACGGAGAGATCAAGGCGCCGCTGAATGTGATGCGCTTCGACGATTCTCTGTTCCGGCTGCTCGGCGACAACCTCGTCGCCCTGACGCGGGAACGCGAGCTGCTCATCGACAACGCGTCCTACGGCTCCCGCCAGACGGCCAGCGCCCACCTGCCGGGCGCGCTCGTCAAGGACTTCGCCTTCGTGCTGTAAGCCCTTTCAACGGACGTCCGGGCGGCGCCGTCCGGACGTCCGGCGTGCAGTTCAGCCCCCCGTTTTTGCAGTCCGTCGCATTCCGGTCGCCGGCCGGCGACCGCGCGCGTACACTCGCGCCCATTCCTGGCAGCACGCGATCGGGCCGCTGCCTTCTCATAGAAAGAAACAAGAACACCATGAGACAACCTGCCTTCCCGTCTTCCGTTTCCACCCTGCGCGGCCGCCGCCGCTGGATCGTTCCCGCCGTGCTCGCCGCCGTATTGGGCGCAGGCGGCGGCACTTGGTATGTGCTGCATTCCGGCAAGCCGGCCGAGACCAGGCCGGCGCAGGAGAAGAAGGACAAGCCGCCGGTCTACGAACTCGGCGAGAGCGACGTCGCCGTCGTCGATGCGCGCGAACTCCGCGTGGCCTTGCCGGCTGCCGGCACGCTGACGCCGTTCAACCAGGCGACGGTGAAGTCCAAGGTCACGGCGGAAGTGCGCGAATTCCTCGTGCCGGAGGGCTTGCCGGTCAAGCGCGGCCAGGTCGTCGTGCGGCTCGATACCGCCGACCTGCAGGCCCGCCTGCTCTCGGCGCAGGCTGCGCATGACGAGGCGCGCGCCAAGCTGGCACTGGCGCAAAAGACGCATGCCTCCAACCTCGCGCTGCTGACGCAGAAATACATTTCGCAGAACGCCTTCGACGCCGCCCAGAACAGCGTCGAGCTGGCACAGGCGGCAGTGAAGTCGGCTAATTCGCAGCTGCAGATCGCGCGGCACGCGCTGGAGGATGCCACGGTGCGCGCGCCGTTCGACGGCATCATCAGCAAGCGCTTGGTGCAGCCCGGCGAGAAGGTGGCGCCGGATACGCCGCTGTATGCGCTGGTCGATCTGAAGGAGCTGGTCTTCGAGGCGCAGGTGCCCGCCAGCGAGATCCCGCGCGTGAAGGTGGGACAGGATGTGGCGTTCAAGGTGGACGGGTTTGCGGCGCGCAGCTTCAAGGGCAAGGTGGCGCGCATCAATCCGACCACGGAAGCAGGTTCCCGTGCGATGACGGTCTATGTCGCTGTCGAGAACCGTGACGCGGCGCTGCGAGGCGGAATGTATGCGCAGGGCAGCATCGTGCTGGAGAAATCGACGGTCATGCCGGTGCTGCCGCTGGCCGCGCTGCGCGAGTCGCCGGGCAAAACGGTGGTGTACAAGGTGGATGGCGGCAGGGTCGTGGCGCAGCCGGTGACGGTGGGCTTGCGGAATGACGATGAGGGTGTCGTCGAAGTGAAGGACGGCGTGCGGGAAGGCGATCGGATCGTCGTTGCCAAGCTGGATACGCTGAAGCCGGGGAGCGAAGTGAAGCTGCCGGAGAAAGTGAAGGCGACGGCGGAGGCGGCGGCTTCAGGGCCTGATCGGAGCTAAGCGTCGCGCAACGAAAGCTGCTGGGTCCCGGCGGCTTTCCGTGTGCGAAGAACCGAGCCCCGCACCACCCAACAATAACAAGCAGAGACCCCGCCATGTGGATCACCAAAACCAGCATCAACCAGCCTGTCTTCGCCACCATGGTCATGGTGGCGCTCATGGTGCTGGGCATCATCTCCTACCAGAACCTCAACGTCGAACAGCTTCCGGAAATCGACCCGCCGGTGGTGGTCGTCTCGGTCCAGTATCCCGGCGCTTCGCCGGAAGCCGTCGAAAACGACATCACCAAGCGCATCGAGGAAGCCGCCAACACCGTCAGCGGCGTGAAGATGATCCGCTCCAGTTCCTATGAGGGCCGCAGCGACAACGCCATCGAGTTCGAGCTGAACGTCAACATGGACAAGGCGATTCAGGATGTGCGCGACAAGATCGCCCAAGTTCGCCCCAATTTCCCCAAGGATGCCAAGGACCCGTTCATCGTCCGCGGCGACACCGACAACACCCAGCCCATCGCCTACTACAGCGTCGCCTCCGGCAGCCGCAGCCTGCGCGACTTGTCCACGCTGGCCGATCAGATCATCGTCAAGCGCCTGCAAAGCGTGCAGGGAGTAGGGCGCGTGAAGATGGACGGCGCGGTGGCGCGGCAGGTCGTGATCAACATCGATCCGCCGCGCCTGGCGGCGCAACGCATCGGCGTCGACGAAGTCATGGCGGCCATTCGCGACACCAACCAGGACCTGCCCGCCGGCAGCATCAGCCACGACGCTTCCGAACGCCTGGTGCGTATCGAAGGCAAGATGAAGGACCCGCGTGCCTTCGGCAAGATCATCGTGGCGCGGCGCGGCAACGTGCCGGTGTATCTCGAACAGGTTGCCACTGTGCTCGACGGTGAGCGCGAGGAAACTTCCATCTCGCGCGTGAACGGCCAGCGCGCGATCGTGCTGTCTGTCGTGCGGGTGCAGGACGCCAACGTGGTGAAGGTTGGCGACGGCATCCGCGAGGCGATCGAGAACGTGAAGAAGAGCCTGCCGCCCGACGTGGACGTGCGCATGATCTATTCCAACTCCGACTGGGTGAAGGCCTCGCTCTCGCGCGTGAAGTCCACCATCGTCGAAGGTGCGGCGCTCACCATCCTGATCGTCTTCCTGTTCCTGCATTCCTGGCGCAGCACCGTCATCACCGGCCTCACGCTGCCGATCTCGGTCATCGCCACCTTCATCGCCATGAACGCCTTCGGCTTCACCCTGAACTTCATGACGCTGATGGCGCTGTCGCTTTGCATCGGCCTGCTGATCGACGACGCCATCGTGGTGCGCGAGAACATCGTGCGCCATGTGGACATGGGCAAGGATCACCGCAGCGCCGCCCGCGACGGCACCCAGGAAATCGGCCTGGCGGTGATGGCCACGACCTTCGCCATCGTCGCGGTGTTTGTGCCGGTCGCCTTCATGAAGGGCATCATCGGCCGCTTCTTCCTGCAGTTCGGCATCACCGTCACGGTCGCGGTGCTGGTCTCGCTCTTCGTCAGTTTCACGCTCGACCCGATGCTGTCGTCGGTCTGGCGTGATCCCAGCGAAAATCGCTTCCGCCGCTTCCCATGGCTGGGCCGCGTGATGGCGCGCATCGAACACGGCATCGAGAGGCTGCATCGCATCTACGGCGCGGTGCTGGAATGGGCGCTGCGCTGGCGCAAGACCACGCTCGCCGCCGCCTTCGCGGTCTTCGTCGGCAGCTTCTTCCTCGTGCCGATGATCGGCACCGAGTTCGTGCCGCAGACCGACCAGGGCTTCACGACGCTGAAGTTCAAGACGCCCGTCGGCTCCAGCCTGGCCTATACCGACGACAAGATGCGGCAGGTGGAGCAAGCCCTGAAGTCGTTCAAGGAAATCGAGCTGGTCAACACGACGGTCGGGATGGACGAAGGACACAACTATGCATCGCTCGACCTGCGCCTGACCGATGCGAAGCAGACGCACCGCAAGCCGCAGCAGGAGGTGGAGAAGGCAATCCGCGAGCGCTTGAAGTCGATTCCCGGCATCGAGCTGTCGGTGGGCTGGAACAAGCCGATCTTCATTTCCATCCTCGGCCCCGACGCCGACAAGCTTAAGCAGGTGGTGGACCACGTGATGACGAAGATCGCCGCCATCAAGGGTGTGACCGATCTCGACAACAGCATGGCCGGTGCCAATCCGACCGTCACGGTGAAGGTCCACAACGAACTGGCCAGCGACCTCGGCGTCTCGCTGCAGCAGGTCGGCAATGCGCTGCGCCCCTTCCTCGCGGGCGACACGGTCAGCTACTGGCTCGCGCCCGATGGCCAGAACTACGAGGTCAACGTGCAGCTGCCGAAGTCCGGCCGCCAGAAGATCGCCGACCTCGCCGAGCTGCAGCTCGCCAGCAGCCGTCTCGATGCCGACGGCCGGCCACTGATGGTGCCGCTGCGCCAGATCGTGGACTTCGTGCCCAGC
>SPQI01000247.1 GCA_004570315.1 Oxalobacteraceae bacterium OM1 | reverse complement strand
CCACGCGCCCCACGCAGGACGCGCAGGTCATGCCGGTGACGGCGAGCGTGACCGGTTCCACCGGAATCCGGTAGCCGGCCTTTTCCACGGCAGCCGCGAGCGGCGCCAGGCCGGTGCCGGGCGTGACGCTGACGGCAGCCTTCTCGGTAGCGAGGTTGACGCTGGCGGACTGCACGCCGGGCACGGCCTCGAGGGCCTTTTCGACGCGCGCCACGCAGGAGGCGCACGTCATCCCCTCGACCTTGAAGTTCAGGTCGGCGGCAGCAGTCGTTCGGGTAGCGGTATCCATGGCTTTCTCCAGTCGGATACCGTCACGATAAACCTTCCAGCGATGGCAAGGTCAAGCGCTTTTTCGGCGGCGATCAATTCCAGCGCCCGCTTGCGCCGCCGGCGCTGTAGCGGCCGGCGCCGAGCAGCGCCACGGAGAGCGCAGCGGCGATATACATGCCTTGCAACTCCAGCGCCCAGCCGCCGGTCTTGGACAGCGTGAAGAGTTGCGGCACGTGTGCCAGTCCGATCGCGACGAGCATGTTGATCAACACGACGAGCGCCGCCAATCGCGTCCAGGCCCCGAACAGGATCAGGAGCGGTGCGACCACTTCGCCGATATAGACGAGGTAGCCGACCTGCGGCGGCAAGCCGGCGCTTTGCACCATGCCGACGATCGGGCCGACGCCATTGAATATCTTGGAGACGCCGTGGAAGAGGATGAGCAGCGCCAGCACGGCGCGCAGGATGAGTTTTCCGAGGTCTGCGGACGAACCGCTGCCATTGTTGCGTTGCATGTCCATTCCTTTCGCTGGTTGCCGGCCGTGCTCAGAGAGCGAGCCCGTTCATTATTTCAGAGATGGCAAGAGGACGTTTGTGCCGGACACGGCGGTGCGAACATTCGCGGCGCCGATCGGTCTACCGGCTAGCCAAAACATCAATACAAGGAAAACCTATGCCCACAAGAAATGTCGCCGTCCTCGTCGGCAGCCTGCGCCGTGATTCCATCAACCGCAAGCTTGCCAATGCCTTGTGCAAGCTGGCGCCGCCGGAACTGAACCTGCAGATCGTCGAGATCGGCGACCTGCCGCTCTACAACCAGGACCTGGATGCCAATCCGCCCGAACCCTGGCGAAAATTCAAGGACCGCATCCAGGCGGCCGACGCCGTGCTGTTCGTGACGCCGGAGTACAACCGCTCGGTGCCGGGCGTCCTGAAGAACGCGATCGACGTCGCCTCCCGCCCGTATGGCCACAGCGCCTGGAACGGCAAGCCCGGCGCGGTGGTGACGGCCTCGCCAGGCAATATCGGCGGCTTCGGGGCCAACCATCATCTGCGCCAGATGATGGTGTTCCTGAACGTACCGATGTTGCAGCAGCCCGAGACCTATATCGGCGGCGCCGACAAGCTGTTCGACGCGCAAGGCGAGCTGGCCAATGACAGCACGTGCAGCTTCCTGCAGAACTTCATGCAGACCTATGCGCAGTGGGTGGAGCGCAACGCGCCGCGTTGAGTGGTGGATCGTGAGTCGTGAGTCCTGCGTGACCGCGTCTTGCCTGACAATCAGTGTTCGATGCAAGAACGTTCACGCGCGGGAATGCAGGCGGGAGCGCAAGGGCGCGCGAAAGCGCGGCGGTCGTGACTGCCGTCACATTTTGTGTGGCGCGGGAGCGATATAGTGACTGCGCAATGTGAATTTCTCCAAAGAGCTTTCGGCCCGCGTGTCTTACGGCACGCGGGCTTTTTTCTTTGGCACGCTGCCCGCGCCGGAAAAAAAGATTAGTATGCGGTCAAGCAAGCGTCTGCCCTTTTTTCAATTTCTTTCAATTAAGAGATTCGACATGTCCGTCATCACTACCCTCACCCGCTTCACCGGTGTGGCTGCCGCGGCCGCTGCGCTCAGCTTCGCGCCTGCGGCCCACGCCGACGTCACGCTGCTCAACGTCTCCTATGACGTGGCGCGCGAATTGTTCAAGGACATCAATCCGATGTTCATCGCCGACTGGAAGAAGAGCACCGGCGAAACCATCACCGTCAATCAATCGCACGGCGGCTCGAGCAAGCAGGCCCGCGCCGTCGCCGATGGCCTGGAAGCCTCGGTCGTCACCATGAACCAGGCCAACGACATCGACTTCCTCGCCGACCGCGGCGTAGTGGCCGCCGACTGGGCGAAGAAATTCCCGAACAATGCCGCGCCCTTCTACTCCACCATGGTCTACCTGGTCCACAAGGGCAATCCGAAGGGCATCAAGGACTGGTCCGACCTCGCCAAGCCCGGCGTGCAGGTCGTGATCCCCAACCCGAAGGTCACCGGCAACGGCCGCTATACCTATCTGGCAGCCTGGGGCTCGGTCATCAAGAAAGGCGGCAACGAAAACCAGGCCCGTGAACTGGTCGAGAAGATCTTCCGCAACGTACCGGTGCTCGACGGCGGCGGCCGTGCGGCGACCACCACCTTCACCCAGCGCCAGATCGGCGACGCGCTGGTCACCTTCGAGAACGAAGTGCAGCTGGTAAAGCAGGAGTTCGGCGACAACTTCGAAGTGGTCTACCCGAGCGCGTCCATCCTGGCCGAATCGCCGGTGGCCGTGGTCGACAAGGTCGTGGACAAGAAAGGCATCCGCAAGCAGGCCACCGCCTACCTGCAATTCCTCTATTCGGAACCGGCACAGGAAGTGATCGCCAAGCACTACTTCCGTCCGCGTTCGCAAGCCGTGATGAAGAAGCACGAGGCTTCGTTCAAGCCGATCCAGCTGTTCACCGTGGATGAAATCTTCGGCGGCTGGAAGGCTGCGCAGAAGAAGCACTTCGACGACGGCGGCGAATTCGACAAGATCTACACGAAGAAATAATCAGTGCATCGCACAACAAAAAAGGGAGCCTCGGCTCCCTTTTTCTTTGCTTGCGCCGTTCAGTGCCGGAACAGCGGCAGCACGATCACCGCCCATGTGAGGCCGGCAAGGATCAGCGTCAGCATGACGGCTGCACTGCCCAGGTCCTTGGCGTTCTTGGACAGCGGATGATGCTCGAAGGATATGCGGTCGACGACCGCTTCGATGGCGGAATTGAGCAGCTCGACGATGAGCAGAATGATGAGCACGCCGATCAGGGCCACCTTCTCCAGCGGCGACAGCGGCAGCGCCAATGCGATCACAATACCCGGCACCACGATGAACAATTCCTGACGGAATGCATGCTCGTTGCGCCACGCCGTCTTCAGCCCCTGCAGCGAATAGGAGAAAGCCGAGAAGATGCGCGCGAGGCCGCTCTTGCTCTTGAACTGGCTGACTTGTTGGCTGTCTTCCATCGCACCTTCATCCGTACGAACCGATGCGCCGGATTGTAGCAGGCGAATCAGTACGTTCCGGGCAGGAGGATTCCAGTGTCAACGTTCTTTACATTGGTCAAACCGCAGAGGGCCAGCGTGATGTCCATTTCGCGCCGGATGATCTCCAGCGTCTTGGTCACGCCCGCCTCGCCCATCGCGCCGAGGCCGTAGAGGAAGGCGCGTCCGATGTAGACGCCGCGCGCACCGAGCGCGATCGCCTTCAGCACGTCCTGGCCGGAGCGGATGCCGCCGTCCATGTGCACTTCGATCTTGTCGCCGACCGCTTCGACGATCGGCCGCAGCGCCGCAATCGAGGATTGCGCGCCGTCGAGCTGGCGGCCGCCGTGGTTCGACACGATGATTGCGTCCGCGCCGCACTGCGCGGCCAGTTTGGCATCTTCCACGTCGAGGATACCCTTGAGAATGAGCGGGCCGTCCCAGCGGTCGCGCACCCATTTGATGTGATCCCAGCTGAGCGCCGGGTCGAACTGCTCGGCGGTCCACGACGACAGCGACGACATGTCCGTCACGCTTTCCGCATGGCCGACGATGTTGCCGAAGTGGCGGCGCTTCGTATTCAGCATGCCCCAACACCAGCCCGGCTTGGTAGCCATGTTCATGATGTTCGGCAGCGTGAGCTTGGGCGGCGCCGAGAGGCCATTGCGGATGTCCTTGTGGCGCTGGCCGAGGATCTGCAGGTCGAGCGTGAGCACGAGCGCCGAGCAACGCGCAGCCTTGGCGCGCTCGATCAGGTTGCCCATGAACTTGCGGTCCTTGAGGAAGTAGACCTGGAACCAGAACGGCTTGCTCGTATTCGCGGCGATGTCCTCGATCGAGCAGATGCTCATTGTCGACAGCGTGAACGGCACGCCGAACTTCTCGGCCGCCTTCGCCGCAAGGATTTCGCCGTCGGCATGCTGCATACCCGTCAAGCCTGTGGGCGCAAGTGCGACCGGCATCGACACCGGCTGCCCCACCATCGTCGTGGCCAGCGTACGGTTTTCCATGTTCACCGCCACGCGCTGCCGGAACTTGATCCGCCCGAAGTCCTCGCTGTTGGCGCGGTAGGTGGATTCGGTCCAGGCGCCGGAATCGGCGTAGTCATAGAACATGCGCGGCACGCGGCGCTCGGCGAGGACCCGCAGGTCTTCGATGTTGGTGATGACGGTCATGGTGTGGCCCTTCGATGCATTGACATAGCTGCATTATGCAGTCGCAGCGGTTCACGCTGAATGTGGCGTCACGATGAAATGTTTTGCTCCGCGGCACACGAAAACTTTTGCCGTCTTTTGCGCTTTTTCACCACGTGGTATAAAGGGGTATTGCAACGCACCAACCACAATATGAAAAACGACACGTCTTCCGAAAACAGCCAGACCTCCATCCAAGTGATCGAGCGCATGATTTCGCTGCTGGACGCGCTCGCTCGATATCCCGATCCCGTCAGCCTCAAGGAATTGTCGACCGTCACCGGACTGCATCCCTCGACGGCGCACCGCATCCTGAACGACCTCGTATTGAAGCGCTTCGTCGACCGCGCCGACGCCGGCTCGTATCGCCTCGGCATGCGCCTGCTGGAACTGGGCAACATCGTGAAGAGCCGGTTGAATGTGCGCGAGGCCTCCCTCGACTTCATGCGCGCCCTGCACCGCAAGACGCAGCAGACGGTGAACCTGTCGGTACGGCAAGGCGACGAGATCGTCTACATCGACCGCTCCTATTCCGAACGTTCCGGCATGCAAGTGGTGCGTGCCATCGGCGGTCGCGCGCCCTTGCACCTTACATCCACCGGCAAACTGTTCCTCTCGGCGGACGATCCGAAGGTGGTGCGTGCCTATGCGACGCGCACCGGCCTCGCCGGCCACAACAAGAATTCGATTACCGACCTGGCCAAGCTCGAACGCGAGCTGAGCCTGGTCCGGGCCCGCGGGTATGCGCGCGACAACGAAGAGCTGGAGCTTGGCGTGCGGTGCATGGCAGCCGGAATCTATGACGATACCGGCAAGCTGATCGCCGGATTGTCGATCTCCGCGCCGGCGGATCGGCTGCAGGAGGAATGGGTGGAGGATCTGGTGAGCACGGCCAACCAGATTTCGGCGGTGCTCGGTCACGTGCCGGTCGGCGCGGCAGCCTGACGCATCTGGCGGGAGCGGTCCCGCCAAGTCTCACATCACGCCACCCGCTGGAACAAGCCCTGCTCCGGCGCCAAGGCCTTGTATCTGCTCACGAACGGCGCCGTCGTCAACCCGTCCGCCTTATCGACGCTGAGAATGCCCAGCAGCGGCATGCTGTCATAGAACAGCTGCAGCGCGCGATGCCGCAGCGTGACGCCGAACTCTCCGATCGCGCCGCGGCAGGCAATCAACTGGAATTCATTGAACGACGCATCGGACGCCAGGCTGTACTGCGCCCACGTCACATGCTCCAGCAAGGCTGACCCGAACACCCGCTTGCCGTCCCGCCAGCCGCAGTAGCGCTCCAGCGACGCCTTGCCGCCGCTGTCCCGATAGTTCGCTTCGTATTCCGCAAACCGTTCCGCATCGAAGCCGCCCGCGCTGGCTTCTTCCAGCAGCACTTCATTCGCCGCCGTCGCATAGATCTGCGTGCGCTCCTGCAAGCCCTCCTCCGCCAGCAGGATGGACAGGCCGCACACCTCTTCCGCCGCCACGCATTCCGCAACCCAGATGCGCGGCACTGGCGCCGATCGCAGCCAGGGCACCAGCATGTTGCGCAGCGCGCGGTAATACCCGGGATCGTCGAACAGGCCAACCGGCCGAGTGGCCAGCGCCCGCAGCAGCCGCTCGCTGGCGCCGGCATCGTGCAGCACGCGTTCCTGCAGCGCCGACACTGTCCGCAGGCCGTCGGCACGCATCAGTCCGTGCAGCCGCTGCCGCACGGCCTCGCGCTGCCAGCCGCGGAAGTCCTGCCCGTAGCGCCGGAACACGCCCTCCAGCAGGAGGTCGATCTCCAGGTCTTCCAGGCTGTGTTCGCTTGGCGTCACCCGGTGCTCCTTACTGATGCAGCCAGACGCGCATCAGCGACAGCAGCTGCGCCACGTCCACCGGCTTGGTGATGTAATCCGATGCACCGGCGGCCAGGCATTTGTCGCGGTCGCCTTTCATCGCCTTCGCGGTCAGCGTGATGATCGGCAGCGACTTGAACTTCGGAATGGCGCGGATCGCGCGCATCGTGTCGTAGCCGTCCATCTCCGGCATCATGATGTCCATCAGCACGATCTCGATGCTCGGATCCTTCTCCAGCACCTCGATACCGTCCTTGCCGTTTTCGGCGAACAGCACCTTCATCTTCTGCCGCTCCAGCACCGAGCTCAGCGCGAAGATGTTGCGCAGGTCGTCGTCGACGATCAGCACCTTGCGTCCGACCAGGCCGCCGTCGGCTTCATGCACGTCTTCCAGCATGCGGCGCTGGGTCTCGGGCATGGTGGTCGGCGAGCGGTGCAGGAACAGCGCCGTCTCGTGCAGCAGGCGCTCCGGCGAGCGGGCGTCCTTCAGCACGATGGTCTTGGCGATGCGCTTCAGGCGCGCGACTTCCTTGCGGTTGAGTTCCTTCGCGGTATAGACCACGATCGGCAGCTCGCGCAGCTTGGCATCTTCGCCCACCTTGTCGAGCAGGTCGAAGCCGCTGATGTCCGGCAGCGTCAGGTCCACCACCATGCAATCGAACTGCGAAGCGCGCAGCGCATCCAGCGCTTCCTGGCCGGTGCTGGCGGCGACGATATGCACGTCGGCCGCCCCCAGCAGCTTGACAATGGACTCGCGCTGCATCTGGTCGTCTTCCACCACCAGCAGGCTGCGCTTGCCGCGGATGAGGAACTGCTGGATGCGGCTGAATTCCTCCTGCAGGCGTTCGCGGTTGACCGGCTTGTGCAAAAACGAAATCGCACCCTGACGCAGTGCGCGCTCGCGCTCGCGCAGGTTGGTCATCACATGCACCGGTATGTGACGCGTGCCCGGGTCGCGCTTGAGACGGTCGAGCACGGTGAAGCCGTCGATGTCCGGCAAATCGATGTCGAGCAGGATGGCCGCCGGCAGGTAATCGCGCGCCAGCGTCAGCGCGGAATCGCCTTGGTGCGTCACGATGCCCTTGAAGTTCTTCTCGCGCGCATGGTCGAGCAGCACGCTGGCGAAGCGCGGGTCGTCTTCCACGATCAGCACCGAGGGATCGCCCGGCGCGATCAGCGCGCGGTCGTCGTGCGCGCTTTCGTACGGAATCAGCGGCGCCTCGACACGCAGTTGCGAGCGATGCAACTCGTCGCCGTTCACCGTCTCGACGGCATCGGCAAAGACCACGCTGGTCGAAATGCGCGGCACATCGGCGGGCTTCTCGGCCAGGATCGGCGGCAAATCGTAGTTCACGAAGCCGACGCGGTTGTACGGCAGGTAGAGCGTGAAGGTGCTGCCGACGCCGACTGCGCTCTCGACGCGGATCTCGCCGCCGAGCAGGCGTGCCAGTTCGCGGCTGATCGACAAGCCGAGGCCGGTGCCGCCGTATTTGCGCGCGGTCGAACCGTCGGCCTGCTGGAAGGCTTCGAAGATCAGCTGCAGCTTGTCGGACGGGATGCCGACGCCGGTATCGGTCACCGAGAACGCCAGCACCGCATCGGACTGGTTCAGGTTGGGATGCTCGGGCGACCAGCCGGCCCGCGCCATGCCGATCCGCAGCGAGACGCCGCCGTGGCTGGTGAACTTGAATGCATTCGACAGCAGGTTCTTGAGGATCTGCTGCAGGCGCGTGGTGTCGGTCATCATCGCCACCGGCAGATCGTCATTCAACATCACCGAGAAGTCGAGCTGCTTGGCCTCCGCCATGTGGCGGAAGGTGCGCTCGACGTAGCCGGACAGCGTGCGGAAACGATACTCGCTGACTTCCAGCGTCACCGTACCGGACTCGATCTTCGAGAGGTCGAGAATGTCGTTGATCAGCGTGAGCAGGTCGGAGCCGGAGCCGTAGATGGTCTTCGCGAATTCCACCTGCCGCTCGGAGAGATTGCCCTCGGGATTGTCCGACAGCTGCTGCGCCAGGATGAGCAGCGAGTTGAGCGGCGTGCGCAGCTCGTGCGACATGTTGGCCAGGAACTCGGACTTGTACTTGGACGACAGCGCCAGCTGTGTGGCCTTCTCTTCCAGCGCCATCTTCGCCTGTTCCACCTCGCGGTTCTTGCGCTCCACTTCGATGTTCTGGTCGGACAGCAGGCGGGCCTTCTCGGCCAGTTCCAGGTTGGTCTGCTGCAGCTCCTGCGCCAGCGACTGCGATTGCGTCAGCAGCGATTCGGTACGGCTGTTTGCCTCGATGGTATTGAGCACCACGCCGATCGATTCCATCAGCTGGTCAAGGAACCAGAGGTGGGTTTCGGTGAAGCGGTCGAGCGAGGCGATTTCAATGACGGCCTTGACTTGCTGCTCGAACAGGATCGGCAGCACCACGATGTTGGTCGGCGGTGCCGCGCCCAGACCGGACGAGACCTGGATGTAATCGCGCGGCACGTTGGTGAGCCAGATGCGCTGCTTCTCGAGCGCGCACTGGCCGACCAACCCTTCGCCCGGGCGGAACGAGGTCGGCAGCTTGCGGCTGGAACGATAGCCGTAGCTGGCAATCATGCGCAGGCGGGCGTCGTGGTCCTGCGAGTCCATCATGTAGAACACGCCGTGGTGCGCGGACACCAGCGGAGCCAGTTCCGACAGAATCAGCGTGGTCACCGCGGACAGGTCGCGCTGGCCTTGCAGCAGGCGCGTGAAGCGCGCGAGGTTGGTCTTCAGCCAGTCCTGCTGCGCGTTCTTCTGCGTGGTCTCTTTCAGGTTGCGGATCATCTCGTTGATGTTGTCTTTGAGGTCCGCCACCTCGCCGCGCGCTTCCACCTGAATGGAGCGCGAGAGGTCGCCACGCGTCACCGCCGTCGCCACCTCCGCAATCGCTCGCACCTGAGTCGTTAGCGTCGCCGCCATCTGGTTCAGGTTTTCGGTCAGGTCTTTCCAGGTACCCGCCGCGCCCGGCACCGAGGCCTGGCCGCCGAGCTTGCCTTCCACGCCCACCTCGCGCGCCACGGTGGTGGCCTGGTCGGCGAACACCGCCAGCGTGTCCGTCATCTCGTTGATGGTGTTTGCGAGCGCCGCAATCTCACCGCGCGCCGCCACGGTCAGTTTCTTCTTCAGGTCGCCGTTCGCCACCGCCGTCACCACGCCAGCAATACCACGCACCTGCGCAGTCAAGTTCGCCGCCATGAAGTTCACGTTGTCAGTCAGGTCCTTCCAGGTACCGGCGGCGCCTTCCACCTGCGCCTGGCCACCCAGCTTGCCCTCGGTACCCACTTCACGCGCCACGCGGGTCACCTCGGCGGCGAAGTCGGCGAGCTGGTCCACCATGGTGTTGGCCGTCGTCGCCGCGCGCAGGAACTGGCCGCGCAGCGGGCGGCCGTTGACGTCGAGCGACATGGTCTGCGAGAGGTCGCCCTTGGCCACCGCGCCGATCACGCGCGCCATCTCGGTGGTCGGACGCACGAGGTCGTCGACCAGGCCGTTGATGGAGCGGACCATCTTCGCCCAGCCGCCGGAGAGGTGCGGCACCGAGGCGCGCTGGTCGAGCTCGCCCTCGCGGCCGATCACGCGGCTGACGTTGGTGACTTCGTCCACCATCTGCGCATTGTTTTCGATGATGTCGTTGAGCGTATCGGCGACTTCACCGGCGAGGCCGGACCAGTCGGACGGCATGCGCACCGAGAGGTCGCCTTTCTTCAAGGCCTTCAACGTCGAAAGGAGGATGCGTACGTCGAGGTCGGTCGCCATGTCGGTTTTCATGTCCATGCGTGTTCTTTTGGATTGATTGCCCGACGTCTGCGTCGGGGTCTACCTCCCCTTGAAAGGGAGGGGACGTTCGTTATTGATTCAACAGAAGCGGCGTGCGCTCACACGCCCGCGTGCAGCAACTGCTCTTCCAGTGCATGCGCCGGCAGCGGCCGGCTGTAGAGATAGCCCTGGTGCTCGTCGCAGCCAAGCTCGCGCAGGATGGCGAGCTGTTCCTCGGTCTCCACGCCTTCGGCCACCACGCGCAGCGCCAGCGCGCGCGCCATGTTGACCACGGCTTCGACGATGGCGTTGTCGCCGAGGTCCTTGCCAAGGTCCTTCACGAAGGAGCGGTCGATCTTGAGGATGTCGATCGGCAAGGCCTTCAGCACCGAGAGCGAGGAATAGCCGGTGCCGAAGTCGTCGATGGCGATGGTGATGCCGCTCTCGCTGATTTCGCGCAGCACCGACGTCGCGCGTTCGACGTCGCGGATCACCAGCGATTCGGTGATCTCCAGCTGCAGCGCGGAGGGCGGCACGTCATGGTCGCGCAAGGCGTTGTAGATGACCTTCGGCAGATCGGCGTAGATCTGCGGGATGGCGATGTTGACGGCGATCGGCAGGTTGGGAAAGCCGTCGTGCGCGTCGCGCCAGCGGCGGGCTTGCGCGCAGGCCGTCGAGATGACCCACTGGCCGATCTGGATGACCTGCCCGGTCTCGGTGGCCGCCGGCATGAACTGTCCGCCGGAGAGCACGCCAAGGCGCGGATGGTGCCAGCGCAGCAGCGCTTCGACGCCGACCACTTCGCCGGTGAGCACGCAGACCTTGGGCTGGTAGTACAGCTCGAATTCCTCGTTCTCCAGTGCCTGCTGCAGCTCGTGTTCCAGCTGGCGCCGTTCGATCAGGCGGGCATTGAGTTCCTCGTGGAAGAACTGGATGCTGCCGCGCCGTTCCTGCTTGGCGTGGTACATCGCGAGGTCGGCGTTGCGCATCAGGTCGTGCACGGTCTTGCCGTCTTCCGGGAACATGCTGATGCCCACGCTCACCGAGGTGCGGATGCCCGACTGTGCCGCCACATCGAACGGCGCGGAGCTGGCGTGGATGATCTTCTTCGCCACTTCGGCCGCGGCGGTGTAGCTCGGCAGCCCTTCCATCAGCACCACGAATTCATCGCCGCCCAGGCGTGCAACCAGATCGGAACTGCGCACCGCGCCGCGCAGGCGCGCGGCCATCTGCATCAACAGCTCGTCGCCGGCGTCGTGGCCGAGCGCGTCGTTGATGCTCTTGAACTTGTCCATGTCGAGGAACAGCATCGCCAGCTTCTCGCCCTGCCGGTTGGCGCGCACGATGGCGTGCTCGAGCTGCTCGGTGAGCGAGCGGCGGTTCATCAGGCCGGTGAGCGGATCCTTGGTCGCAAGGTCGTGCGCGCGCTTCTCGGCGAGGCGGCGCTCGGCGATCTCGGCCTGCAGCGCGGCGTTCATGCGTTTCAGTTCCTGCATCTGCTGCACCTGCAGGTCGCGGTTCATCAGCGCCAGCGTCTGCTTCTGCTGTTCGAGCTGCATGGTCTTGCGCTCGAGCTCGATGAAGACGGCGATCTTCGCATGCAGGATCTCCGGCACGACCGGGCTGATGAGGTAATCGGCGGCGCCGTGCTGAAAGCCCCTGAGGCGGTTCAGTTCATCCGCGTAGTGCGCGGTGATGAAGATGATGGGCACCGTGGCCGACCACGGATGGGAATGGATGACTTCGGCGGTTTCGAAGCCGTCCATGCCGGGCATGCTGACGTCGAGCAGGATGACGGCGAATTGCTGGTCGAGCACCTTGCGCAGCGCTTCCGGTCCGGAGCTGGCGGTGACGACGTCGTACTCTTCCGCGAGCGGCGCGTTGCACAGCATGGTCTTCAATGCCAGCAGGCTCGGCGGGTGGTCGTTCACCACGAGGATCTTGGGTTTATGCAATTGTGGCTCTCTTCTGGACAGCGTTCTGGCGACGCCTTGCGATTGGCGAGTGTCGTTATGCATGCCTGTCATCGCTTGCACGTCGCGGGCATGTTCATGACCTGCGGAAATTAGTTTCCGTAGCTCAATGAAAAATCTTTTTGGAAAGCTCTTAGAAGTAGCGCCGGTGAAAATTGTTCCCCGGAAGCGCGCTTTCGTTTCACTTGCGTATCAACTGCTTGGCAGAGTGAAAACGAAGCGTGCGAGAGTGATAAGCATGGTGGCGCCGAATCGCTTTCCGATGCCCTGAACTGGGGCCGTCGCTGCGCCGTTCAATGGAAATACTGCAAGCCGGGACGCTCGCGACACCATTGAGCGAACTCTGCCGGCGGGAGGGGATGGCTGATTAGAAAGCCCTGCGCCTGGTCGCATCCATGCTGTTGAAGATAGGCAAGTGCGTCCGGCGATTCGATGCCTTCGCCGACGATCTGCAGGTTCAGCGTGCGGCCGAGCGCGATGACCGCGCCGGTGATGGCACGGCTGGCGCGGTCGCTCTGCAACCGCTGCACGAAGGACTGGTCCACCTTGAGCTTGTCGAGCGGCAAGTTGCTCAAGTGGCTGAGGCTGGAGAGACCGGTGCCGAAATCGTCGAGCGCCACGCGGATGCCGCATTCGCGCACGCGCTCAAGCGTGCGAATGGCATCGTCCACGTTTTCCATGACGGTGCTCTCGGTGACTTCCACCTGCAGATAGTGCGCCGCGATGCCGCTCTCGCGCACGATGCTCTTGAGGCGCTGCGCGAAGCCGCGCTGGCGGAACTGCAAGGTCGAGACATTGATCGCGATGGTCACCGGCGGCAAGCCTTCACCGCACCAGGCCGCATGCTGCCGGCACGCTTCGCCGGCGACCCATTCGCCAAGCGCGCCGATCAGACCCGCCGACTCGGCGATGGGCACGAAGCGTTCCGGCGGGATGAAGTTGCCGTTCTCTCCGGGCAGACGCAGCAGCGCCTCGGCCCCGGCGACCTCGCCGCTGTGCATGTCCACCACCGGCTGGTAATGCAGCACCAGTCCGCCCGACTCCAGCGCCTGCTTCAAACGGCCTTCGATGGACGAAGCATCGCTCGCCCGCGCGTACAACGCGCTGCTGAAGGTATGGAAATCGTTGCGGCCCGTTTGCTTGGTCTGGTACATCGCCAGGTCGGCCGCGTGGATGAGCGCATCGACGTCGGTGCCGTGCTGCGGATAGTGGCTGATGCCGATCGAGGCCGAGATCGACAGGTCCAGCGTGCCGATGCGGAACGGCTGCGCCAGCGCCTCGAGCACATGCC
>SPQI01000198.1 GCA_004570315.1 Oxalobacteraceae bacterium OM1 | reverse complement strand
GTCCAGTAGGCCCAGGCGCGCAAAAGGCCGAGCGGGAAACGCGTCTGCAGTCGCACGCGCGGCGCCTGCAGCCAGCCGCGTTCGCGCGCCGGCGTGGCGAGGATCACGGTGCGCGTGGCATTCGCGGGTACGTCCGCCGGCAGCATGAGTTCGGGCCGATTGTCGGTATGGAAGTCGAGCCAGAGCGCGTAGCGGTCATGCTTGCGGCGGTTGATCAGGTGCAGCTCGAACTGCGCGTCCTCGCCGGCATAGACCGGCATCGCGCGGCCGGAGCGCAGCGCGAGGTGGGCGAGGTTGCGGAAGGTAAGATGCATGTCGATCAGCCCGACGCCCGCCAGCAGGAAGGTGAAGCCGAAACCGAGGCCGAGGTTGTAGTTCGCCGCGCCGATGAAGAGCACGATCAGCATCGCGGCGAAGCCCAAGCCGGGATGCGTCGGCATGATGAACACGCGGCGCTGGTGCAGCGCGACCTCGCCCGGTTCCGGGCCGCGCATCCGGAACAGCCACTTGCTCGCGCGCTTGCGGACGGCGTGCTCGAGTTTGCTGAAGATCGCCATGCAGAACGGATCAGACCGGAACCGACTTCATCAGTTGCAGAACGAGGTCGCGACTCGCGAGCGCGGCGCCCGTGCCGGATTTCAAGGGCCGCAAGCGATGCGCCGCCACCGGCACCAGCACCGCCTGCACATCCTCCGGAATCACATGGTTGCGGCCTTCCAGCGCGGCCCAGGCGCGCGCGGCATGCAGCAGTGCAATGGTGGCGCGCGGGCTGAGGCCTTCGGCGAACAGGCCGTTCTGGCGCGAGGCCTGGGCGAGTGCCTGCACATAATCGATCAGCGCCGCGGAGGCATGCACGTTCTTCAGCGCGGACTGCGCTTCGAGCAGTTCGTCCGGCTGCATGGCCGTGGGCAGGCTCCTGAGCATGGCGCGGCGGTCCTCGCCCATGAGCAGGGCACGTTCCGCCGCCGCATCGGGATAACCGAGCGAGACGCACATGAGGAAGCGGTCCAGCTGCGACTCGGGCAGCTGGAAGGTGCCGATCTGGTGGGCCGGGTTCTGCGTGGCAATCACGAAGTAGGGCGAGGGCAGCGAGCGCGTGACGCCCTCGGCGGTGACCTGCCGTTCCTCCATCACTTCCAGCAAGGCGGACTGCGTCTTCGGCGTGGCGCGGTTGATCTCGTCGGCGAGCAGCACCTGCGTGAACACGGGACCGGGATGGAACACGAAGGTGCTGGTCTCGCGATTGAAGACGGAGATGCCGATCACGTCCGCCGGCAGCAGGTCGCTGGTGAACTGCAAGCGGTTGAACTTGAGTCCAAGCGAAATGGCGAGCGCGTGCGCCAGCGTGGTCTTGCCCACGCCCGGCACGTCTTCGATCAGCAGGTGGCCGCCGGCGAGCAGGCAGACGAGCGCCTGCCGGATCTGGTCGTCCTTGCCGACGACAACCTGGCCGACCTGCTTGGCGACATCATGAACTTTGGCGAACATGGAGAAGGCGGTAATAGAGTTGGGAAGTGCGGTTGAGGATTCGCAAGGCCGCCGGCGCGGCGCTCGGGCCGGCGCGGCTGTTTCTTGGTTACACTAGCATGATTCTAAGCGAGATCGACCGGCGCACTTCCGAGCGGACCTGCGCAACATCATGACCACCGGCATTTATTCCCACCCCGATTGCAAGCGCCATGAAATGGGGTCATGGCATCCCGAATGTCCCGCCCGGCTCGAGGCGATCGAGGACCAGCTGATCGCCAGCCGCATCGACGCCTTCCTCGAACAGCGCGAGGCGCCCGAGGTCGACATGGCCGACATCGAGCGCGTGCACAGCAACGAGGCGGTCGCCCGCGTGCGCGACAACGTCCCGATCGCCGGCTATTACCCGCTCGATGCCGACACGCTGCTCAATCCCTACAGCTGGAATGCCGCGATGCGCGCGGCCGGCGCGGCGGTTGCCGCCACCGACGCCGTGATCGCCGGCGAACTGCAGAACGCGTTCTGCGCGGTGCGTCCGCCGGGACACCATGCGCGGCCGAGCGAGGCCATGGGCTTTTGCCTGTTCGGCAACGTTGCCATCGCGGCACGCCGCGCGCTCGACGTCCATGGCCTGAAGCGCGTGGCGGTGGTCGATTTCGACGTCCACCATGGCAACGGCACGGAAGAGGCATTGGCCGGCGACGACCGCGTCCTGATGGTGAGCTTTTTCCAGCACCCGTTCTATCCCTACAGCGGCGTGCCGGCGATGGGGCCGAACATGGTCAATCTGCCGGTGCCGGCCTACACCAAGGGCGACGAGGTGCGCCGCCTGGTGACGGAACAGTGGCTGCCGGCCCTGCATGCCCATCGCCCCGAGATGATCTTCATCTCGGCCGGCTTCGACGCCCATCGTGAAGACGACCTCGGCCAGATGTGCCTGGTGGAGGATGACTACGCCTGGATCACGCGGCAGATCATGGATGTGGCGAAGGAACATGCGCAGGGCCGCATCGTCAGCTGCCTCGAAGGCGGTTACAACCTGTCGGCGCTGGCGCGCAGCGTCGTGGCCCATCTGAAGGTGCTCGCCGAGATCGATTGAATGCGCCGGGTAAAATAGCGGATTGAATTCGAAAAGCCCTCCGCATGTCCATCCAATGGTTCCCCGGCCACATGAACGCCGCCCGCAAGAAAGCGGCGGAGTCCATGGAAAAGACCGACCTCGTCGTCGAGGTGGTCGATGCGCGCCTGCCGCAGGCCAGCACCAATCCCATGATCGAGCAGCTGCGCAAGTTCCGGCAGCGGCCTTGCCTCAAGATTCTCAACAAGGCTGACCTCGCCGATCCCGTCGCGACGAAGGAATGGATCGCCTTCTACAGCAAGCAGAAGGACACCTTCGCCGTGGCGCTCAGCTGCAAGAAGCCGGCCGACGTCGCCAAGGTGCCCGGCCTCGCGCAGAAGATCGCACCGCATCGTGGCACGGCGGAGAAACCGCTGCGCATGATGATCATGGGCATTCCCAACGTCGGCAAATCCACGCTGATGAATGCGCTGCTGAAGAAGCGCGTGGCCGCGGTCGGTGACGAGCCCGCCGTGACCAAGGCGCAGCAGCGGCTCTACCTCGGCAACAACATGGTGCTGATCGACACACCCGGCATGCTGTGGCCGAAGATCGAGCATCCGACCGACGGCCTCATGCTCGCCGCCAGCCACGCCGTGGGCGTGAACGCCGTCATCGAAGAAGAAGTGGCCACCTTCCTGGCCGAACTGCTGCTGCAGCGCTATCCGGCGTTGATTACGGCACGCTATGGCTTTCCGATCGACGGCATCGACGCGGTCAGCGTGATCGAGGGAATCGCCAAGCGGCGCGCCTTCCGGCAGAAGGGCGGGGACCTCGACTACGAGAAGGCGGCGCACACGCTGCTGCTCGACTACCGCAGCGGCGCGCTTGGCCGCATCAGCCTCGAAACGCCCGCCAGCCGCGAGCACTTGCTCGCCACCTACCAGCCGCCGGAAGCGCTCGGCGAACGCGCGGCCCCGGACGTCGACGAAAGCTGATTTCGAGCCTATCCCAGTAGGGATCGCCCGCCGCCTGCCCGCCCAACGGGCCGGATGCGGATAGGCTCTTAGCGCATGCCGTCCGGCATGCGCGCCACTTCCGCCACCAGCCAGTCGCGCAGCAAGGCCACATCGGCGCGCGGCGCGTCGTCCGCCTGCACCAGCCAATAGGCGTAGTCGCTGCACGCGACTTCCGTTCCCGGCTGGGCGACGAGCCGGCCATCCTGCAGCATCGGCGCCACCAACCCCACCCGCCCCAGCGCCACGCCATGGCCTTCGAGCGCTGCCTGGATCACCTGGTCGTACTGGTTGAAATGCAGCGTCGACGTCGGCCGCGCGCCTTCCATGCCCTGCACCTTCAGCCAATCCGACCAGCGCAGCCAAGGCCGCGTGCGGTCGTCGAGTTCGAGGAAGACTTGCTGCAGCAGACCGTTGCGGCGGAAGGCACGGGCCGCCACCGCGGGATTGGCGACCGGCACGATGCGTTCCTCGAACAGGCGGACCGCCGAGCGCGGCGCCTGCGATTCGCGGCAATAGCGGATTGCAAGGTCGATCCCTTCGCGCGACAAGTCCAGCAGGCGGTTGTTGGCGGCCACGCGCACGTCGATGTGCGGATGCGCCGCCTGAAACGTCCCGAGCCGCGGCAGGATCCACAGCGCCGTCACGCCGATGCTGGCGGTGATCGTGACGGGCCGCGGCCGCTCGCCATGCCGCACTTCATCGACGTAGTCGGACAACCGCTCCATCCAGGAATCGGTGAGCTGGAACAGCTGTTCGCCCGCCTTCGTGAGCGCAAGGGCGCGGTGCTTGCGCACGAACAGCGGCGTCTTCAAGTGCGCCTCCAGTGCTTGCACCTGGCGGCTCACGGCCGACTGGGTCAGGCACAGGTCATCAGCGGCCAGCGTGATGCTCATGCGGCGCGCCACGGCGACGAAGCCGCGCAAGGCGTCCAAGGGCGGTAGATGGAGCAGGGTGCTTGGCATGCAAATTCCTCATGCGAGTCATGCAAACTTGCCGTTTGAAGGGGTGGCCGATACTGGCAAGAATGAGCGCATTGTCCGGACCGGCCATTGTAGGCCATGCAAACCGGTCATGCGAAAGGAGCTTGTCATGGATGGAAGCATCGAGATTCCGCACGTCACGGGAACGCTGGGCTACCTGGCGCCGGGCCAGGAACGGCCGCGCAACTACATGTATCCGCCGCCCGCCGGCATGCCTTGGGAGAACGTCCGCTTCCAGGAGCAGCCTTGCCGCATTCACGACGCGCGGCGTGTGGCCTCGTCGCTCGCACTGGAGCGCAACGGCTTCGAGCTGCTCGATGCGACTGGCGTCGGCGACATCGACACGGAAGCCGACATTGCCGCCTACCTGCATGTCGTGGAGATGTTCGCCTTGGCCGTCACCGGCGGCTCGCGCGCCGTGGCCTTCGACCACCTGCTGCGGCAATGCGAGCCCGGCACCTCGGCGCATTCCTTCGGCCGCGCGGGCGCAATGCCAGCCGCGCTGGGCCGGGTTCACAACGATTACACCGAAGCGTCGGGCCCGCGCCGCCGTCAGCTGGTGCTGCCCGACGCACCGGACGACGTGCCTTACATGATCCTGAATTTCTGGCGTCCAGTCGGTCATCCTGCCTGGGACAAGCCGCTCGCCCTGTGCGATACCCGCAGCATTGGGTCGCGGCACTGGGTGGAGGCGGACATTCTCTATCCCGATCGCGTCGGCCAGATCTATCTCGCGACGCATTCCATCGCCCACCGCTGGTACTACGTTCCGGCGATGCGTCCGGACGAACTCTGGGTGTTCAAGTCCTACGACTCGCGGCGCGACGTGCCGGCGCGCATGACGCCGCATTGCGCCTTCGAGGACATCCGTGCGCCCGCCGGGGCGCCGCCACGCCGCAGCATTGAAGTCCGCTGCCTCGTCTTGCTCGATTGAACAGGGAGACCGCCATGCAGAATCCGCCAAGCCTGGAATGCTGGTTCGAGTTCGGCAGCAACTACAGCTATCTGTCGGTGATGCGCATCGAGTTCCTCGCGCGCGACGCCGGCATTCCGCTCGTCTGGAAGCCCTTCCTGCTCGGCCCGATCTTCCGCGATTTCGGCTGGGAGTCTTCGCCTTTCGTGCTGCAGCCGGCCAAGGGGCGTTACATGTGGCGCGACATGGAGCGTGAAGCGGCAAAGTACGACCTGCCGTTTCGCAAGCCGAGCGTCTTTCCGCGCCTCGCGGTGCTGCCGATGCGTGTGGCGGCACTGGGCGCGACCGAACCATGGATGGGCGAGTTCTGTCGGCGCGTGATGCGGCAGAACTGGGTTGACGATTTCGACATCAATGCCCCGCACCACGTTGCCGCTGCGCTCGAAGGTTTGGTCGCCGATCCGCAGGCCATCCTCGCCGCCGCACAGACGGACGACAACAAGCTGCGCCTGCGTGGGTTCACAGACGAGGCGCGCGATCGCGGCATCTTTGGCGCACCGACATTCTTTGTCGGCGAAGAGATGTTCTGGGGAAATGACCGCTTGCAGGATGCGCTGGCATGGGCCGGAAGATGCGCGCCCGCATCGCTGTTATAATGGCGGGTTCCTTGAAATCTTCGTTAGCAGCCCGCATCTGCGCTTTACTATGCGGGCGCTCCCACGCGTCACGTTTCCGCCGGGTTGCTTCATCAAGCGCAGCGCCTGATCGGCCTGCCTGATCGCGTCACTCTCCGCACCGCTTGGCAGTGCGGCAATCTTCGCCCTAACGCGCCCTCGCTTTCGGCTTGAGGCAGTTTGTTCGTTAGTCATCCATGCGCGTGCGCATCAACGCTTAGGCAACAGAGCGGCCCGACGCTGCACGTTGCCGCGTGGCGGCCGGCGGGTCGGCCACTTTAGAAAGGAATCAGCATGTCAAAAGAAGACGTTATTGAAATGATGGGCCAAGTCACCGAGGTCCTCCCCGATTCGCGCTTTCGCGTCGATCTGGAAAACGGTCACAAACTCATCGCCTACACCGCCGGGAAGATGCGCCAGCACCATATCCGGATTCTTGCCGGCGACAAGGTGTCGATCGAAATCTCACCCTACGACCTCACCAAGGGGCGCATCACCTTCCGCCATCTCGAACAACGCGGCGGCGGGCCGGCGAAAAGCTACCAGCGCCGCCGTTAATCTTGCCGTGTGCATGTGCGACACATGCGTGACGAAAGCCCGCTTCGGCGGGCTTTGTTTTTTGGGCTTCCCATAGACGGCGCCTGTACTCCTCGCAAGCCGTTCGACGTAGAGACCATCCATATGGATGGGAACCGGATGGTAAATGGATGGTCATACCCTGCATGGCAACCACCGCGAGACGGGCATGCGCACGCAGGACACTCCAGTAAAAATTGCTGAATCGGAAAAAATCACGATCAACCTTGGACCGATCGATCTCGGGCAAATCGACCTGCTGGTGCAGGAAGGTTTCTACTCCAACCGGACCGATCTGATTCGGACGGCAATCCGCAACCAGCTGCAATCCCACGGTGAAGTCATCCGGCAGACGGTGGCTCGCAAGAGCCTGGTGCTCGGCCTGCAGCATTACTCCCGCGCCGATCTGGAAGCGGTCCGCGCCGCCGGACAGACGCTGCAGATCCAGGTGCTCGGGCTGGCCAGCATTGGCACCGACGTCACGCCCGAATTGGCGCTGGCCACCATCGACTCGATCACCGTGCTCGGTGCGCTGCATGCCAGCGCCGCGGTCAAGGCAGCCTTGGCCGGCCGAATACATTAACTCCACATGAAGGAATGTCATGAATATCGATGAAGGCTTTCTTGCGCGGATGCGCGAAGCGACCCGCATCCTGCAGGATGAAGGCCCCATGGCCGCGACCGCCGCGATACAGCGCGCGCTTCACGGCACCGCACCAGCGGACACGACAGTCGCGCCGCAGGACGCCGAGCTGCGCGACATCAATCCGCTCCACACTCCGAACACCGAGCCGGCAACCGCGTCGCAAGGCAACGCGCACGCACGGCTGCGCAGGCTCTCGCGCACCTGGATGAGTGCGATGGCTGCGCAGGGTGCCGAAGACGTAGAAGATGTCGAAGTCAGGGAAGCGCCCGACCAGGCAGGCAAGGGACGCTTTGTCTCCGGTTCCTGCACTAATCATGCCGGCACGCGTGCGTACAAGCTGTATATCCCCGGCAGCTACACCGGCCAACCGCTTCCCCTGGTCGTCATGCTGCATGGCTGTACGCAGAATCCCGACGACTTCGCTGCCGGGACGCAGATGAATGCGGTGGCCGAGAGCGAGCAGTGCTTCGTTCTCTACCCGGCGCAAAGCAAATCCGCGAATGGCTCGAACTGCTGGAACTGGTTCAACGCTGCCGATCAGCGCCGCGACCAGGGCGAGCCCGCGCTCATTGCCGACATGACGCGCGCCGTCATGCGCGAGTACGCCATCGACGCCAGCCGCGTGTATGTGGCCGGTCTGTCCGCTGGCGGCGCGATGGCAGCCGTGCTCGGCGCGACCTACCCGGACCTGTATGCCGCGATCGGCATTCACTCCGGTCTTCCGTACGCCGTGGCACATGACGTGCCGTCGGCGTTTGCCGTCATGAAGAACCGCAAGCTCAAAAGCACCTCGCGCAACACCGCAAAGCCGTTCGGCCACACCATGCCGGTGATTGTGTTTCATGGCGATCGGGATGCGACGGTGGATTCCTCCAACGGCGACATGGCGTTCGCGCAATGCGTGCCGCAGAGCGCCGGCCCGGGTGCGGGCGGCAAGGTGGAGACCAGCGGCACAGCCAATGGCAGAACGTACACGCGAACCGTTGTGCATGACGCGCAAGGCAAGGCCATTGCGGAAAAGTGGCTCGTGCATGGGGCTGGGCATGCCTGGTCGGGCGGGAGCAGCAAAGGCTCATACACCGACCCGCAAGGCCCGAATGCGGCGCGGGAGATGATGCGCTTCTTCTATTCGCATCAGCGGAACGCGACGTAAGGAAAAGAAGGGCTGTGACGGGAACGCGTAGCGCAAACCCGTCGACGGCCGTTATTGGAATGGGATGCGGAACGGTCTCGCGTTTGCGAATGCATTACGTCACACCAAATAAAAAAAGCCCGCGGCGCAAACCGCGGGCTTTTTCGTTGGCGACTGCCTGTGAGGGCAGGAAGCCGGACGATTACATCATGTCCATGCCGCCCATGCCGCCCATGCCTGCCGGAGCAGCAGCCGGCTTGTCTTCCACCAGCTCGGCCACGGTGCAGTCCGTCGTCAGCATCAGGCCGGCGATCGACGCAGCGTTCTGCAGCGCGGAGCGGGTGACCTTGGCCGGATCCAGCACGCCCATTTCGACCATGTCGCCGTAAGTGCCGTTGGCAGCGTTGTAGCCGAAGTTGCCCTTGCCTTCGATGACCTTGTTGACCACCACGGAGGCTTCTTCGCCGGCGTTGGTGACGATCATGCGCAGCGGCTCTTCCATCGCGCGCAGCACGATCTTGATACCGGCGTCCTGGTCGGGGTTGTCGCCCTTCAGGTCCTTGATGTTGGAGCGAGCGCGCAGCAGGGCCACGCCGCCGCCCGGGACGATGCCTTCTTCCACGGCAGCGCGGGTAGCGTGCAGCGCGTCTTCCACGCGTGCCTTCTTCTCTTTCATCTCGACTTCGGTTGCAGCACCAACCTTGATCACTGCCACGCCGCCGGCCAGCTTGGCCAGGCGCTCTTGCAGTTTTTCACGGTCGTAGTCGCTGGTGGCTTCTTCGATCTGGACGCGGATCTGCTTGACGCGCGCTTCGATCGCAGCTGCCTGGCCGGCACCGTCGATGAGGGTGGTGTTTTCCTTGCCGATTTCGACGCGCTTGGCTTGGCCGAGGTCGTTCAGCGTGGCTTTTTCCAGGGTCAGGCCGACTTCTTCAGCGATCACTTGACCACCGGTCAGGATGGCGATGTCTTCCAGCATGGCCTTGCGACGGTCGCCGAAGCCCGGAGCCTTGACGGCGCAGGTTTTCAGGATGCCGCGGATGTTGTTGACCACCAGGGTGGCCAGCGCTTCGCCTTCGATGTCTTCGGCGATGATCAGCAGCGGACGGCCGGCCTTGGCAACTTGTTCCAGCACCGGCAGCAGGTCACGGATGTTCGAGATCTTCTTGTCGAACAGCAGGACGAACGGGTTTTCCAGGACGGCGACTTGCTTGTCCGGGTTGTTGATGAAGTACGGGGACAGGTAGCCGCGGTCGAATTGCATGCCTTCCACGATGTCGAGTTCGTCGTTCAGGGACTTGCCGTCTTCGACGGTGATCACGCCTTCCTTGCCGACTTTTTCCATCGCTTCAGCGATGCGCTCGCCGATGGACGCGTCGGAGTTTGCGGAGATCGAGCCGACCTGGGCGATTTCCTTGGAGGTGGTGCAGGGCTTGGCGATGGTCTTGAGCTGCTCGACGGTGGCGGTGACAGCCTTGTCGATGCCGCGCTTGAGGTCCATCGGGTTCATGCCGGCGGCAACGTATTTCATGCCTTCACGGACGATGGCTTGCGCCAGCACGGTCGCGGTGGTGGTGCCGTCGCCGGCGTTGTCGGAGGTCTTGGAAGCGACTTCCTTCACCATCTGCGCGCCCATGTTCATGAGCTTGTCTTTGAGTTCGATTTCTTTTGCAACGGAGACGCCGTCCTTGGTGACGGTCGGGGCGCCGAAGGAGCGCTCCAGCACGACGTTGCGGCCTTTCGGGCCCAGGGTGACTTTGACGGCGTTGGCGAGGATGTTGACGCCTTCGACCATCTTGGCGCGGGCGGCATCGCCGAATACGACTTCTTTAGCTGCCATGTTCTGACTCCTTAATCAATTCGTTGAAATTCGTATTACTGCTGAACGATGGCCATGATGTCTTCTTCGCGCATCACCAGCACTTCGTCGCCGCCGACCTTGACGGTCTGGCCGGAGTATTTGCCGAACAGCACGGTGTCGCCGACTTTCACGTCCAGCGCGCGGACTTTGCCGTCTTCCAGGATCTTGCCGTTGCCGACGGCCAGGACTTTGCCCTGATCCGGCTTCTCGGCAGCTGCCTCCGGAAGAACGATGCCGGACGCAGTCTTGGTTTCCTGGTCGAGGCGCTTGACGATGACGCGATCGTGCAGAGGACGAAGGTTCATACAAACTCCTTAAAGATCAATGGGTTATGTTTTATTTGCGGCAGATCTTGCTGCAAGGTTCGAGTTTCTGGTGCAGCAAAACCGCACTGGAAAGTGGTGCGCCAAGGAAGTTGTTAGCACTCTCCCTTAACGAGTGCTAAGTATATGGGCGGGGATTTCTTTTTTCAAGACAAGGGTTGTGAGGCTGGCATGGACGGCGCGGGGCCCGGCGAATGCGCCAGTGTAGGCGGGAAGAAGCGCGGGACTTTGACGCAGGTCGTCCCGGCTGCAAAAAGAAACGGCCCGCGCGGGGCGGGCCGTTCAGATGGTGTGAGGCTTATTTGGCGTCGTAGACGATGTCGGCGCGGCGGTTTTCCGCCCAGGCTGTCTCGTCGTGGCCGGTTGCTTTCGGCTTTTCCTTGCCGAATGAGACGGCTTCCATCTGGCTGTCGGGCACGCCCATGCCGGCCAGCTGCTTGCGGACGACTTCGGCGCGCTTCTGGCCGAGGGCGAGGTTGTACTCGCTGCTGCCGCGCTCGTCGGCATTGCCCTGGATGACGATCTTGCGATCCTTGTGGCTGGACAGGTACTGACCGTGCGCGGAAACCGTGGGCTGATAATCGCGTTTCACTTCATACTTGTCATAGTCGAAATACACGCTACGCTTGGCAAGGCCGCTCTTCGGATCGTTCAGCGGATCGACGGCGGCGGGTGCCACGGCGGCAGTGGTGGCGGCAGGCGCGGCGGCCGGCTTGGCGTCGGTGACCGGCTTGTCGTTGAGCTTGGTCGTGCTGCAGGCGGCCAGCGCGAGCAGGGCCGACAGGATCACGGGAACGTTCTTGAGGGAATGCATCTCTTTCTCCGGGTGAATGGTTGGTGCGGTGCCGGCCTTGCCGGGTGGACGAGGCGCAGACGGCAAGATTATATTGCAGCAAATATGTATTGGGGGAAACATGACGGCAAAAACGAAACACTCCAACAACAGCAGCAACGACGACGTTCCGCATCTCGACACCCTGAAGAAGCTGCGGATCGTCATCCGCGCCGCCCAGCGCCATTCGGCCTGGGTGGAAAAGCAATGCGGCGTCAGCGGCGCCCAGCTGTGGATTCTCCAGGAGCTGGACGAGGAGCCGGGGCTGCGGGTGGGGCAGATCGCCAACCGGCTTGCAGTACACCAGACTACGGTGAGCAACCTCCTCGACGCGCTGGAAAAGCGCGGGCTGATCGTGAAGGCACGCGACCCGGGCGACCAGCGCGCCGTGCGCATTTCCCTGTCGCCCACGGGCAGTGAACTGCTCGACAAGGCGCCGCGTCCGGCACGCGGCCTGCTGCCCGAGTCGCTCCGCCAGCTGCAGCCCGAACAGCTCGCCGTATTGAACCAGGGGCTGCAATACATGCTCGAAAGCATCGGTACGCTGGATGAAGCCTATGGCCTGCAGCCGCTGCCTTTCATGATGTAGGACCCCAGGCGGCGTTTGCGCGCCGCCAAGGCGTCCTCCGAAGAGTTTGGTAAAGAGGATGCATAGCCCCCACCGCACGCCAGCCATGAGCACGATCCCGCGCGCCAGTCTTGGCGCCTGCTTCCTCCTCGCCGCCGCGCTGGCGCAGGCAGGCGTGCTGTTCAGCCGCGCGCCGGCGAGCGAATTGCCCGACTTTTCGACCGCCGACGGCGGCCCCGGACGGCTCCTGTTCGAGCGCCGCGCACTAGGCATCGGTTACCAGGCGCGCGACGAGCGCTGGCACGCTCAGCTGCGGGCGAACAGCGACGCGCCCGGCCTGGCCTTCGATTACGCCACACTACTCGGCGAAGGACTGGGCGTCGGCGCCCGAGCCGACTACAAGGCCGACCATGCCGAGACCCTGGTCAGCGGCATCCTGGCTCCGGATCGCAGCCTGCGCTTCCGGGTGATTGCGGGCGAGTTGCGCCAACGGGGCGACTGCGACACTGCAGGCTGCGCCGGCGCACAAAACAGCCTCATGTTCACCGGCCGCAAGCATTTCGGCGACGGGCTGATTTCCTCGGCCGGCATCGCGCTCTTTCATATTGCCGACGACGCAGCCCGTACGCCCGCCGGCGATGGCGCCATCGACCCCGTGCTGGGACGGATGCGCGGTTATCTCCTCGACCTCGGCCTGCATCCGACCGAACGCAGCCGCCTCGAACTCAAGCAGGGCCAGAACCAGCTCACGTATTACCAGGCGGGATTGCCGCCGACGACGTCGGAACCTTCGATGGGCAGCGTGGCGCTCAGCTACCAGCTCGATGGCTGCATGCGCCTGCAGGGACGCTACGGTGCCGGCGCCAGCACGGAACGCTTCGATCTCGGGCTCGCCGGCGGCGCCTGGAGCATTTCGCTCGCGCGCGATTCAAGCAGCGCGGAAGGCATGTCGCTGCATGCCGGCTATACGATTCCGCTGGGGCGCAGCACGGCCCGCCGCTGCGAAACGGCGTCGGCCTCGCCGTTCGCTCCGCTCGTCGAAGCGGTGGCGCGCCGGCCTGCGCAACTGCCGCGCTCGCCGCTGAGCGCACTCGATGAAGAAGAGGTCGCGGCCCCGCCGCCGCAATGACGCGAGGCTAGGGCCGCTGCAGCTTGCGTGCTCAGCGGATGCCGGCATTCGACGATGTCGATCGGCAATGCCGCGCAGCGCTGCTTGAGCGCGGCACCGGTGCGGCATAGAAGCGTTTGCCGCACGCCAAGACCGGCAAGTTCGGCGATCAGGTTATAGGTCTGGCGCTCGCCGCCGCGAAAGCCGAGCGCGAAATTCACGTGCGTGATGTGCATGCAGGCTCCC
>SPQI01000168.1 GCA_004570315.1 Oxalobacteraceae bacterium OM1 | reverse complement strand
CAAGGTCGACCAGGTCCTGCGCGTGCTGCCTCCCGAGCCGGGTTCGGCTGCTGCCAATGGCACGCAGACCGGCAGTGTCAACGTGGCGTCGGGCGTCGAAGTCCGTCCACTGGCCCCCGGCGCAAGCGCCGCAGCAGGCAGCAACAAGACCGGTCCGCGCGGCGACAAGAAACCGTATTCGGACGCGACCCTCGCCGAGATGCAGAAGCCCGATGCGGCTGCCAATGCGACGGTTCCGCCGCAGGCTTCGATCGCTCCCGGCACCCGTCCCGAAGCACCGAAGACCGACAAGGCACCCGACGCTGCGCCGAGCTTGTCGCCGGATGACGAGAACGTGTCCTGGATCTGGCCGGCCGACGGCAAGGTCGTGGGCACCTTTAGCGAAGGCAAGAAGGGCATCGACATTGCCGGCAAGATCGGCCAGCCCGTACTCGCCGCAGGCGCGGGCAAGGTGCTGTATGCTGGTAGCGGCATCCGCGGATACGGCAACCTTGTAATCGTCAAACACTCGAACAACCTGCTGTCGGCTTATGCGCACAACAAAACCATCTTCGTGAAAGAGGATCAAACTGTCGCGAAAGGCCAGAAGATTGCCGAAATGGGCAATTCGGACAGTGATTCCGTCAAGCTGCATTTCGAGATCCGTCAACAAGGCAAGCCCGTCGATCCATCCAAGTTCTTACCAAGTCGCTAAAGACCGAGTCCTCGATGGCACATACTCCGAACGACCCACTGGATGACGAGTCGTCTTCCGACGACCTGATCGAGGAAGGCGACGGCGCACTGATCGATGACGCCGAAGCCATCCCGGCCGAGGGCGCTGCCGCCCGCGCCGTCGATCCGGTGGACGAACTGAAGACGGTGCTGGCTGCCGAGCTGTCGACCGATACGACACAGCATTACCTGAACCAGATCGGTGCGCGCCCGCTGCTGACCGTGGAAGAAGAAGTTCGCTACGCCACGCTTGCCAAGCAGGGAAATTTCGAGGCGCGGCAGAAGATGATCGAGCACAACCTGCGCCTAGTCGTCTCGATCGCGAAGCACTACATCAATCGCGGCGTCGTGCTGCTCGATCTGATCGAAGAAGGCAATCTCGGGCTGATGCGAGCCATCGATAAATTCGAACCCGAGCGCGGCTTTCGCTTCTCCACGTATGCAACGTGGTGGATCCGCCAAAGCATCGAGCGCGCCATCATGAACCAGGCACGCACCGTGCGTCTGCCGGTGCACATGGTGCGCGAGCTCAACCAGATCCTGCGCGCCAAATACCATCTCGAAGCACAACATCACGACGGCAAGGATGCGAGCGCGGAAGACATTGCGCATCTGGTCGATCGTCCGGTGGAGGATGTGCAGGACATTCTCGCCTTGTCGGAGCATGCCACCTCGCTCGACGCGCCGCTCGACAACGACCCGCAGGCCAGCCTCATGGACATGCTGCCCGGCGACTCGGACGACGGCCCGGATTCGCGCGCCGAACATCACGAGATGACGGTGCTCGTCCGTGACTGGCTCAAGAAGCTGCCGGACAAGCAGCGCGTCGTCATCATTCGCCGCTTCGGCCTCGACAACGACGATCCGGCGACGCTTGAAGAGCTCGCCGCCGAAATGAGTGTCACGCGCGAACGCGTGCGCCAGATCCAGCAGGAAGCACTAGTGAAGCTCAAGCGCGCCCTGACCGCACGCGGTGTAGGCAAGGACGCCTTGTTGTGATTCCGATTCTCGTTTTCGACATCGAGACAATTCCCGATGTGGCGGGACTGCGCGCGCTCAATGCATGCCCTGCGACGATGAGCGACGCCGACGTCGCCGCCGCGGCGTTCCAGGCACGCCGCGAGAAAACCGGTTCCGATTTCCTCCAGCACCATCTCCATCGCGTCGCCGCGATTTCCTGTGTGTTCCGCGACGACGACGGCTTCCGCGTGCGCTCCCTCGGCACGCTCGAAGACCAGGAGCCGAAGCTGGTGCAGGATTTCTTCCGTACGATCGAGCGCTACACACCGCAGCTGATTTCCTGGAACGGCGGCGGCTTCGATCTGCCGGTGCTGCATTACCGAGCGATGGTCCATGGGGTGACGGCACGGCGCTATTGGGAGATGGGCGACGACGATCGCGAGTTCAAGTGGAACAACTACCTGAGCCGGTATCACACGCGTCACATGGACCTGATGGATCTGCTCGCGCTCTATACCGGACGGGCCAATGCGCCGCTCGACGACCTCGCCAAGCTGTGCGGTTTTCCGGGCAAGCTCGGTGTCGACGGCTCGCAGGTCTGGACGCTGTTCCAGGAAGGCCGGCTGAAGGAAATCCGCGATTACTGCGAGACCGACGTGGTCAATACCTACCTCGTCTACTGCCGCTTCCAGCTGATGCGCGGTGCGTTGACGCGTGCAGCCTACGATGCCGAGGTGGAATTGGTGCGCTCCAGCCTCAGGCAACTCGATGGTCAGCACTGGTACGAATATCTCGCTGCCTGGCCGCTTGCGGCCCAATCCTGAGTACAATCTCGCCTTCGCATCAACCTCAGATAGCCCGCGACAGCGGGCGTTTCCTTTTTTGCTATGCAGCACGACATCATTGAAATCGAGTCTCTCGACATGGAAGGCCGCGGCGTCGGTCATCTGCAAAACGAAGATGGCTCCCAAGGCAAGGTGATTTTCGTCGAAGGCGGACTGCCGGGCGAGCGCGTTCGCTTCCAGTCGTTCCGGAAGAAGCCGAAATGGGAAGCGGCAACCCTGACGGAAGTCCATCGGGAGTCCTCGCTGCGGGTTGCGCCGAAATGCGTGTACTTCGGGACCTGCGGCGGCTGCGCGATGCAGCATCTCGATCCGGCGGCGCAGGTCGCGGTCAAGCAGCGCGTGCTCGAAGACAATCTCTGGCACATCGGCAAGGTGCGTGCTGAAAGCATGCTGACGCCGATCCACGGACCGACCTGGGGTTATCGCTACCGGGCTCGCCTGTCGGTGCGCCACGTGGCAAAGAAGGGCGGAATGCTGGTCGGTTTCCACGAGCGCAAGTCTTCCTTCATCGCCGACATGAAGACCTGCGAGATTCTGCCGCCGCACGTTTCCGCGATGCTCGTCCCGCTGCGCGAACTCGTTGCGTCGCTCTCGATCTTCGATCGCATGCCGCAACTCGAGCTGGCAGTCGGGGAGGGCGTCACCGCGCTGGTCATGCGCAACATGGAGCCGTTGAATGCTGACGATGAGGCCAAGCTACGCGCCTTTGCCGACGCCCATCGCGTGCAATGGTGGCTGCAGCCGAAGGGTCCGGACACCGTCTATCCGTTCTACCCGGTGGACACCGAGCTGTTTTACGCGCTGCCTGAATTCGGCGTCAAGATGCCGTTCAAGCCGACCGATTTCACTCAGGTGAATCATCAGATCAATCGCGTGCTGGTGGCGCGGGCCCTACGCCTATTGGACGTGCAACCGGGTGAACGCGTGGCGGACCTGTTCTGCGGTCTCGGCAACTTCACGCTGCCGCTTGCGACGCAAGCGCGCGAAGTGGTCGGCATCGAGGGCAGTGCGACGCTGACCCAGCGCGCGGAAGAAAACGCCCGCGCCAACGGTCTCGATGCCAAGACCCGTTTCTCGACCCGCAACCTGTTCGAGGCGAACAGCGAGGATTTCATTGCGCTCGGCCGCTTCGACCGCGTGCTGATCGACCCGCCGCGCGAAGGTGCCTTCGCCGTTTGCCAAGCCATCGGCGACCTCGCCGGCGAGCATGCGGCGCTCAAGCCGAAGCGCATCGTGTACGTTTCGTGCAATCCGTCGACACTGGCTCGCGATGCTGGCTACCTGGTTCACCAGGGTGGCTATGTCCTGAAGCAGGCCGGCGTGGTGAACATGTTTCCCCATACAGCGCACGTCGAATCGATCGCCGTGTTCGAACTGGCCGCCTGAACATAGGACGGCGAAGGCAACAAAAAGCCGACCCGCGGGTCGGCTTTTTCGTTTCATGACAGGCAAATCAGATCAGTCGCGTTCGCCGCCGAAGATGCCCAGCAGCGCCAGCAGGTTGGTGAAGATGTTGTAGACGTCGAGATAGATGTTCAAGGTTGCTGTGATGTAGTTCGTCTCGCCGCCGTTGATGATCTGTTGCACGTCGTACAAGATATAGGCCGAGAAGATCGCGATTGCGAGGACCGACACGACCAGGTACAGCGCAGGCAGGTGCAGGAACACGTTGGCCAGTGCAGCCAACAGGATGACGATGACGCCGGCGAACAGCCATTTCCCTAGGCCGGAGAAATCGCGCTTGGAAACGGTCGCAATCGACGCCATCGTTGCCAGGATGGCCGCTGTGCCGCCGAATGCCGTCGTGATCAGCTGAACGCCGTTGGCAAAGCCTAGGATCTGGCCGATCAGACGGGACAGCATCAGTCCCATGAAGAAGGTGAAGCCGAGCAGGATCGCAACGCCGAGACCGGAATTCTTCGTCCGTTCGATCGCGTAGAAAAAACCGAAGGCAATCGCCAAAAACAGCATGAAGCCCATGAACGGGCTCCCGGCGAAGAAGGAAAACTTCATCTGCACGCCGAGCCAGGCGCCCAGGACGGTCGGGATCATGGAGATGGCAAGCAGCCAATAAGTATTGCGCAGCACGCGGTGGCGCACGGCAAGAACGTCGCTGGCTGTCCCGAATGTGGGTTGCAACTGCTGATCCATAGAACCTCCGTAAGGATGGGGAAATTGCGGCGCGAAAAGAATAGCACGCGTCCATTGGAATCCGGTGAGCTGCCCATAGTTCAGCTACTTGCGGCAGTCGGCTCCGAAGCGGCCTTGGAGAAGGTGTTTCGTGGTAGAATAGAAGGTTAGTTGATTTCTCCCTTTTCTTGCTTAACCCTTTCTTTTTATTGGAGTTTTTACAGATGGCAATCGAACGCACCCTCTCGATCATCAAGCCCGACGCAGTCGCCAAGAACGTGATCGGCCAGATTTACACCCGTTTCGAGAACGCCGGCCTGAAGGTCATTGCTGCCCGCATGGCGCAACTGTCCCGCGCCGAGGCCGAGGGCTTCTACGCCGTCCACCGCGAGCGTCCTTTCTTCAAGGACCTGGTTGACTTCATGGTCTCGGGCCCGGTGATGATCCAGGTTCTCGAGGGTGAGGGCGCCATTGCCAAGAACCGCGAACTCATGGGCGCCACCGATCCGAAGAAAGCCGACAAAGGCACGATCCGCGCCGACTTCGCCGACTCCATCGACGCCAATGCCGTGCACGGCTCCGACGGCGCCGACACCGCCAAGGTTGAAATCGCCTATTTCTTCCCGGCGCTGAACGTCTACTCCCGTTAATCCCCCTACAGCTGCCTTCGGTGCATCGAAGGCGGCAGGATGATGCTTACCTATGACGGCGCTCACCAACCTGCTGGACCTGGATCCCGCGCAGCTCGTCGCCTATTGCGGCGAGCTGGGTGAAAAGCCTTTTCGCGCGAAGCAGTTGCAGCGCTGGATTCATCAGTTCGGCGCCAGCGACTTCGACGCGATGACGGACCTCGCCAAATCGCTGCGCGACAAGCTCAAGTCGCGCGCGACCATCGCCGCGCCTGCGATCATCAGCGACCACACCTCGTCCGATGGCACACGCAAGTGGCTGGTGGACGTGGGGCAGGGCAATGCCGTCGAGACTGTCTTCATCCCGGAAGAAAACCGCGGCACCCTCTGCATCTCGACGCAGGCCGGGTGCGCGGTGAATTGCCGGTTCTGCTCGACCGGCAAGCAGGGTTTCAGCCGCAACCTCACGGTCGGCGAAATCATCGGCCAGCTCTGGATGGCCGAATTCGAGCTGCGTCGCACCAAGGGTATCGAACCCGGTCCCAAGGGCGAGCGCCAGATCACCAACGTCGTCATGATGGGCATGGGCGAACCGCTGCTGAACTTTGAGCCGACGGTCACTGCACTTAAGCTCATGCTGGACGACAATGCCTATGGCCTGTCGCGGCGCCGCGTGACCGTGTCGACCAGCGGCGTGGTCCCGATGATCGACAAGCTGTCGCAGGAATGCCCCGTTGCGCTGGCTGTTTCGCTGCATGCGTCCAACGATGCGCTGCGCGACGGCCTCGTGCCGCTGAATCGCAAATATCCGCTGAAGGACTTGATGGCGGCATGCCGCCGCTACCTGGATCATGCGCCGCGCGATTTCATCACCTTCGAATACTGCATGCTGGACGGCGTCAACGACACCGACGACAATGCGCGCGAGCTGGTCGCGCTGGTGCAGGATCCGCAGCGCGGGGTGCCGTGCAAGTTCAACCTGATCCCGTTCAATCCCTTCCCGGAGTCCGGTCTCAAGCGTTCGAACAATGCCCGCATCAAGGCATTTGCCCAGATCCTGATCGACGCCGGCATCGTCACGACGGTACGCAAGACCCGCGGCGACGACATCGACGCCGCCTGCGGCCAGCTTGCCGGCGAAGTGCAGGATCGAACCCGCGTACAGGAGCGCATGCAGAAAATGGCGGAATACCAGAAAAAGTTCGGGGAAAACTTCGGACGCATCGTCGAGGTGGGCCGATGAAGTTGCGGGCAGGGCGCCTGCTCCTCGCTGCCATCGCCGTATCCGGCGCGCTCCTCGGATGTGCCGGCGGTCCTGCGGCCAATCGCGGCGAGCTGCCAACGGCCTCCGACCAAACCGACAACCAGAAGCGTGCGCGCATCCGGCTGCAGCTCGCCATCGGCTACTACGAGCAGCGCCAGCTGCCGGTAGCGCTCGATGAAATCAAGCTCGCATTGCAGGCCGATCCGAATTTCGCCGAAGCCTATGTCATGCGCGGCCTCGTGTACATGGACATGGGCGAGACCCGCCTAGCGGACGACAACTTCCAGCAAGGCCTGCGCCTGTCACCGAACAATCCCGACTTCAACAACAATTACGGCTGGTTCCTCTGCCAGAACGGCCGCGAGAAAGAATCGATCGCCTACTTCGAGAACGCACTGAAGAACCGCGCGTATCAGTCGCCGGCCAAGGCATTGAACAATGCCGGGATGTGCACCCTGAAGCTTAAGGACAAGGCCACTGCCGAGCGCTACTTCACGCGGGCATTCCAGACCGATCCGAGCGATCCGATTACCAATCTGAATCTCTCCAAACTCTATTTCGAACGTCGTGATTACGAGCGGTCGCGCTTCTACGTGGGACGCGTCATCAAGGCGGAAGCCTTGACGCCCGAAGCGCTCTGGCTCGCGATCCGGATCGAGCACAAGCTCGGCGACCGTGCGGCCGAAGCAAGCCTCGTTGCGCAGCTGCGCCGCCGCTTCCCGGGATCCGTCGAATACGCCGCGTTCCAGCGTGGGGCCTATGATGAGTGAACCCGGAATGAACGAATTGCCGCGTCCTGAAGACGAGCAAGAGCCGCAACTGTCGCTTCCCACGTCTGCCGGTGCGCGTCTTGCCGCGATGCGTGAGGCGCGGGGCTGGACCGTCGAGCAGGTGGCCAGCCAGCTGAATCTGGCGCCACGCCAGGTCGTTGCCATCGAGGGCGACGACTATCCTTCGCTGCCCGGCATGCCTATCGTCCGTGGCTTCGTGCGCGGCTATGCCAAGCTTCTGAAGGAAGATCCGGTTCCGCTGCTCGCGCTGCTCGGTGGCGAAACCGTGCTCGTGCACGAGCCGGTTGCGTCGCGTAAGTCGCTCTCGACGCCGTTCTCGGAAGGACGTCTTCCTTCAATGATGGAGCGGGACGGCAATGCGACCAAATGGCTGTTCGGAGCCTTGGCGGTCGTCCTGGCCGGCGTCGCGGTGTGGGCGTTCCAGAAGAGCGGGAATCTCGCCGATGTATCGAAGTCGGCGAGTACGCAGATGAAAGACGGTCTGGCCTACTTCTCGGGTTCGAATGCCGAACAGGCTGCCTCGGCAGCCGCCGGTCAGCCGCAACAAGGCGCTCCAGCGACTGCGGGCACTGATGCGGCTTCCGCCCCGGCCAGCGCGACGCCCGCTGCTGCGGAACCGACTGGCGTCCAGTCACAGCCTGCTACAACGGGTGCTGCACCCGCTGCCGATGCCTCCCCGCACACGGCATCCGCGGCAACGGCGCCGGCAGTGAATCCTCAAGCTGCCGCACCGGCACCGACGGCACCAGAAGCAAAATCTTCCGCGGTCGCGACGCCCGCATCGACCGTGCCTGCTGCCCCGGCTGTTCTGGTGAATCCGCCGGCCTCGCAGAAGGCGGTGAGTGCGAAAGACCCGTTGGTCTTCACCGCCCGTCAGGACTCCTGGATCGAAGTCCGGCGCAGCGCAGGCAATGCCGCCGTGCTGTCCCGCCTGGTCAAAGCCGGCGAGACGGAAACCGTCGACGTGTCCGAACCCGTTTCGGTCGTGATCGGCAACGCGGCGGGCGTGCAGGCGACATTGCGCGGCGCGCCGCTCGATCTCAAATCTGGCGGCGGCAACGTCGCACGCCTGACGGTGAAGTGACATGACGGATTTCTGCTCCCCGATTCCTTCGGGTCCGCAAGCACGGCGCCGCACCCGCGCGGTCGCCGTCCGCTATGGTGCGCGCGAAGTCGTCATCGGCGGCAACGCCCCGGTGGTCGTGCAGTCCATGACCAACACCGACACGGCCGATGTCATTGCCACCGCGATCCAGGTCAAGGATCTCGCGCGTGCCGGCTCGGAGCTCGTGCGCATTACCGTGAACAACCCGGAAGCGGCGGCTGCCGTGCCGGCGATCCGCGAGCAGTTGGATCGCATGGGCATCGACGTGCCGCTGATCGGCGACTTTCACTACAACGGCCATAAGCTGCTCAACGATTTCCCGGAATGCGCGCAGGCGCTTTCCAAGTACCGCATCAATCCCGGCAACGTCGGCCATGGCGCCAAGCGCGATTCCCAGTTCGCACAGATGATCGAAGCCGCGTGCAAGTACGGCAAACCGGTGCGCATCGGCGTCAACTGGGGCAGTCTGGACCAGGATCTGCTGGCGCGCATCATGGACGAAAACGCCAACCGCGCCGAGCCGTGGAGCGCGCAGGCAGTCATGTACGAGGCGCTGGTCACATCGGCGATCGAGAATGCCCAGCGCGCCGAGGAATTGGGCTTGGCCGGCGATCGCATCACATTATCCTGCAAGGTCTCGGGTGTGCAGGACCTCATCGCGGTTTATCGCGAATTGGCGCGCCGTTGCGACTATCCGTTGCACCTGGGTCTGACCGAAGCTGGCATGGGGAGCAAGGGCATCGTCGCCTCGACTGCAGCGTTGTCGGTGCTGCTGCAGGAAGGCATAGGCGACACCATCCGCATCTCGCTGACGCCGGAGCCCGGCGGTGACCGTACGCGAGAGGTGATCGTCGCACAGGAAATCTTGCAGACCATGGGACTGCGCAAGTTCACGCCCATGGTCATCGCCTGCCCAGGCTGCGGGCGTACGACGTCCACGGTCTTCCAGGAGCTGGCCGACCGCATCCAAACATATCTGCGCGAGCAGATGCCGTCGTGGAAGCAAAGCTATCCAGGCGTCGAGAACATGAACGTCGCTGTGATGGGATGTATCGTGAACGGCCCCGGCGAATCGAAGCACGCCAACATCGGCATCAGTCTTCCGGGTACCGGCGAATCGCCCGCCGCGCCGGTGTTCATCGATGGCGAAAAGAAGATCACCCTGCGAGGCGAGCGCATCGCCGAGGAGTTCCAGCAAATTGTCCTGGACTATGTCCGGACCCGATACAGAAAGAACGAAACCGTCGGCGCCTGAACCGGCGGCTTCGTACATGAATCATGTCTGAAAACAAGAAAGTCGAGAAAATCGTCGGCGTCAAAGGGATGAACGACATCCTGCCCGCCGATGCGCCGCTGTGGGAGCTGTTCGAGAACACGGTGCAGTCCGTGTTGAAGAGCTACGGCTTCCAGCAGATCCGCACGCCCATCGTCGAACCTACGCCGCTGTTTGCACGCGGCCTCGGGGCCGTCACCGATATCGTCGAGAAGGAGATGTATTCCTTCACCGATTCGATGAACGGCGACGAGCTGACTCTTCGCCCGGAAAACACGGCCGGCGTGGTGCGCGCGGCCATCGAGCACAACCTCACGTACGACGGTCCGAAGCGGCTGTGGTACGTCGGGCCGATGTTCCGCCATGAGAAACCGCAACGCGGCCGCTATCGCCAGTTCCATCAGGTCGGCGCCGAAGCCATTGGCTTCTCTGGCCCGGATGTCGATGCCGAGCTGATCATGCTGTGCCAGCGCCTGTGGGCCGATCTCGGTCTGGACGGCATCCGGCTCGAACTGAATTCCATCGGCGATGCAGATGAACGCAACAAGCACCGTACCGACCTGATCGCCTACTTCGAGACACACCGCGACCAGCTCGACGCCGAGGCCCAGCGCCGCCTCTATTCGAATCCGCTGCGTATTCTCGATACGAAGAATCCTGGCATGCAGGACATGGTGAACAAGGCGCCGAAGCTCATCGATTATCTCGGCGAGGAGTCGCGCGCCCACTTCGAAGGCGTGCAGCGCATCCTCCGCCACAACAATATTCCGTTCACCATCAATCCGCGGCTGGTCCGCGGCATGGATTACTACAATCGCACGGTGTTCGAATGGGTGACCGACCAGCTCGGCTCTCAAGGCACCGTGTGCGGCGGCGGACGTTACGACCCGCTGGTCGAAATGTTCGGCGGCAAACCGACGCCGGCCTGTGGTTTCGCCATGGGCGTCGAGCGCCTGCTCGAACTGATGAAGGCGTCCGGCGAGCAATTCGCGCCTAACCAGTGCGACGTGTATGTCGTGCATCAGGGCGAAGCGGCGCAGCTGCAGGCCTTTGTCGTCGCCGAACGGTTGCGCGACGCCGGCCTGGATGTGGTGACGCATTGCGCTGCAGCCAGCGCGGGCGGCAGCTTCAAGTCGCAAATGAAGCGTGCCGACGCCAGCGGCGCCAGCTACGCCGTCATTCTCGGAGAGGACGAAGTCGCGAATGGGACCGCCGGCGTGAAAGCCTTGCGCGGCGAGGGAGAGCAAGGCAATCAAGCGACCGTGCCCTTCGACGAGGTTGCCAATTACATCGTCGACCAGATCACCTGCGGCGACGGCTGCGACGATCCGACCCACCACCATCACCATTGATAACGACTAGAAGACCATGGCATACGATCTCGAAGAACAGGAACAGCTGGCCGCGCTGAAGGCGTGGTGGAACCGGTACGGCAATCTCGTGACCTGGCTGCTGATCGCCGCGCTGGCGGCGTATGCCGGCTGGAACGGCTGGAACACCTACCAGCGTTCGCAGGCGACCCAGGCAGCGCAGCTCTACGACGAACTGCAGAAGGCTGTGGCTGCCAATGACGCTGCGAAAATCCAGCGTGCTGCAACCGACATCACCGAGCGTTTCGGCCGGACAGCTTATGCGGAGATGGCTGCCCTGACTGCCGCGAAAACCGCTTTCGACGCCAATGATTTGAAAACCGCCAAGGAAAGGCTCCAATGGGTGGTCGACAAGGGCAGCGACGAATACAAGGCGATCGCCCGCATTCGCCTCGCCGGCGTTTTGCTGGACGAGAAGGCGTATGACCAGGCGCTGAAGACGCTGGACGGAGACTTTTCCGCGCAATTCGCGGGCGCCGTGGCTGACCGCCGTGGCGACATTCTTGTTGCGCAGAACAAGGTTGCCGAGGCGCGCAATGCTTATCAGCAGGCACTCGAAAAAACGGATGAGAAGGACCCGAACCGGCAGCTGATCCAGATCAAGCTGGACGCCATCGGCGGTACGCCGGCCAAAGCGGCCTGACAAGAACGACGCACAACAATAATCAAGGGGAACGAATGCGTACTGCTGCAAAGCTCGCGAGTGTCGCACTGATTTCGGCACTGGCCGGTTGCTCCACGCTGGCTGACTTGAATCCGTTTTCGCGCGCCGAAAAGCGCAACCCGCCGGCTGCGCTGGTGGATTTCAAGCCCACCATGACGGCGCGTACCTTGTGGACGGCGTCGGTTGGCCGTGCCGGCAATTTCGTGTTCACGCCGGCCTTGTCGAGCGGCTATGTGTATGCGGCCGGTAGTGAGGGCACCATCGTGCGCGTCGATGCGGCGACCGGGCGGCAGCGCTGGAGCATCTCCGCCGGTATGCCGCTGACGGCGGGCGTCGGCACGGACGGCAATACGGTGGCGGTGGCCGGCGAAAAGGGCGTGGTCCTCGCCTACGACGTCGAAGGGAAGCTGCGCTGGAAGGCGCAGGCGAGCAGCGAAGTGTTGTCTGCCCCGGCAGTCGGGCAGGGCCTCGTGGTCGTGCGCAGTGTAGACAACCGCGTGACGGCCTACGACGCGGATACCGGTGCGCGGCGCTGGTTCCTGCAGCGTACGACGCCAGCATTGACCCTGCGTTCGGCGCCGGGCATTCAGATCGTCGGTCCCACGGCGTTCGTGGCCTTGCCCGGCGGTCGCCTGCTTGCGCTTGCGACGGCGAGCGGTGCGCCGCGCTGGGAAGTCGCTGTCGGCGATCCGCGCGGCGCAACGGAACTCGAGCGCATTTCCGACGTTGCGGGTATGCCTTTGCTGATCGGCCGCGACGTCTGTGCCGTCTCGTACCAAGGCAAGGTCGCGTGCTTCGATGCAGTCACCGGTGCGCCGCGCTGGGCCAAGGAATTCTCCAGCGATGTGGGGTTGGCGGGGGACGACCGTTTCGTCTATGCAGCGGACGACAAAGGTGCCGTGACGGCGCTGTCCCGCGAGTCCGGAGCCGGCGCATGGAAGAACGACAAGCTGGCCTATCGCCGTCTCTCGGCGCCGGCTGCGCTCGGCAATGCAGTCGCCGTCGGCGACTACCAGGGCTATGTCCATTTCCTGTCGCGGGATGACGGCGCGTTCGTCGCCCGGGTTTCCACCGACGGCAGTTCGCTGACCGGAACGACCCCTCTCAACGACGGCAAGACCGCCATTTTCCAAACCCAGGCAGGAGCATTGGTCGCGGTTGCGGCCGAATAACGTATTCATGAAGCCGGTAATCGCCCTAGTCGGCCGACCCAATGTCGGCAAATCCACGCTCTTCAACAGGCTCACGCGGTCGCGCGACGCGCTCGTCGCTGACATGCCGGGCCTGACGCGTGACCGTCACTACGGCGAAGGCCGCATCGGCGAACGCCCCTTCCTCGCCATCGACACCGGCGGTTTCGAGCCGGTGGCGAAAGAGGGCATCCTGCACGAGATGGCGAAGCAGACCAAGCAAGCCGTCGCGGAAGCCGACATGGTGGTGTTCATCGTTGACGGCCGTCAGGGTATGACGCCGCACGACAAGACCATCACGGACTTCCTTCGCAAGTCCGGTCGCCCCGTCATGCTGGTGGTGAACAAGGCCGAGGGTATGAAGTACACCTCGGTGACGGCCGATTTCTACGAACTCGGCCTCGGCGACCCGTACGTCATCTCGGCGGCGCATGGGGACGGCGTGCTCGACCTCGTGAACGAAGCACTCGACCAGGTGGAGGCTGCGCGTCCACAA
>SPQI01000202.1 GCA_004570315.1 Oxalobacteraceae bacterium OM1 | reverse complement strand
CTGGAGCGATCACCTGCGCGAGAAGTTCGCCGGTGCGCAGCTCAAGTCGGTGACGCTGCGCTTCGTCGATGACGATGGCCGCGTCGAGCAGCGGCCCGGCGAGATGGTGGTGAGCGCGCATGGCGTGGAAGGCAGTCTGATCTACGCGTTTTCGCGGCCGTTGCGCGAGCACATCCGTCGACACGGCACCGCCACCTTCACGCTCGATCTGCTGCCCGGACGCAGTGCCGAACAGGTGCTCGAGCAGGTGCGTCATCCGCGCGGTTCGCGTTCGATGTCGAGCCACCTGCAAAGCCGCCTCGGCATCGCCGGCGTCAAATCGGCGCTGCTGCGGGAAGTGCTGCCGCGCGAGCAGTTCGATGATGCGGCAGCGCTAGCCGCGGCGATCAAGGCCTTGCCGATCACCGTCCATGCCGCACGCCCGGTGGCCGAAGCCATCAGCACGGCGGGCGGCATTGCCTTCGACAGCCTCGATGCACGCTTCATGCTCAAGGCCTTGCCCGGCGTGTTCGCCGCCGGCGAGATGCTGGACTGGGAAGCCCCCACCGGCGGCTATCTGCTCAACGCCTGCTTCGCCACCGGCCTCGCTGCCGGCCTCGGCATCCTCGACTGGATCGGCGGCGAACCGTCCGCACGATGAACGCCGTCAGACCGGCAGCAGCACGCCATTGACGATCCACGGCGTGCCGAAGCGGTCGACCAGCATGCCCCACGACTTGGCCCAGAACGCCGGCTGCATCGGCATGGTGACGGTGCCGCCGTCGGCCAGCGCGTTGAACGCACGCTGCGCTTCTTCGATCGTGTCGTAGTTCAGCGTCAGCGACATGCCCTTGATGCCCTCGTAGGGCATCACCGGCGGACAGTCGCCGCCATAGAGCACGCCATTGCCGTCCAGTGCCAGCCGCGCATGCATGACGCGCTGGAGGTGCTCGGGCGGCGTCTGCTCGGCCCACGGCGAATCGGCGTTGCGGACCAGGGCTTCCAGCTTGCCGTCGAGCGCCTGCGCGTAAAAGCGCATGGCGTCCTCGCAGTTGCCGTTGAAGGAAAGATAGGCGATGGGTTGCGGCATGGTGTTCCTCCTTGAAATTCGGGTAGGGAAAGCGGCGGCCTTCCTGTTCTCACGACGAACGGCCCTCGCTCATTTCGACATCGGCGCAAAAAATTTGTGGAATTACCACAAAACATTTCCACACGGAAATAGCAGATGCAGGCCGTTGTGACGTGTCAGTTGCGCTATGTCAATATCGAATGCCCCTCAAAATTTACAGCTGACAACATGAAGAACCTGCGCATTGGCACGAAGCTCGGCTTGGGCTTCGGCATCACCCTCTTGTTCCTCGCCGCGGTGACCGGCGTCGGCCTCGCCGGCATGGCATCGATGAACGGCACCACCGATCGCATCGTCAAGCGCGAATGGATCAAGGTGAAACTCGCGACGCAAGCCCTCGACAATACCCGCGGCAGCATCACGCGCGTGTTCCAGGCGGTGACGACCACGGATGCGGCAGACGGCGCCAAGGCACGCGAACGCCTCGCCGCCAACATGACGGGGGTGAACGAAGCAGTGCGCTCGCTGGACGGCTTGCTCACGACGGCGAAAGGGCGCGAGCTTCAAGAGAGGACCAAGGCTGCAGCGAGCAAGTACACCGACGCCACCACGAAGGCGCTGGCGCTGCTGGGCGAGAACAAGCGCGAGGAAGCGGCGGCGCAGGCCTTCGGCCCGACGTACGCGGCGCTGCATGAACTGGCCGCCGTACTCCGCGAGCAGCTGGACTGGCAGCAGAAGCAGGTCGACGAGGCGGGTGAGCAGAGCGAGGCGACCTACCATACGGCCCGGATGTGGATGCTGCTGCTGGGCAGCGTGGCGTTCGTACTCGGGGCGAGCGGCGCCTGGATCGTGACGTCGGCCATTCGCCGGCCGCTGCGGAAGGCGGCGGACGTTGCGAAGACCGTGGCCGGCGGCGACCTGACCAGCACGATCAGGGTCGAGTCGAAAGATGAAACCGGCGAATTGATGCAGGCGCTGAAGGACATGAATGAAGCGCTGGTCCGCGTGGTCGGCGAGGTACGCGGGGGCACGGACACCATTGCGACCGCCTCCACGCAAATCAGTTCAGGCAACCAGGACCTGTCATCGCGTACCGAGCAGCAGGCCAGCTCGCTGGAAGAGACCGCGTCGTCGATGGAAGAGCTCACCTCCACGGTGAAGCAGAACGCCGACAACGCGCGTCAGGCGAACCAGCTGGCCACGTCCGCTTCCGACGTGGCGATGCGCGGCGGCGCGGTCGTCGCCGACGTCGTGCAGACCATGCGCTCGATCAACGACTCGGCGAACAAGATCGTCGACATCATCGGCGTCATCGACGGCATCGCGTTCCAGACCAACATTCTTGCGTTGAACGCCGCAGTGGAAGCGGCACGGGCCGGCGAACAGGGCCGCGGATTCGCGGTGGTGGCATCCGAGGTGCGCAGCCTGGCCCAACGCTCGGCAAGCGCCGCCAAGGAGATCAAGGCCCTGATCAACGACTCGGTGGAGAAGGTGGAAGCCGGTACGAAGCTGGTCGACCAGGCCGGCAGCACAATGGACGAGGTGGTAGCGAGCGTGAAGCGGGTCTCGGACGTCATCAACGAGATTGCCGCCGCCAGCGACGAACAGCGTGCAGGTATCGAACAAGTGAACCAGGCCATCGCGCAGATGGACCAGGTGACGCAGCAGAATGCAGCGCTGGTGGAAGAAGCGGCTGCAGCCGCCGAATCGATGCAGGAACAGGCAGGGAATCTGTCGCAGGTGGTCAGCGTGTTTAAGCTGGACGCCGGTGCCGCCGGAGCGAAGCCGGCAACCAAGGCCGCGCCGCAACCGGCGCGTGCACGCATCAAGCTGGCGCCGTCCCCGCGCCCGGCAGTCTCAGCCGGCCGGACTGCGTCGCTCCCGCAACCCAAGCGCAACGCGCCGCTTGCCACCGGGACCGACGACGGCTGGGAGACCTTTTAAGCACTGAGCGCGAACGGGCGGGCGCTTGCTGCGTGGAGATCGGCAAGCGATCGGTCGTCCTGGGTCAGCGCGACACGATCAGCCGCAAGCCGAGCATGACGAACACGGCGCCGGCGATGCGGTCGAGGATGGCGCCGGCCCGCGGCTTCGCCGCCAGCCATTGCCCGATCGTTCCGGAGAAGACACCCAGCAGGCCGAACAGTACGGCGGCCTGCGCGGTGAACAGGATGCCCAGGAGGCCGAGCTGCCAGGCGACCTTGCCGTTGGCGGCGACCACGAACTGCGGCAGGAAGGACAGGAAGAACAGCACCACCTTCGGATTCATCGCATTCGCAATCATCCCCTTCAAGAATAGCCGTGCGGGCGAGGCATCGGCCGCGGCGGCGCCGGCGTGGGCGCCGCCCTTGCTGCGCAGGGCGTTGATCCCCAGCCAGACAAGATAGAGGCCGCCGCAGGTCTTGAGGGCGGTGAAGGCGGCGGGCGAGGCGGCAATCAGTGCACCGACGCCGATCACCGCGAGCAGGGTGTGGCTGAGGCAGCCGAGCGCGCAACCCAGGCCGAAGGCGATGCCCTGCTTGCGGCCTTTCGACATGCCGACGCCGAGCACCATCAGGTTGTCGGGGCCGGGCGAAGCGGTGATGAGGACGGCGGCGAAGAGGAAGCCAAGAGTTTGTTCAGGAGTCAGCATGAGGTACGACGAATGCGGCGGGTTTGCAGCGGGAGATCAAGCATAGCGAAGATCGACGTTCATTGCCGCGCCGCCTGCACCGGCTGTCCGCGCGCGGGCGTTGCGAGCAGGTCGGCGCGCGGGAAGCCCCACTGCGGTATCGGACCCGCGCACTCCGGCCGCCGGCCGGGTTCGATCTGCATGGTGGTGAAGTTGCCGCGTGCCGATGTGGCGAAGCGCGCATCGAAGGCGGTTGCGCCGTCCACCACCGGCGTGCGGGCAAAGCGCAGCCAGGCATCGACGCGGCAGTCCGTCATCCGGAGATTGCGCAGCAGGTTCAGCGATGCGCTGCCTTCCCATGCCACCGCGACGCCGGGACCGAGGTACTGCATCGGGCTCGGCTCGGCGAACGCGACCGGGCAGGCCGCGACCGGCAGCAGACCCGGCATGGCGCTCACGGTGCCGCGCCGTACGGTGTAACGGTCCGCGGCCTCGTCGCTTTCCACCGACACGAAGGTCCAGCACGCGGGGTTGGCGGGATAGGCCGTGAGCGCGGTATCGAGCAGCCGGCCGCCGCGCCCGTGCAGTGCGCGGGCGACGGCATCGCCTGCCTGCGCGGACCACCATGCCTGGCCGCCTGCGAAGACGATGGCGATCGCGAAGGCGGTAACGAGTCCAGTCCTCCCGCGCGCGCCGGCGTGCCGCTGCAGTGCTGCGGTCAACACGCCGATGGCAAGCAGCGCGGCCAACGATGGCCACAGCAGGAAACCGCGCAGCTTGAAGAACAGCATCGCCGCGGTCAGCACGAGCAGGAGCGCTGCTTTCAGCCAGCGGCCGGGCAGCGCCATCGCGACCGGCACGCCGAAGGCGACCCAGAACACCGGCTCGACGATGAACACCATGTCGCCGTAGAACCAGCGGGTATCGAAGGGATGCAGCGGATGCACGCCGTAGGAATTGAGGAAGTCCATGCCGATGTGCAGCGCGAGGCCGGTTGCCAGCGCGATCAGGAAGCCGCGGCGGGTGCTCGCACTGCGCGCGAGCAGCGAGCGCGCCGCGGGCCAGCAGGCGCTGACCAGCAGCCACAGCAGCAGGGCCTGCGGCAACAGGTAGAGAAAGGTGTGCGTGTGGCCGCGATGGTGCAGCAGGTAGCCGAGCGGCGGCGGCAGCAGCGGCGTCAGGACGAGGTCGAGATCGGGGAAATTGCTCGCGGCCCAGGCGGTGAACAGCAGGAGGCGGCGGCGCGTGCGCTGATGATCGGGCGCGTCTTCGTCGCGCAGGCCGCGATGCACGAATTCGCCGATGGCCAGGCCGGTGAGGGAATGGGTGACGTTATCCATGCGGTCGCTTTGGCGGCGTCGGCGATCGGCCTTTCGGTCATTCCATGCGCTTCAGGCGCTGACCAAAGACGCCCCAGCGGACTTCCTGGCCGTCCTGCACGGCGAACAGCGCCCAGCCGGTGCCGATCTTGCGCACCTCGACCGGCGCTTCGATTTCCCTGGCGACCTGCTCGGCCCACTGCCGGGCCGCGCCCTGTCCCTTGAACAGTTCCTGGCCCTCGAATACGACCGTCGCATCGAAGACGGGCTTGGCGAAAATACTCATCGTGTCTGCAGAGTGTGAATGTGAAATAGAGAGCGGGAGTGTGGAAGAGCGGCAGCCTCAGGCGCCGCCCCAGTCTTCGGTCCAGAGTTCCGGCTTCTCGCTGCGGAACTGCTGCACGAGCGCGATGCAGGAGGGATCGTCCAGCACGATCACTTCGACGCCGCGCGCCCGCAGGAATTCGACGTTGCCCGCCGAGTTGACGGTGTCGCCGACCACCACCCGGCCGATCTTGAACTGCACGATGGTGCCAGCGCACATCATGCACGGGCTGAGCGTGGTGTACATGGTGGTGTGGCGTCGGGTCGGCAGGCGGCCGGCGGCGCGCATCGCCGCCATCTCGCCGTGGATGATGGGATTGCCTTCCTGGACCAGCATGTTGTGCCCTTCCCCGAGCACCGTGCCGTTCTCGTCGACCAGCACGGCGCCGATCGGGCAGCCGCCTTCCTGATAGCCCTTCAGTGCGTGCCGGTAGGCACGGTCCATGAAAAAGTGGTGGTCCAGCATGCGTCCTCCCTTGGTGTTCGTTGCAGTCTACCGCTAGTCGCGCAGGGCGCGCACGGCGGCTTCCACGCCCAGTCGCGGACTGGCCAGCACCGGCACCGGCATGCCGGCGCATTGCGCCGCTGCAGCGGCCATCGAGGCCTGGGCCAGAACGACGACGTCCTTCGGACCGGCATCGGCGCGCACCGCATCTGCCACCGCAGCGAGGTAGGCCGCCGAATCGCCGCGCTCGAAGTGCGCCCATGCATCGGCAAGCAGCACATGACGCAGCCGCACATCGCGTCCGATGCGCTGTGCCGATGAGCGAATCAGCGCGGCGGTCGGTGCGAGCGTGCTGTCGAGCGCGGCGACCACCAGGATGTCCGGGCCGCAGCGCACCGCATGGTCCGCCATCGCGCGGTCGATGCGCATGGCGCGGTAGGGCCGGGTGCCTTCCATGTCCTCGGCCACGCCGCCGATGGTGGAGCAGGTGCAGACCACCACGCCGGCGTTCTCGCCGGCCGCCGCATCCATCGCATCGCGGATGCGCTGCGCGAGCCCGGCGTCGATGCCGCCCGCCGCCTTGGCTTCGGCCAGCAGCTGCGGCTGCACGGCATGCCGTGCCCGAATAGCGGGCGCCGTCTCTGCCAGCAGGGCATCGAAGGTCTGCACATGCACCTCGGCGGTATGGAGAAAGGCAAGTTCGCGTGGCATGCGGATTTCCGGCTGTGGTCAAGCGGACATTGTGACATCCCGCCGGCATGCCTTGCCGCAAGGCCGCGCGGCGGGTGAACCTTTTGCGCCCTGCCTCGACCAATAGATGTCTTTGCAAGCATTCATGACCATCGTTCTATCGGGAAAGGAGTTCACATGGCCAACCGCATGCTCACTGCCGTGGCGATCGCCGCCGGCGGCTACCTGCTATCCAAGCAATTGTTGAAGTCCCGCGGCCGGGACATGACGTCCACCGTGGAAGAAGCAATCGAAGTCGAGGTGCCGGTAAGCACCGCCTACAACCAGTTCACGCAGTTCGAAGACCTGCCGAAGTTCATGGACAGCGTCCACGAAGTCCGTCAGCTCGACGACAAGCACCTGCACTGGCGCGCCAGCATCGCCGGCAAGGAGCAGGAATGGGATGCCGAGATCACCGAGCAGATTCCGGACAAGCGCATCGCCTGGCGCAGCATCGGCGGCGTGCAGAACGCCGGCGTGGTGACCTTCCACAAGCTGGGCAACAACAAGACCCGCGTCATGCTGCAGATGGACTACAACCCCAGCACGATCGACGAGAAGGTCGGCGATGCGCTGGGCTTCGTGAAGATCCAGACCAAGCTGAACCTGAAGCGCTTCAAGCAGCTGGTCGAAAACCGCGGCCAGGAGACCGGCGCCTGGCGTGGCACCATCGCCCAGCACTGATCATTTCACCAGCCCGCTGTTTCCCTGCACGGTGACGATGAGGCGTGCGTCCTCGAGCGCCGCCGTGCGGTGGAAGGTGATCGCCTGGTAGCCGGGCGACTTCAGCATCGACAGGAAGGCGTCCCGCGAGGGATAGCGCACCAGCAGCACCTCGTCCCAGCGCTCGCCCGGCACGCCGATGAAGACGTGATGGGCGGCGCCCTCCCACACCACCTGCCCGCCTGCCTCGCGCAGGTAGGGTTCGATCTCGCGTCCGTAGACCGCATAGGCCTCGCGCCCGGTGCGCGACGGTTGTCCCTGTTCAGGCCGATAGTCCGCCTGCTCGCGGAAGCGCAGCAGATTGAGCATCACGACAGGTAGGCCCGCCGGCACCTTCGCCACGAGTTCCTTCACGCTCTGCGGGGTGGGATCGACGACAGTGATCATGCAAAACTCCTGAGTGGGTGAATGAAGGCGGTCAGCAGCATCCGCCACCGTGCACGCCGCTGCGGGCAACAGCGGGAGCAGGCGCGGGCTCGCCGCTAGCCAGCTCCTGCAGGATGCGGCAGTCGCGCGCCGCATCCGTCGTGCGGCATTGGCTGCGCAGCGTGACCAGCTGTTCCTTCAGCGCTTCCAGCTCGGCGATGCGCTGGACCACGTGGCCGATGTGACGGTCGAGGATGAGGTTGACGGCGCCGCAGTTTTCGTCGGGCGCATCGCGGAAATGCAGCAGGCTACGGATCTCGTCGAGCGTCATGTCGAGCGAGCGGCAGTGGCGGATGAACTGCAGCCGCTCCACATGCGCGCCATCGTACAAGCGGTAATTGCCCTCCGAGCGCCCGGGCGGCGGCAACAGCCCTTCCTTCTCGTAGTAGCGCACCGTTTCCACCTGGCAGCCGGTGCGTTTCGCCAGGTCGCCAATCTTCAGCTGTTCCATCGTCTTGCTCCTCCGACATGCTGACCCAATGCTTGACCCTGTAGCTGCTACAGGGTCTGTAATACGCATCATTGCATAACGGAGGAAAGCATGTCGGCATGTTGTTCGGGCGGATGCCATTCGGGCAAGCCGCCGGCGGATGCGCGCTACCGGCGCGTGTTGTGGATCGCGCTGGCGGTCAATGCGGCGATGTTCGTGGTGGAACTGTGCGCCGGCTGGCGCGCCGATTCAGTCGCGCTGCTGGCCGACGCGGTGGACTTCTTCGGCGATGCGGCCAACTACGCCGTCTCGCTGTTCGTGCTCGGCCTCGCGCCGGTCTGGCGCTCGCGCACCGCGCTGCTCAAGGGACTCACGATGGGCGGCTACGGCCTCTTCATCCTCGGCAAGGCGGCATGGAGCGCGGCGGCAGGCAGCATGCCGGAACCGGCGACCATGGGCCTGATCGGCCTGCTCGCGCTGGCGGCCAACGGCAGCGTGGCCATCCTGCTCTACGCCTATCGCGACGGCGACGCCAACATGCGCTCGGTCTGGCTCTGCACCCGCAACGACGCCATCGGCAACGTCGCGGTCATGCTGGCGGCGCTGGGCGTGTTCGGCAGCGGCAGCAGCTGGCCGGATCTCGCGGTGGCGGCGGCGATGGGCCTGCTCGGCGTGACGGCGGCCGTCTCGGTGGTGAAGCATGCGCGCGCCGAGCTCAAGCCGGCGGCCTGGAAGCCGGTCAGCACCAGTCGCGGTCCGGTTTCTCTTTCAGCCGGTGGGCTGCGTCGATCACGTCCTGCAGTTCCACAGGATCGCTGAACGGGTCTTCGTCCAGCGTGGTGACCCGGTTCAGTTCCTTCTGCCAGCGGCGCAGCTCGTCGACATAAAACGCGTCGCGGACCCGCACCAGGTCGCCCTCGACTTCCTCGAGGTCGCAGATGCCGTTGTGCAGCCACTTTCCGGTGTGCCAGTCCGGCATGTCCACCGCGGGGAACAGGCAGATGCCCTGCAGGTCCATGCCGCGGTCGACCGCCGCGAGCGACTCTTCCATCACATCCTTCAGCCAGGCGGCGCGGCCGCGGCCCATGCCGCTGGTCTCGCCGATGATCATCGGCCGGCGATAGCGTTCCCACACCGTCTGCAGCAGGTCGCACAGCGGACGGATGCGGTCGTCGTCGGGCGGCAGCGCGGCATGCGGGCCGTGCTCGCGGTATTCCATCTGTCCGAACGAGTAGTTGTTGGCGCCGACGATGTCGAGCACCTCCGGCGCGCCGCCCAGCTCGGGATGCAGGCGGCCGGCCAGCACATCCCAGGCGACGAAGGTATCGACGCAGGTTTCATGTTCGGCCGCCGCACGCAGATCGGGCCGGTCGCGCGGCGCGACCACCTGCACCAGCGGGTCCATGTGGATCATGCGGGCTTCGGGATCGACTTCGCGGATCGCCTTCACGCCCGCAATCGCCGCGCGGCACAGCGCCAGCCGCAGGCGCATGCGGTCCTCGCGGGTCTTGCAATAGGGCGCGATCCAGCCCCACTCGCCGCCGGCGAAGGAGAAGAAGGTGATCTCGTTGATCGGCGTGAAGCAGTGCGGTCCGCGCACCCGCGGCACGACGTATTCGGCGGCGGCGCGGCAATAGGCGGCGAAGCGTTCGGTGAAGGCGTCGGTGAACGGATCGAGATCGTCGGGATAGCCGTAATGGCAGAGGTCCCAGATGGGCAGGACCTGGGCTGCGTTCATCGCCTCGATGCAGGGATCGACGCTCGAGAAATCGAGCCGGCCGCCGCGATCGACGAATGGCCACGCAATGCCTTCGCGCGCCACCGCGATGCCGAGATCGCGCAGCAGTTGGTAGTCTTCCTGCATGTGCTGGTCGTGTGCGGTTTCGGCGGCCAGGTTGCGGCGGCGCCCTTCATGCCAGAGGAAGGTGGAGCATTCGAAGCCGGACAGGAAGAACGTGGGAAACAATCCGGGGCGCTTTGCCATGGCAGGCTCCTTTCGCGGCGGGCGTGAGTACGGAAGACCGGCGCGCCGCGATGAAAGTTGCAGGCCGCGACGACGGCTTGATGACAGGCAAGAGACTCCTCGCCTTCCTTGGGCCGCCGGCCGCCTGCCAGCAGCAGCACCAGCATCCGCCAGGCCGGCTTCCATGACGTGGTCGACAGCACGGAGATGTTCCTGCGCCTGTTCGAGGAGTTCCGCGAGCGCAAGGCGATTCCCTGAACCGGAACTCGCGTCCTCGGCGCGCAGTCGTACCGGCAATCCATCTACGGGAAGGCGCCGCCATGCAAAGCATCAATCCGCACTCGGGACAGGAAATCCGTTCCTACACGACGCAGGACGACAGCGAGATCGACCGCCTGCTTGCCGGCGCCGAGGCCGCGTTCCAGGACTGGCGCAAGAGCTCCTTCGCCGACCGCGCGCAGCTCATGAAGCGTGCCGGCGCGCTGCTGCGCGAACGCAAGCAGGCGCTGGCCGAATTGATGGCCGACGAGATGGGCAAGGTGCTGCGTGACGGTGCGGCCGAGATCGAGAAATGCGCCGGCTGCTGCGACTACTACGCGGAGAACGCGCAGCGCTTCCTCGCGAACCAGGTCATTCCCAGCGATGCGGAAGAGAGCTACGTCGCCTGTGACCCGCTCGGCCCGGTGCTGGCGATCATGCCGTGGAACTTCCCGTTCTGGCAGGTGTTCCGCTTCGCCGCGCCGGGACTGATGGCCGGCAACGTCGGCGTGCTCAAGCATGCCTCCAACGTCTCCGGCTGCGCGCTCGCCATCGAAGAAATTTTCCGCGACGCCGGTTTCCCGCAGCAGGCTTTCACCACGCTGCTGGTGGAAAGCAAGCGCATCGAGCGCATCATCCGCCATCCGGCGATCAAGGCGGTCACGCTGACCGGCAGCACGCCTGCCGGCCGCTCGGTGGCGCGCACCGCCGGCGAGGAATTGAAGAAGACGGTGCTGGAGCTCGGCGGCAGCGACGCCTATCTCGTGCTCGACGATGCCGACCTCGACCTCGCCGTCGAAACCTGCGTGAAGAGCCGGCTGATCAACGCCGGCCAGAGCTGCATCGCGGCCAAGCGCTTCATCGTCGCCAAACCGCTGTTCGCGCAGTTCGAGCGCGCGTATGTGGAACGCTTCAAGTCCATCCGCTTCGGCGATCCGCGCGACGAGGGATCCGACATCGGCCCGATGGCGCGTGCCGACCTGCGCGACGAAGTGCACCGGCAGGTGCAGGACAGCGTGCGCGAGGGTGCCCGCCTGCTGCTCGGCGGCGAGGTGCCGCCGGGGCCGGGCGCCTACTATCCGCCGACGGTGCTGTCCGGCGTGAAGCCCGGCATGACGGCCTTCGACGAAGAGATCTTCGGGCCGGTGGCGGCCCTCATCGAAGCCGACGACGAGAACCATGCGGTCGAGCTCGCGAACCGTTCGGAGTTCGGCCTCGGCGCCGCCCTCTTCACCCGCGACAAGGCACGTGCCGAGCGGCTGGCGCGCCGCATCGAGGCCGGCAGCGTCTTCGTGAACGCCTTCGTGAAATCGGATGCGCGCCTGCCGTTCGGCGGCGTGAAGCACTCGGGCTACGGCCGCGAACTGTCGTGGTTCGGCATCCAGGAGTTCGTGAACATCAAGACGGTGTACCACGCGAAACTGCAGCCGGCGCAGGCCGCACAGACGCCGGGCGGCGCGCTGGAATGATCAGCGCGGCTTGACGTCCAGCGTCGCGCGCATCGTTTCGTGCAGCGTGCAGAAATAGGCCACGCTGCCCGGCTTCTTCACGACCATTTTCCATTGCGCGCCCGGCGCGAGGCTGCCGGAATCGAAGCTGCGGTCGACGGCGGTGGCGGTGTGCGGGAACGGGTCCTTGTTCTTCCACACCACGGTATCGCCGGCCTGCACGTCCAGCGTGCTCGGCTGGAACTGCATCGCTTCGATGTTCACGACATGCACCCTGCCGGCGGCCATGGCCGGCAGGCACAGCGCCCCGAGGGCGACAAGAAGCCATTGACCGGCCACGGCATTCCCCTTACTTCATCTCGCTCTGCAGATGCTTCGCATGCTCGAGATGCGCGACGAACGCCGGACGCACACCCTCGAGGGTCTTCTTCAACTCGGCATTCTTTGCGCTCGGAATGAGCGTCTTGTCGAGCGCATCGATGACGGCCTGGTGATAGGTCACCTCGTTGTCGATGTAGGCCTTGTCGAACTCCTTGCCTTTCAAGCCCTTGAGCTTGTCGATGTTTTCCTGACCGCCCTGCTTCAGGCTCTTGGCGGTGTCGCTGTCCTCCGGCGTGACGTTCAGCTTCTTCACGAGCGCGGTGGCCTGCTTGTTGACGCCGGTGTGGTCGGTGACCATCTGCTTGGCGAAGGCCTTCACTTCCTTGTTGCTGCCCTTCTGCTCGGCCAGCTTGCCGGCGTTGATGTCCACCGTGTTGGCGGCGACGACGATGCCGGCGATCTGCGCATCGTTGGGCGCGGAGTCCGCATAGACGGCGCCGGCCAGGACGAACAGGCCGAGTGCGGCGGTGTGCTTGAGTGTTGTCATAGTGTTTCTCCTTCCTCGTGGTTGACGTCGAATGTTCCGATGGTTTCGTGGGGCAGCCGGGCCAGCACGGCGGCGACGATGCGGTCGCAGCGTTCGCCGTCGAAGCTGAAGGCATCTTCGAGCGCGATGTCGAGCTCGCGCGAGAGCGACTCGCGCAGCATGCTGCGGGCGCGGAAATGGCGAGTGCGGACGGTGGCTTCCGGAATGGCGAGTGCCGCGGCGACTTCTTCCACGCTCATCTCTTCCACCGCCCGCAGTACGAAGACCGTGCGGAAGGATTCGGGCAGCGCATCGATCTTGCGCTGGATGAGTTCGCGGGCCTGGGCGCGCATGAGCTGGATATCGGGTTGCTGCATGTCGTCGTCTTCCATCGTCGCCTCGGGTTCGGGCAGGTCTGCGCCCAGTTCGCTATCGAGGGCGATGATCTCCGCACGGCGCGAGCGCTTGCGCAGGCGGGAGACGGCTGCGTTGACGGCAATGCGCGTCAGCCAGGTGGACATCTTGGCGTCGCCGCGGAAGCGGTCGAGCGCGCGGTAGGCGAGCACATAGGCATCCTGCACGGCATCTTCAGCTTCGCCGTCGTCCCGGAGGATGCTGCGGGTGGTGCGGTAGAGCATGCGGTTGTAGCGGCGCATGAGCACGGCGAAAGCGGCATGGTTTCCGGCAAGGACATGCTCGACGAGGGCGGCGTCGGGCAAAGGGGTCAAGTCGGGCAAGGCGGTGACGGCAGGCATGGGTCGGCTCGTAGCGGGGTTTGCACATTAGATGCCGGCAATTTTCGCCGCGTTCCGGTTTTTTTTGGTTGGGCGGTTAACGGTGAGGCATCTCTAGGTTCCCGCCTTCGCGCGATCGACAGAATCTGTAGGGTGCGCTTGCGCACCATTACCGTCATCGAGGCGCCGGTGCGCAAGCGCACCCTACAGGCTGCCAAGACCTTGAACCGTTCCCTCCCCTTCAAGGGGGTGAGGCAGGGGTTTCGC
>SPQI01000018.1 GCA_004570315.1 Oxalobacteraceae bacterium OM1 | reverse complement strand
ATTCTGACGTTGATGGAAATGGGGGCGCGGAAGCGATCCGGATGGCGATCGCCGATATGGGCGGTGCGATCAACGGCAAGAAAATCGAGCTGTTGGTTGCCGACCACCAGAACAAGCCCGATATCGCGGCATCGAAGGCGCGCGAATGGTTCGACCAGCAGGGCGTGGATATGCTGATCGGCGGTACCAACTCCGGTGCGAGCCTGTCGATGGCGGGCGTGGCCGCGCAAAAGAAAAAGCCATTTTTCGCGATCGGCGCCGGCGCCGCGGCGCTCACTAATGAGCAATGCACGCCTTACACGATCCACTACGCTTATGACACCGTGGCGCTGGCGCGCGGCACCGGTTCGCAGATAGTAAAGCAGGGTGGCAAGACCTGGTACTTCCTGACCGCTGACTACGCGTTCGGGCAAGCGCTCGAGCACGACACGGCCGAAGTGGCCAAGGCCCATGGCGGCCAGGTGCTGGGCAGCGTCAAGCATCCGCTCGGCGCATCGGACTTCTCTTCGTTCCTGCTGCAGGCCCAGGCGTCAAAAGCGCAGGTGCTGGGGCTGGCCAATGCCGGAGGCGATTTCATCAATGCGTCCAAGGCCGCCAATGAATTCGGCCTCACCAAGACGATGAAGCTGGCCGGCCTGCTGGTGTTCATCAACGATATCCACACGCTGGGCCTGAAGACCACCCAGGGCATGTATTTGACCACCGGCTGGTATTGGGACCTGAATGACGACACCCGCGCCTGGGCCAAGAAATACTTTGCCAAGATGAAGAAGCAACCGTCGATGCTGCAGGCGGGCGACTATTCGGCGGCGATGAATTACCTGAACGCGGTCAAGGCGACCGGTACCGATGACGGCGACAAGATCATCGATTACCTGAAGAGCCACAAGATCAACGACATGTTTACCAAGAACGGCAAGATCCGTCCGGACGGCCGCATGGTGCACGACATGTTCCTGATGCAGGTGAAGGCGCAGAACGAGTCGAAGTATCCGTGGGACTACTACAAGGTCGTGCAAACCATCCCGGGCGACCAGGCATTCACCACGAAGGCCGAATCGAAGTGCTCGCTCTGGAAGTAAGCACCTGACCCGATGCAGTAACCCGGCCCGGACCGAGCGCAGCGAAGTCCGGGTTTTGTTTGTGGTGTCGTCGTAGAAGTGCGGAGCCCGGTTCGCATGCGGGCTCAGTGCTCCAAATCGGCCCCCGCACCTGTTCCCGTCGTTCTCGCCTGCGCAGGAACGACGGGAAAGGGATGTAATTGGCAGTACCTCGGTGCCCGCCGTCGGGCGCCATCGCATCAACCCTAACGCCCGCCCCCTATGGAACTATTCGGCATCCCCCTGCAAGCCCTCCTGAGCCAGCTCCTGCTGGGCCTGGTCAACGGCTCTTTCTACGCCATGCTCTCGCTTGGCCTCGCGGTGATCTTCGGCCTGCTCAACGTCATCAACTTCGCCCATGGCGCGCTCTACATGCTGGGCGCTTTCCTGGCGTGGATGGGCATGAACTATTTCGAGGTGAATTACTGGGTGATGCTGATCGTGGGGCCGCTGATCGTCGGCGCCTTCGGCATGATCATCGAGCGCACCATGCTGAAGTGGCTCTACAAGCTCGACCACCTCTACGGCCTGCTGCTCACCTTCGGCATCACACTCATGATCGAAGGCATCTTCCGCTCGATCTACGGCGTCTCCGGCCAACCCTATTCGGTGCCGGATCTGCTGGGCGGCGCCTTCAACCTCGGCTTCATGATCCTGCCGAAATACCGCGCCTGGGTCGTGGTCGCCTCGCTGCTGGTGTGCTTCGCCACCTGGTTCGTGATCGAGAAGACCAAGCTCGGTTCCTACCTGCGTGCCGGCACCGAAAATCCGAAGCTGGTCGAGGCATTCGGCATCAACGTCCCGCTGATGGTTACGCTGACCTACGGCTTCGGCGTGGCGCTCGCGGCCTTTGCCGGCGTGCTGGCGGCACCCGTGATCCAGGTCTCGCCGCTGATGGGCTCCAACCTGATCATCGTGGTCTTCGCGGTCGTCGTGATCGGCGGCATGGGCTCCATTCTCGGCTCCATCCTGACCGGTCTCGGGCTGGGCGTGATCGAAGGCTTCACGCGCGTCTTCTATCCCGAGCTGTCCGCGACCGTGGTGTTCATCATCATGGCCATCGTGCTGATGATTCGTCCCGCCGGCCTGTTCGGCAAAGAGAAGTGATCGACGTTACAAAAGGTCTGCAATGAACAAGAAACTGGGTTACGGCATCGCCTTCCTGATTGCGCTCGCGCTGCCGTTCGGGCTCTATCCCGTGTTCCTGATGAAGGCGCTGTGCTTCGCACTGTTCGCCTGCGCTTTCAACCTGCTGATCGGCTATACCGGCCTGCTGTCGTTCGGCCATGCGGCCTTCTTCGGCGGGGCAGGGTATGTCGCCGGGTATGCGATCCGCTCGATGAACCTGCCCTTCGAATTGGGCATCATCCTCGGCACCATCGCCGCCGCAATCATTGGGCTGCTGATCGGCCTGCTCGCGATTCGCCGGCAGGGCATCTACTTCTCGATGATCACGCTGGCACTGGCGCAGATGTTGTACTTCGTCTGCCTGCAGGCACCGTTCACCGGCGGCGAGGACGGCTTGCAGGGCGTGCCGCGCAAGACGCTGTTCGGCGTGGTGAACCTCGAGAACGACATGGCGATGTACTACGTCGTGCTGGCCATCTTCATCGCCGCCTTCGCGCTCATCATGCGCGCCGTGCATTCGCCGTTCGGCCAGGTGCTGAAGGCGATCAAGGAAAACGAGCCGCGCGCGATTTCGCTGGGCTACGACGTCGACCGCTACAAGCTGCTCGCCTTTGTGCTGTCCGCCGCGCTGGCCGGTCTCGCAGGCGCTACGAAAACCGTAGTGCTCGGCTTCGAGACGCTGACCGACGTGCACTGGACCATGTCGGGTCTGGTGATCCTGATGACGCTGGTCGGCGGCCTCGGCACGCTGGCCGGTCCGATCGTCGGCGCCGTGCTCATCGTCTCGCTGGAGAATAAGCTGGGCGACCTGGGCAACATGCTTGCGTCTTTGACAACGATCGAGTGGTTCCGGACGCTCGGCGAATCGGTCACGATCGTCACTGGCTTCATCTTCATCGTCTGCGTGCTGGTGTTCCGGCGCGGCATCGTCGGCGAAATTGCCGCCTTGATGAAGCGCCCGGATTCGGCCCACTGAACTGGTGCCGGAAACGAAAAAGGCAGGCTGCGCGCCTGCCTTTTTTTATTGGTCGCTCCCCTTAGAGTGCCGCGGCATAGATCGCGCGGGCGTCGTCTCGTCCCACTTCACGCGGATTGTTGGTGAGCAGACGCGTCTGAAGCATCGCGTCGTCGGCCATGCGATCGAGATCGCTTTCCTTGACGCCGATTTGGCGCAGCTGCGTTTCGATGCCGGTCCGGCGGGCGATCTCATCCATGCGGTCGATCAGCGCCTGGGTGCGGGCTTCGACGCTGCCGGTCACGCCGGGCGCGACGATCTCGGCCAGTTCGGCGTACATCGTGGCGGCGTTCGGTGCATTGAAGCGCAGCACATGCGGCAGCACCAGCGAGTTCGACAGGCCGTGCGGCACATGGAAGATGCCGCCAATCGGATAGGCGAGGGCGTGGACCGCGGCGCACGGCGCGTTGGCAAAGGACTGCCCTGCGAGCGTTGCACCGAGCAGCATGGCCTGGCGGACTGCAAGGTTCTTGCCGTCGCTGCAGGCCGCTTCAATGTTGGACGACAGGAGAAGTAAGGCCTGCTGGGCCAGCATGTCGGACAAGGGATTTTTCTTGTGCTTGGTGGTGTAAGCCTCGATGGCGTGCACCATGGCGTCGATGCCGGTGGCGGCCGTGACTTTTGCCGGCAATCCTACAGTCAGCTCGGCATCGAGCACCGCGACGTCCGCATACAGCTGCGGCGAGACGACGCCCATCTTGGTGGTCTCGCCCGTCGTCACGATGGAAATCGGCGTGACTTCGGAGCCGGTTCCGGCCGTGGTGGGAATCTGGATGAGCGGCAGGCGCTTGCCTTTGACGTTGCCAATGCCGTACATGCTCTTCAATTCCTGGTCGCTGCCGGTGAGCACCGCGATGAGCTTGGCCACGTCCATCGAACTGCCACCGCCGAGTCCTATCACGAGGTCCACTTCGTTCTTACGCGCATCGGCGACGGCGGACAGCACCACGGCTTCCGGAGGATCGGCAACCACGTCGGAATAGATCGCTACATTGAGGCCGGCCGCGCGCAGGCTGGCGGCAGGAGCATCGACCTGTCCGGTCTTCAGGAAACCGGCATCGGTGACGATGAGCGCTCGGCGGGTTTCCGGAAAGTGTTGCTTCGCCAGTTCGCCAAGCCGTTTGGCGGCGCCGGCTTCGCTGACGATATGCGGGACGGTACTGAAGGTGAAAGGAATAGGGGTGGGCACGGCGCTCATGTTGTCTCCTCGGTTGGATTTTTATTGTAGCAAGCTGCGCGTTCCGGCGTAGTGCGTCGGGTTACGACCAGATACAAAGTGCTTCTAGGCAATGACCCGGCGGTGCACTACGCTGATGGTATTCCCAATGTTTCACGTGAAACAGTCCTATGCCGGTCCGCAATGCAATCTTTCTCCGCAGCCACACTGGCCGCATGGAGATCCACGACAAGAGCAACGGCCTGACGCAAAGCGAGCGGCAGGTGCTGATCTTGATTGACGGGGTCACCGCCTTCAGCGGCCTGGTGGAAAGGCTTGCCCGATTGACCGAGGACCGCATCGGCCGGGCGGTAGCAACCTTGCTTGCCAAAGGACTGATCACGGAAGTCCTCATCCCGGCAAGCGACGCGCAGCCAGAAATGGTTGACGCCGCAGTTGCTGAACGCTACCTATATCAAAGCCCGCTCGATCCGGTGACCATCATCTCGCTCAATCCGGAGGACGAGTTCGGGGCGCCAAGCCCGGCTCGGCAAAGCCCCGCTGCGCCGATCCCGGAATTGACCGATACCCTCGCACCGTTGGAAGAACCGCAAACCATCGTCCCCATTGACGCAGTGACAGACGAGGAGGTGGCAGAGCTCGGCAGGCAGGTGCGCGAGCGCCGCCTGCAGACCATGCCAGCCGCGTCCGCAACGCCGCCGGAGGACGCGGTTCCGGAAGCCGAAACCGTACTGTGGCGCCGCTGGGATTATTGGAGTATCGGGATTGGCGTGTTTCTCATTGGACTCGGCATCGCCCTGCACTGACTGTTCCACGTGAAACAATTCAGCACCCAGAAGGACTAAGCAGCATGGTGCTCCGGAAAAACGCCGTATAATCTCGCCTCCGGCGCACCCTTTCACCCCTTCCTGTTTCCCGTCTCACCGAGGCGCACCATGCTCTTTCCTAACGAATTCGACGTCATCGTGGTCGGCGGCGGCCACGCGGGCACCGAGGCTGCATTGGCCTCGGCCCGCATGGGGCAAAAAACCCTGCTTCTGACCCACAATATCGAGACCTTGGGTCAGATGTCCTGCAACCCGTCTATCGGCGGCATCGGGAAGGGCCACCTGGTGAAGGAAGTCGACGCCATGGGCGGCGCGATGGCCATCGCCACGGACGAAGCCGGCATTCAATTCCGCATCCTGAATTCTTCGAAGGGCCCCGCCGTTCGCGCGACTCGCGCCCAAGCCGACCGGCTGCTCTACAAGCAAGCCATTCGCAGCCGCCTGGAAAACCAATCGAATCTTTGGCTATTCCAGCAGGCCGTCGATGACTTGATGGTGGAGGGCGATCGCGTGGTCGGCGCGGTGACGCAGGTCGGAATCCGCTTCCGCAGCCGCGCCGTGGTCCTCACCGCGGGCACCTTCCTGGACGGCAAGATCCACGTCGGCTTGAACAACTACGCCGCCGGCCGGGCAGGGGACCCGCCCGCCGTGTCGCTGTCCGCGCGCCTCAAAGAACTAAAGCTGCCGCAAGGCCGCCTGAAGACAGGTACGCCGCCACGCATCGACGGCCGCACGATCGACTTTTCCGTGATGGACGAGCAGCCGGGCGACCTCGATCCGATCCCGGTCTTTTCCGTCATGGGCTCGGTGGACATGCATCCCCGCCAGCTGCCGTGCTGGGTCACGCACACTAACGAACGCACCCACGACATCATCCGCAACGGCCTCGACCGCAGCCCCATGTACACCGGCGTCATCGAAGGCGTCGGTCCGCGCTACTGCCCGTCCATCGAAGACAAGATCCATCGCTTCGCCGATAAGAACGCGCACCAGATCTTCCTCGAGCCGGAAGGCCTGACGACTAACGAGTTCTATCCCAACGGCATTTCCACCAGCCTGCCGTTCGACGTACAACTGGATCTCGTCCACTCGATGCGCGGCCTGGAAAACGCCCACATCCTGCGTCCCGGCTACGCCATCGAATACGACTACTTCGACCCGCGCGGCCTGAGGTCGTCGCTGGAGACGCGTGCCATCCAGGGCCTATTCTTCGCCGGCCAGATCAACGGCACCACGGGTTACGAGGAAGCCGCGGCCCAAGGCATGCTCGCCGGCATCAACGCCGCGCTGCAAACCCAAGGCCGTGAAGCTTGGACACCACGTCGCGACGAAGCCTACCTCGGCGTGCTGGTCGACGACCTGATCACCAAGGGCGTCCAGGAGCCGTACCGCATGTTCACCAGCCGCGCCGAATACCGCCTGAGCCTGCGCGAGGATAACGCCGACATGCGCCTGACTGAGATCGGACGCCAGCTTGGCTGCGTCGGCGATGCCCAATGGGACGTCTTCGAACGCAAGCGCGAGGCTGTCGCCCGCGAACTCGAGCGGCTGAAATCCACGTGGGTCAATCCTCGCATCCTGGCCACGGACGAATCCGAGCGCGTGCTGGGCAAGGCGATCGAGCGGGAGTATGCGCTTGCCGACCTGCTGCGCCGCCCGAACGTCAGCTACGAACGGCTGATGACCTTGAAGGGCAGTGAAGGGCAGGACCTCGCCGGTCCGGGCGTTGCCGACGAGGCGGTGAAGGAACAGGTGGAAATCCAGGTGAAGTACGCCGGCTACATCGACCGCCAGGCCAAGGAGGTCGAGCGCCACGATCACTACGAAAACCTGAAGCTGCCGACCGAACTCGACTACATGGCCGTCCGCGGCCTGTCGGTGGAAGTGCGCCAGAAGCTGAACAAGCACCGGCCGGAAACGCTGGGTCAGGCGTCCCGTATTTCCGGCGTGACGCCGGCGGCCATTTCCTTGCTCCTCGTTCACCTGAAGAAGGGCGGCTTCAAGGAATTCGGCTCGACCGAAGCGGCGGCCTGACGATGGTGACGATGGCGTTCGACCGTGCGATGCTGGGCGACCGGCTGCAGGAAGGCATCGAAAGATCGGGACTGGAGCTGACTTCCGCGCAGATCGGCCAGCTGCTCGACTACCTCGCTTTATTGTCAAAGTGGAATGCCGTCTACAACCTCACCGCCGTGCGCGACCCAGCGCAGATGGTGCAGCAGCACCTGCTGGATTCGCTGGCCGTCGTGCCGGCATTCGCGCAGTCGCGTGCGGTGCTCGACGTCGGTGCGGGAGGAGGGCTGCCCGGCATGGTCCTCGCCATTGCGCGGCCCGACATGCAGGTCGACATGATCGACACGGTCCATAAGAAGACCGCATTCCTCACGCAAGCCAAAGCAGAGTTGGCGCTCACTAATGTGCAGATCCACACTGGTCGGGTGGAACAATTGCAGCGCGCCGGCGGCTACGACACCATCACCTCCCGCGCTTTCGCCGAGCTGCGCGATTTTGTGTCTTGGTCCGCTCATTTGCTTGCGCCCGGCGGCCACTTCATCGCCCTCAAAGGCGTGGCCCCGAGCGACGAAATCGACCGCCTGCCCGCCGGCTGGGCAGTGACCGAAATCCGCCCGCTTCACGTTCCCGGCCTTAACGCCGAGCGACATCTGGTTTTCATCGAGCGCCGCACCTGATACTGTTTCCGTTCGCCAACCCACCTGCCCATCCATTCCCATAACAACATGGCCAAAATCTTCTGTGTCGCCAACCAGAAAGGCGGCGTCGGCAAAACTACCACCGCCGTCAATCTCGCCGCCGGGCTGGCGCAACTGGACCAGCGTGTCCTGCTCGTGGATCTCGATCCGCAGGGCAACGCCACCATGGGCGCCGGCATTAACAAGGCCGAACTGGAGAGCTCCGTCTATCAGGTGCTGCTCGGCATGGCGGACATTCCGGCTGCGCGCAAGCGTTCGGAAAGCGGTCGCTTCGATGTGGTGCCCGCGAATCGCGAACTGGCCGGTGCGGAAGTGGAGATGGTCGAGTTGGAGAATCGCGAGAAGCGACTTAAAGATGCGATCGACGCTGTCGCAGGCGACTACGATTTCGTCCTGATCGATTGCCCGCCTGCACTGTCGATGCTGACCCTGAACGGTCTCTGTGCAGCACACGGCGTCATCATCCCGATGCAGTGCGAATACTATGCGCTCGAGGGCTTGTCGGACCTGGTCAACACCATCAAGAAGGTGCACGCCAAGCTCAACCCCGAGCTGAAGATCATCGGCTTGTTGCGCGTGATGTTCGATCCGCGCATGACGCTGTCGCAGCAAGTGTCCGCGCAACTGGAACAGCACTTCGGCGACAAAGTGTTCAAGACCATCATCCCGCGCAACGTGCGACTCGCGGAAGCACCGTCGTACGGCATGCCCGGCGTTTCGTTCGACCCGGCTTCCAAAGGGGCACAGGCCTATATCGCCTTCGGTGCCGAGATGGTCCAGCGCATCAAATCCATGTAAGGCATAGCAATGGCGACCAAGAAATCCAAGGGCCTCGGCCGCGGCCTCGACGCACTCCTCGGCGGCTCCTCCGACATCGCAGAAGCGACACCGAACGTCGCAGGCGCACCGTCGGCCTTGAACGTGAACGTCATGCAGGCCGGCAAATACCAGCCGCGCACGCGCATGGACGAAGGTGCACTGAACGAACTCGCTGCATCGATCAAGGCACAGGGGTTGATGCAGCCGATTCTCGTGCGACCGGTTTCTGCCGAGCGCTACGAGATCATTGCCGGCGAGCGCCGTTTCCGCGCCGCACAGATTGCAGGCCTCAGCGAAGTGCCCGTGCTGGTGAAGGACGTCGACGATCAGGCCGCCGCAGCCATGGCGCTGATCGAAAACATCCAGCGCGAAGACCTGAATCCGCTGGAAGAAGCTCAAGGCATCCACCGTCTCATCACCGATTTCAACTTTACGCACGAGCAAGCCGCTACCTCGGTCGGCCGTTCGCGAAGCGCCGTATCGAACCTGCTGCGATTGCTTAACTTGGCCAAGCCGGTCCAGACCATGCTGATGGCCGGCGACATCGACATGGGACATGCCCGCGCATTGCTCGCCGTCGATTCCGCCACCCAGATTGCCCTGGCGAACGAAATCGTCGCCAAGCGCATGTCAGTTCGCGAAGCCGAGAAGCTCGTCGTGCGCGCCACGACCGACCAGGCCGGTGCCAAGCAACGCGGCGGCAAGGAAAAATCGCGCGACATCGCGCGCCTGGAAGAAGAACTGTCCGACATGCTGGCCACGCAAGTCGCCATCAAGGTCGGCGCCAAGAACAAGGGACAGCTGGTGATCGACTTCGCCAACCTCGACGTGCTCGACGATCTCATCGCCAAGCTGCGCGCCGAGGTGCCGACCGAGCAATGAGCCCGACGATCCTCATCCTGCCCGGTCTGTTCAATTCCGGGGAAGGGCACTGGCAGACCGTGTGGGAAACCGAGCTTCCGCATGCTCAACGCGTCCAGCAGTCGAACTGGGACGCGCCCAATCGTGACGACTGGGTCGCCGCACTCGATGCCGCGATCCGCAGCGCCGACGGCCCCGTGCTGCTCGCCGCTCACAGCCTCGGCACCGCCCTGACTGCTTGGTGGGCCGGTCGCCATGGCGCAGACGCCCACGCGCGCAAGGTCCGCGGCGCGCTGCTGGTCGCCGTCCCGGACGTCGAGCATCCGTCCTTTCCGAGCTTCGTCACCGGCTTCACTCCGATGCCTCGCGAACGGCTGCCATTCCCTGCCGTCGTGGTCGCCTCCTCCGACGACCCGTGGTGCGCTTTGCCGCGTGCCCGTTCCTGGGCGGAAGACTGGGGCGCCGCGTTCCACGACATCGGCCCGCGCGGCCACATCAACGCCGACAGCGGTCTGGGAAACTGGCCGCAGGGTCGGGCGTGGCTCGACGGCATCGCCCGCTGATTTTCATCCGGCCATTACCCCGGCGGTAATCGCCGGGACTACCCGCGCAGACTATTCTTGAAGTGATGAAACGTTCGTCGGCAATGCTTGAAAAACAGGCACATTGCCACGCGGACCATCGTAGTTTTACGGTAGTGCTTTGCCTCAAATCCGAGGCAGCGTCGGTTTGACCATCCCTGTGGAAAACCCTTATAATCCCGTGGTTTGTCGAAACGCACCACCAGCGAACACCGCGGCCCAAGACGAGTGCGCGCACCTTCTGAACCGCGCGATTTTGGGATTGTTGACCGATGCTGCAAATCGTCCTGACGCAATTGGCGGCGACGGTCATCACCGGCCTGATTGCCGGTCTCCTCGGTGGCGTGCATGCGCTCGTGTCAGCGCTGCTCGGCGGGTTGTGCTGCGTTGTGCCCAACAGCCTGTTTGCCCTGCGCTTGTTCATCAATGCGCGCAAACCGGTTGTCAGTCCGATGACGTTTTTCATCGGCGAATTTATCAAGATTGCGTTGACTCTCGCGTCACTCGGCGCGGTGGTCTGGCTGTACCGCGATTTGAACTGGCTGGCGCTGCTCGCCGCCTTCATCGTGGCGCTGAAAAGTTACATCATCTTATTATTTAGGCACTGACACATGTCCACAACTGCTACCGAAGCGGCGGCGAACGCGCCGACGCCCTCCGAATACATCGTCCACCACCTGGGCCACCTGCAGTCCCAGCACCAGCATGGCATGGTGGATTTCTCCGTCATTAACATGGACACCGTCTTCTGGTCCATCCTGATGGGCGTGGTCGGCTGCTTCCTGTTGTGGCGCGCCGCTCGCAAGGCAACGGCGGGCGTACCGGGTCGTTTCCAGGCCGCCGTCGAAATCCTGGTCGAAATGGTCGAAGACCAGTCCAAGAACATCGTGCACGGCAACCGCACCTTTATCGCGCCGCTGGCCCTGACCGTCTTCGTCTGGGTCGCGCTGATGAACTCCCTCGACTTCCTGCCGGTTGACCTCTTCTCCGGTATCTTCCGCCTGCTCGGCATCGACATCCACCATCGCGTGGTGCCGACCGCCGACCTCAACGGCACGCTCGGCATGGCGCTCGGCATGCTGGCGCTGGTCCTCTACTACAACGTCAAGATCAAGGGCGTCGGCGGCTGGATCCATGAACTGTTCGCCGCGCCTTTCGGCATCTGGATGGCGCCGTTCAACCTGCTGCTCAACTTCATCGAGTACATCGCCCGCACCGTCTCGCTAGGCATGCGACTCTGGGGCAACATGTACGCCGGCGAACTGGTGTTCCTGCTGATCGCGCTGCTCGGCTCGACGGCCACCGTGTTCGGTTTCTTCGGCCATGTGGTTGCCGGTACCGTCTGGGCCATCTTCCACATCCTGATCGTGTTCCTGCAGGCCTTCATCTTCATGATGCTCACGCTGATCTACATCGGCCAGGCACACGAAGGTCACTGACACAAGGAGGCCGGCGCCCGGCGCCGCCTCCCGCACAGCATCCAAAGATAGGTAGTACGCACCGAAGTTCGTTTTTGGGTATTTCGTTTTTCAACTTTTCAACTTTAACTTTCTAAGGACTCGAAATGACTGACATCTCCTTTGTTGCTCTGGCTTGCGGCTTGATCATCGGCCTGGGTGCTATCGGCGCCTGCATCGGCATCGCCATCATGGGCGGCAAATACCTCGAAGCTTCCGCACGTCAGCCGGAACTGATGAACACCCTGCAGGCCAAGATGTTCGTTCTGGCCGGTCTGATCGACGCGGCGTTCCTGATCGGTGTCGGTATTGCCATGCTGTTCGCGTTCGCCAACCCGTTCATCGCGAAGTAACCGGATCCTTTCTTGTAAGAGATCCCCGCCTGCCGAACCTTCGCGTTCGGCATTCGTTACTTTGAGAAGGAAAAAACCGTGAACTTAAACGCAACCTTGATTGCACAGTTCGTGGTCTTCTTCATCCTCGCGTGGTTCACGATGAAATTCGTGTGGCCGCCCGTGATGAAAGCGCTCGACGAGCGCGCCGAGAAGATTGCGAACGGTCTGGCCGCGGCCGACCGCGGCAAGGCTGAGATGGCTGCGGCCGAGAAGCGTGCACAGGCCGAACTGGCCACCGCCCGCGACGAAGGCCAGAAGCGCATCAACGACGCCGAGAAGCGCGCCCAGTCGATCATCGAAGACGCCAAGAAAACTGCCTCCGAAGAAGCGGCACGCATCATTGCCGCCGCCAAAGCCGATGCAGAACAGCAAGTCACTCGTGCACGCGAAGAGCTGCGTGCCCAGGTCGCCGCGATCGCGGTGAAGGGCGCCGAGCAGATCCTGAAGCGTGAGGTCAATGCAGCGGCGCACGCCGACCTGCTGAACCAACTGAAGACTGAGCTGTAATCATGGCTGAACTCGCAACGATTGCACGTCCTTATGCAGAAGCGCTGTTCCGCGTTGCGCAGTCCGGCAACCTGGCCGCCTGGTCCGACCTCGTGTCGGAAATGGCGGCCGTTGCCGCATTGCCCGACGTACAGTCTTTTGCCAGCAACCCGAAGCTGTCGGATACGCAGGTTGCCGAAACGTTCTCGTCGCTGTTGAAGTCCAACGTCTCCCCCGAAGCCAAGAACTTCGTGCAGATGCTGGCTGAAAACGGCCGTCTCACGCTGCTGCCGGAAATCGGCGAGCAATTCCATGCGCTCAAGAACGCAGCGGAAGGCGCAGCGGATGCCGAGATCACGAGCGCATTCGAGCTGACCGATGCCCAGGTGAAAGACCTGGTCGCGACGCTGGAAAAGAAATTCGGCCGCAAGCTCAATCCGTCCGTGAACGTCGACAACGCGCTGATCGGCGGTGTCCGCGTGACGGTGGGCGACGAAGTGCTCGACACTTCGGTGCGCGCGAAACTGCAAAAGATGTACGTAGCCTTGGCTTCGTGACCGGCCGCCGGTGATCCGGCAGGGCCGTCTGAAAAATATTAGGAGTTAACATGCAACTCAACCCGTCTGAAATCAGCGAACTGATCAAGAGCCGGATCCAGGGCCTTGGCGACACCGCTGAGATTCGCAACCAGGGCACGGTCATCTCCGTGACCGACGGTATCTGCCGCATCCACGGTCTGTCCGACGCGATGCAAGGCGAGATGCTGGAATTCCCGGGCAACACCTTCGGCCTCGCGCTGAACCTCGAGCGCGACTCCGTCGGCGCCGTGATTCTGGGTGAATACGAGCACATTTCCGAAGGCGACACCGTCAAGACGACCGGCCGCGTGCTGGAAGTCCCGGTCGGTCCGGAACTCGTCGGCCGCGTGGTGAACGCGCTCGGCCAGCCGATCGACGGCAAGGGCCCGGTCAACGCCAAGCTCACCGACGTCATCGAAAAAGTGGCGCCGGGCGTCATCGCCCGTCAGTCCGTGTCGCAGCCGATGCAGACCGGCCTGAAGG
>SPQI01000258.1 GCA_004570315.1 Oxalobacteraceae bacterium OM1 | reverse complement strand
TGTTTTTTGTACCTATGAATTTATCTTCTAACAAGATGGCATCAGCTAAGAATGGCGCAGCGAATAATCTGGCTGCAAAGTATTTAGCTGCCAAGAAGCCGGTAGCGAAGAAAGCAGCAGCCGCTAAGAAGCCGGCAGCGAAGAAGACCGCTGCCAAGAAGCCTGCAGCCAAAAAGGCAGCCGCCAAGAAGCCGGCCGCCAAGAAAGCTGCTGCGAAAAAGCCGGCTGCTAAGAAGGCTGCTGCGAAGAAGCCTGCTGCCAAGGCTAAGCCTGCCGCTGCGAAGAAGCCGGCTGCGAAGCCCGCTGCCAAGAAGGCCGCTGCGAAAAAGCCCGCAGCCAAGCCTGCTGCTGCAGCTCCCGCTGTGAAGACTGTGCTGAATCCGGCAGCGGCCTGGCCGTTCCCGACCGGCACCCGTCCGTAATAGCCGGGCCGGCAACAACGCCTGATTAAGTTCAGGCACAATGCCCGTTGTGTGGCGCATGCCGCATGACGGGCATTTTTCATTTGGAGAGCAGACTGTGCTGCAAAGCATTTTTACGTTGATCGTCGATACTGCTGCCGGTGTGCTCGGCGGCGTGCTGCTGTTGCGCTTCTGGATGCAGGTCGTGCGCGTGCGGCCGCCGAACACGCTGGGCCAATTCACATTCCAGCTCACGGACTGGCTGGTGCGTCCCTTGCGCCGCCTGCTGCCCGGTGTAGGCGGCTACGATTGGGCCAGCTTCATCGGCGCACTGCTGGTCATCGTCGCAGCGGTCGCGATCGACCTCTCGGTGGTGGGGCGGTTCGAACCCCAGTTCCTCGTGCTGCTGTCGCTGCTGCGTCTGGTCGAATGGATTTTCTACGGCTTCATGGGCCTGATCATCGTCGAAGCCGTCTTCAGCTGGGTCAATCCGCATGCGCCGCTCGCGCCTTTCGTCCGCGCGCTCAACGATCCGCTGCTGCGCCCGCTGCGCCGCATCATTCCCCTGATCGGCAGCGTCGACCTCTCTCCGCTCGTGGCGCTCATCGCGCTGCGCATCGGTCTTCAGCTGGTCAGCACACTCATCACGTCCATGGCCACGTCCGTCCTGTGACGGCGCGCTGGTGTACGCCGCTGCCTGGCGGCGTACGTCTGTCGGTGCAGGTGGCGCCGAATGCGAAGAAGACCGAAGTGGCTGGCATCGTCGACGATGCACTGAAGATCCGGCTGCATGCCCAGCCGATCGAAGGACGGGCCAACGATGTGCTGGTGCGTTACCTCGCCCACGTGCTCGACGTCCCGCGCAGTACCGTGACCATCACGCATGGCTTGTCGAGCAAGCGCAAGACCGTCGCGGTCGTGTCGGCCGGACTCGATGCCGGTACGGTCGCCCAGCGGCTGCTGGCCGAACTCAAATAAGAAGGGAAGAAGGGGGCAGCGCCTCAATGGCTCAGTTGTGCGCCATTGTTGCCGCTGAGGATGCGTACCTTGTCGCCCACGCGATAGGTCTCGCCGGCGGGTACGTTGAAGACCTGCTCCTCGCCATTGGCGAGTCGCACGGTGACTTGTGCCGTCGTCCCGGCCTGCGCAGCGCGTTCGACACGATCCCCCGTCACGCCGCCGGCAATGCCGCCGCCGATACCGGCAACCGCGCTGCCACGTCCACCGCCGAGCGTGCTGCCGGCGATGCCGCCGAGGATGCCGCCCACGACACCGCCTAGCCCCGACGTCTGGCCGCCTTGCACGGTGATGTCCCGCACATTCGTCACGGTCGCATCGCGTACGAGCACGGTGCCGGTGGTCGACATGACGCCGGTAGCAGGTTGCCGCGAGGCGCATCCGGCGCCGAGCGCAAGCAGGAGAGTGGCGGTGATGGCAACGTAGCGCATGATGTCGTGCCGGATGGCTTGCGCCACCCGGATATCAGAATCGATAGCCGAATGCGGTCTGGAACCGCTCTTCGATCTCCGCACGCGACGGCGCGTGGTTCTGGCCGCCTTGGTGTGCAATCTTGATCGAACCCATCAGGCTGGCCAGCCGGCCGGTCGTGTCCCAGTCCATGCCTTCGGTCAGTCCGTAGAGCAGACCCGCCCGGAAGGCATCGCCGCAGCCGGTCGGATCGACGACGCGGTCGGCCTTCACACACGGGATCTCGATGCGCTTGCCGTCCGCGAAGATTTCCGCGCCTTGCTCGCCGCGGGTCACGATCAGCGCCGACACGCGCTGCGCGATCTGCGCGAGCGTCAGGCCGGTGCGCTCGGTGAGCAGTTCCGCCTCGTAATCATTGACCGCCACGTATGTCGCCAGTTCAATGAAGTCCTCCAGCTCCTTGCCGTTGAACATCGGCATGCCCTGGCCCGGATCGAAGATGAGCGGAATGCCGTGGGCGGCGCAATCGCGCGCGTGCTGCTGCATGCCGTCACGGCCGTCCGGCGCGACGATCGCGAGCTTGACGTGACCGGCTTCCGCCACCTTGTTGAGGTGTGAGAAGGTCATCGCGCCCGGGTGGAAGGCGGTGATCTGGTTACCGCCGGCATCCGTCGTGATGAAGGCCTGGGCGGTGAAGGATGTGTCGACCGTGCGGATGCAGCGGTGCGCGATGTCGAGCCGCTTCAGCCGTTCGAAATAGGGTGCCGCGTCCTTGCCGACCGTTGCCATGATCAGCGGGTCGCCATTCAGCAGCTTGAGGTTGTACGCGATGTTGCCGGCACAACCGCCGAACTCGCGGCGCAGCTCGGGCACCAGGAAGGAGACGTTGATCTTATGGAGCTGGTCGGCGAGCAGGGCTTCCGAAAACCGGCCCTGGAACATCATGATGGAGTCGAAGGCGAGAGAGCCGCAGATGAGGGAGGTCATGGGAAGTCCGCAGTGATAAATGGAATGATGTCGCCGGCGTCAAGGATAGAACAGGTAGACGCGATAGCCGGCCGCCTTCAGTTGCGCCAGCTCAAAGGTCAGACGGACGGTTTGCTCGCCGAAGGCCGGCATGCCTTTGGGGATATCGGCCGCTGCGAGGTAATCGCGCGGGCCGAACACCTTGCGCGCGACGGGCTTGTTCGCGCTGTCGTTGAGCGTGAGCTCGATGCTCGGCCAAGCCTGCGGCGTCGCCGCATGATTCCGCAGCAGCACGTTTAGCGCAAAAAAATTGCTGTTGGGCGCGAGCGATTGCAGTTCGTTCGAATCGATGGTCACTGCGTCGATCTGGGCCGGTAGCGCGACTTGGCAGCCGAGGCGGGTGCAGGCGTTGACCAGCGGTTGGCGCATCTGCGAAAAGCGGGCGGCGATCTGGTCGCGGAAGATGTAGAGCGTCTGCCCGGCCAGCGCGAGGAGCAGGATGACGGAACCGAGAATCATCGCGACTTCGATGATGGCGCCGAAGCGCTGGCGGCGTCGACCCTGGCGCACGAAGCTCGGCTCTTCGTAACGTGCGCGTTCGGCTTCTTCCACCGGATCGGCTTCGATTTCGTCGTCTTCGTCTGCTGCGCGGCGCAAGGGTTTGCGCTGCAATTCGTCCATCGCCTTGTCGAGCGCATCGGGGACTTCCCCTTCGGCTGAGGCCGGCGTCTCTTCACTGGGGACTGTCTGCGTCGAAATGTCCGCAGCCTGCGTCGCCGGCGCAGCGTCGGGTTCACGCGTTTCGACGACGGCCGCCTCGTCGACGGGCGCAGCTGCCGACGGGGATGCTGGAAGCGATGCGGGCGCCGGACCCGGCGTGGTGAAATCCAGCAGCGTCATGCGCAGCAGCGGATCTTCATGCGGCAGCGGTTCGGGTTCTGAGGAAGACTGCGCGGGCGCCGCGTTCTCTGGCGCCGCAGTATCTCCTGTGGGCAGAGGCGCAGGGACCGGCACGGCTTGTGTGACCGGCGTCGCCGGAGCCGCCGGCGTATTGGGAATAGGAGCGGCGGGTTCCGAAGCCGCTTTCGCGCTATGCATCTCCTCCGGTCGAAGAAGATTTTCGATGCCGTTGAAGATCTGCTTGCAGGCGCCGCAGCGGACCAGGCCCGCGCGCAGCTTCAGCTGGTCATGCGCGACCCGGAATGTCGTGTGGCAGTGAGGACATTGGGTCGCGAGCGCCATCGATGTCTTACTGCGTACCGGCCTGTCCGGCGAGGGCGACCCAGCCTTCGTGCTCGGCCCACACCGACATCGTGATGAAAGGCGCATATGCCGCGGCGACTTCGTCGGCCTGGCGGGCAAGGATGCCCGACAGCACGAGGCGGCCGCCCGGCGCGACCCGCGACGCCAGCATCGGTGCCATCAGCTTGAGCGGGCTGGAAAGAATGTTGGCCACGACGACGTCGAAGCGCTGGTCGCCCAGCACAGCGAAGTCGTCTGGCAGGTAATACGCCACCGGGCTGCGGTTGCGCTCGCTGTTGTAGCGCGCCGCCTCGATGGCTTGCGGGTCGATGTCCACGCCGACGACCGATGATGCGCCAAGCTTCTGCGCGACCATCGCCAAGATGCCGGAGCCGCAGCCGTAATCCAGCACCGAGCCTTTTGGCGCATGCGCCTCCAGCCACTCCATGCAGAGGCGGGTAGTCGGGTGGCTGCCCGTACCGAACGCCAGACCGGGGTCGAGTTCGAGCACGACGGCCTGCGGGTCGGGAGCGTCGTGCCAGCTCGGCACGACCCAGATGTTCTTTCCGATGTGGATAGGCTCGAACTGCGATTGCGTGAGCCGCACCCAGTCCTGGTCGGCGACCGGGCGCAGGGTGAAGCTGAGCTTGTCGGCCTCGATGCCGCAGGCAGCGGCAGCCTCGTTCACCAGGGCGGCATGATCCGCATCGGTTTCGGCCAGCGCTACGACGCGGCTGTGCTCCCACGCTGCTTCGGCCGGCTCCATGCCGGGCTCGCCGAACAGCGGCCGCTCGGCGTCCGTGCCTTCGTCCGCGTCCTCGACGGAGACCGACAGCGCGCCGGCCTCCATCAGGGCGTCCGACAGCGCTTCGGCCTGCTCGCGTGCGACTTCGATGACGATTTCCGTCCAGCTCATGCGATGCCTTGTTTACTTGGCGGGTTTGGCGGCCAGCTTGTGCTCGAGATAGTGGATGTTGGTGCCGCCCTCGATGAAGCGGGCGTCCACCATCAGTTCACGATGCAGGGGAATATTGGTGAGGATACCCTCAACCACCATTTCCGACAGCGCGATCTGCATCCGGCGAATGGCCTGTTCGCGCGTCGCTCCGTAGGCGATCACCTTGCCGACCATCGAGTCGTAAGTCGGCGGCACGAAGTAGCCGGCGTAGGCATGCGAATCCACGCGGATGCCCGGACCGCCCGGCGGATGCCAGGCGTTGATGCGGCCGGGCGAAGGCGTGAACTTGAACGGATCCTCGGCGTTGATGCGGCACTCGATCGCATGACCGGTCAGCTCGATGTCGCGCTGGCGGAAGCGCAGCTTCTCGCCGGCGGCCACACGGATCTGCTCCTGCACGAGGTCGACACCCGTGATCATCTCGGTCACCGGGTGTTCCACCTGGATACGGGTGTTCATCTCGATGAAGTAGAACTCGCCGTTCTCATAGAGGAATTCGAAGGTGCCCGCGCCGCGGTAGCCGATCTTGCGGCAGGCTTCGGCGCAGCGGTCGCCGATCTTTTCGATCAGCTTGCGCGGGATGCCGGGCGCGGGCGCTTCCTCGATCACCTTCTGGTGGCGGCGCTGCATGGAGCAGTCACGCTCGCCCAGCCAGACGGCGTTCTTGAATTCGTCGGCCAGCACCTGGATCTCCACGTGACGCGGATTTTCCAGGAACTTCTCCATATAGACTTCCGGGTTGCCGAAGGCTGCGCCGGCTTCCGACTTGGTCATGGTGACCGCGTTCAACAGCGCCGCTTCGGTGTGCACCACGCGCATGCCGCGTCCGCCGCCGCCGCCGGCCGCCTTGATGATGACCGGGTAACCGATCTTGCGCGCAATGCGCACGATTTCCTTCGGATCTTCCGGCAAGGCGCCGTCAGAACCGGGCACGCACGGCACGCCGGCCTTGATCATGGCCTGCTTGGCGGACACCTTGTCGCCCATCAAGCGGATGGACTCGGGGCGCGGACCGATGAAGACGAAGCCCGATTTCTCCACGCGCTCGGCGAAGTCCGCGTTCTCGGACAGGAAGCCGTAGCCCGGGTGAATCGCTTCGGCATCGGTGACTTCCGCGGCGCTGATGATCGCCGGCATGTTCAGGTAGCTCAGCGCGGACGGCGCCGGGCCGATGCAGACCGACTCGTCGGCCAGCTTCACGTATTTGGCTTCGCGGTCGGCCTCGGAGTGGACGACCACGGTCTTGATGCCCATTTCGCGGCAGGCGCGCTGAATGCGCAAGGCGATCTCGCCGCGGTTGGCAATGAGGATTTTTTCAAACATAGGAATGCTGCTCGGTGGTGTTAAGGGTGGAAAAGCGCGGCGGCAGGTGTCTGCCGGCCAGCCCTTAACCGATCACGAACAGCGGCTGGCCGAATTCCACCGGCTGGCCGTTCTCCACCAGGATCGCCTTGACCGTGCCGGAGACATCGGCGTCGATCTCGTTGAGCAGTTTCATTGCTTCGATGATGCAGAGGGTGTCGCCCTCTTTGACGCTGGCGCCGACTTCGATGAAAGGCGGATTGCCCGGTGCGGACGCGCGATAGAAGGTACCGACCATCGGCGATTTGACGATGTGGCCTTCCGGCTCGGCGGCCGGCGCGGCGGCCGACTGAGCGGCGGCTGCGACAGGCGCAGTGATGGTCTGCGGAGCCGGTTGCGGCTGCATCATGACGACCTGGTTCTGCGGTGCGCCGGACGACTTGACGATACGGACCTTGCTCTCGCCTTCGGTCACTTCGAGCTCGGCGATATCCGATTCGGCGACGAGGTCGATCAGCGTTTTCAGTTTGCGTAGATCCATGGGTTCCCTCTGGATTAGTTATATATTGTGGTTCGGATCGCCACAATTATAAGTTGTTTGTTGAAAAATAAAGGAAATTACAGTTTTTTGAGCGCGAACTCGATGGCGGCGGAGTAGCCGTCGATTCCCAGCCCGCAGATTACGCCGACAGCGATGTCGGAGAGGTAGGAGCGGTGCCGGAAGGCTTCGCGACGATGGATATTGGAGATGTGGATCTCCACGAACGGAATGGCGACGCCAGCCAAGGCATCGCGCAGTGATACGCTGGTATGGGTCAGGCCACCGGGATTGATGACGATGGCGTCAATGCCTTCCGCCTTCGCCGCATGAATACGATCGATTAGGGCACCCTCATGGTTGCTCTGGACGGCGGTCAGCATCGCGCCCGCAGCCTTGGCTTGAACGCCGGCAGCGCGTTCCACATCGGCCAAAGTCGCTGATCCATAGACTTCGGGCTCCCGCGTTCCCAGCAGGTTGAGGTTGGGGCCGTTGATCAACAGGATGTTCTTTGCCATGGAGTTGGAACTCCGTTCGACGAGAATGGCGCATTTTGCCGCTGAAAGATGTCGGTTGGCAAGGAAAAGCTTGCCCGCCCGGAATCAAAGCCGGCCAAGGTCTGCGCGGAGTTCATTCATTTTCAGTCGGCCGAGATAGGCCTTCCGAACATGGCCGTCGGCGCCGATGAGTACGGTGAACGGCAAGCCGCCCGCTTGGTTGCCGAGCTTGCGGGATAGGTCCGAGCCTTCCATGCCCGCTACGAGCAAAGGATAAGAAATCTTGTACTTCGCAGCAAATTCGGCGATGTTGGATGGTGAATCTATGCCGATTCCAATGATCTGGACTTTCGAGGCGGCCAGCTCGGTTTGCAACGCCGACAGCTCGGGCATTTCCTGGACGCAGGGTGCACACCAGGTTGCCCAGAAGTTAACCACCAACGGTTTGCCCTGGAATTGGGCCAGGTTCTGCGGCGTCCCGGCCGCATCTTTCAATGTTTGGGCGAACAGTTGCGCCGTTGCGGCTTCGCCAGCCGCCGCAGGTTCATGCTTCCGGACACCGGCAAACACACCGACCGCAATGGCCAGAGCGGCGACGCCTGCGTAAATTGCTTTATTTTTCTTCATCTGCTTCCATTTCCGTGATCAATGACCGGACGGCATCCACGTTCGCCCGCATCACGCGGCCATCTGGGCCGGCCCGGACGGCGCCACGCAGGTCGTCCATCTCATATAAGGCAAGGTGAACACCTTCCCCGTGCCACAGAAAACTCAAGGTCTCCACCGGCTCGCTCCCGCCTTTGAAGTGTGAGCCTTCTGATAACTCGAAGTCCACGTTCTTATTCAACAGGAAAATCTCGACGTCCTTCGCGCTTTCGGCAAACAGCTGCAAATGGATGTCGCTGTGTTCCCCGGCCGTCCCGTTGAGCACAGCGCCGGTCAAATACGGCTGGAATCGCGAAAGGTCGTCCATCAATCGCACCGCCAGCCGCCGCAGGTGGAGCAGCCGGGCCGGTTGGGTATCGCCGAAGAAGAGTTCCTGGTAGAGCCGCACCTCGTCTTCGATCTGGGCATTGTCCGGCATGTACTCGCCGCGGACCTTGGTATTGCCGAGGATCTGTTTGGCGGCCTTGCGCTTGGCGGTGCCGTAATCTGCGCCGTCTTCGGCGATCATGCGGGCGGCCGCTGCGGCGATTTCGGCGCGCAGCGCTTCGAGGCTGGAATTCATCATGGCGCGATCATACTCCTGAAGCGGGAGGGGTAGCCTTGGGGCCGCCTCGGGTAGAATCTTGGATTCGCCGACGCGGTACAAGGTTTGACCCGCCGCCGCCAGTTTCGGTGTCCCTTATCTCTTTTGAAACACCACAATGCACATCCACATTCTCGGCATCTGCGGCACCTTCATGGGCGGCCTTGCAGTGCTGGCCAAGGAAGCCGGGCACAAGGTTACCGGCTGCGACGCCAACGTCTACCCGCCGATGAGCACCCAGCTGGAAGCGCAGGGCATTGCGCTGATCGAAGGTTTCGGACCCGAGCAGATCGGCTTGCAGCCGGATCTGTTTGTCATCGGCAACGTCGTTTCGCGCGGCAACCCGCTGATGGAAGAAATTCTCAACCGCGGCCTGCCGTACATGTCGGGCCCTCAGTGGATCGGCGAGCACATTCTTCAAAATAAATGGGTGTTGGCCGTGGCCGGTACCCATGGGAAGACAACGACGTCCTCCATGCTTGCCTGGCTGCTCGAAGACGCCGGCTACGCTCCGGGCTTCCTGATCGGCGGCGTGCCGATGAATTTCGGCATCTCCGCGCGCCTGACGGGCAAGACGGATTCGTCCTTCTTCGTAATCGAGGCCGATGAATACGACACGGCATTCTTCGACAAGCGCAGCAAGTTCGTGCACTACCGTCCGAAGACCGCCATTCTGAACAACCTGGAGTACGACCACGCCGACATCTTCCCCGACCTCGGCGCCATCGAGACGCAGTTCCATCACCTCGTGCGCACCGTGCCAGGCGTCGGCCGCCTCGTGGTCAACGGCCGCGAAGAATCGCTGCGGCGCGTGATCGCACGCGGGTGCTGGAGCGATTGCGAAGGGTTCGGCGCGCCGGACGGCAAAGGCTGGACGATGCGGGAGCACGACGACGGCGCCTTCGACGTCATATTCAACGGCGACATGCAGGGCACGGTGGCGTGGGACCTGACCGGCGAGCACAACCGCCTGAACGCCGTCGCCGCCATCGCGGCCGCGCGCCATGTGGGCGTGCCGCCCGCGCAGGCGATCGAAGCGCTGGGCCGCTTCGAGAACGTGAAGCGCCGCATGGAAGTGCGCGGCGTGGTGAAGGATGTCACGGTCTATGACGATTTCGCCCATCATCCGACGGCCATCGCCACGACGGTTGCCGGTCTGCGCCGCAAGGTCGGCCAGGCGCGGATTTTGGCGGTGCTCGAACCGCGCTCGAACACGATGAAGCTCGGCACGATGAAAGAGGCGCTGCCCGGCAGCCTGGCGGACGCCGATCTGGTTTTCGGCTACGGCGCCAAATCCGGCAAGGATTCCTTGGGCTGGAATCTCGGCGAGGCGCTTGCGCCGCTCGGCCAGAAAGCCGGCGCCTATGACGAACTCGAGACGCTCGTGCAAGCGGTGGTGCAGGCCGCCAAGCCGGGTGACCATGTGCTGGTGATGAGCAATGGCGGCTTCGGCGGCGTGCATCAGAAGCTTCTGGATCGCCTCGGCGCATGATTTTGTATCTGCACGGCTTCCGCTCGTCGCCGCAATCGTTCAAGGCGCGCCTGCTTGCGGCGCGCATGGCTGAGCTCGGACGCGCCGCGGAATACGCGTGTCCGCAACTGCCGGCATCGCCGCAGGCAGCCGTCGCGCTGGCGTCGCGGTGGATCGAAGCGAACGGTGGCGAGCGCGTTGCGTTGATCGGCTCCTCGCTCGGCGGTTATTACGCAACACATCTGGCAGAGCGCTATGGCTGCAAGGCGGTGCTGCTGAATCCAGCCGTCCAGCCGCCGCGCGATCTGGAAAAATACGTCGGCGTGACGACCGCCTATCATTCGGACGAGCCGTTCGAGTTCAAGCGCGAGTACATCGACGAACTGAATGCGTTCACGGTGGAACGCATCACGCAACCCGAGCGGTATTTTCTGATGGCCGCGACCGGAGACGAAGTGCTCGATTGGCGCGAAATGGTCGCGCATTATCCCGGCGCGCGGCATTACGTGATCCAGGGCAGCGACCACGGCATTTCCGAATTCGCGGATTACGTGGATCCGGTCCTGACCTTTTGCGGCGTCGCCGCTGCCGCTTAAGAATGCGTGCCGTGCGACATGCGCGCTGGACTGCGCACATTAATGGCGTCAATGCGGATGCCGTCATGCGCGGCTGGCTGGTGGATACCATGTCGCTCACGCAAAAGCTGATCGGCCATTCCACGCATTTCCGGGTGCACCGCTTGCGGCAGTGCCGCGCGCAATGCCTGCGCGATGAGGCGGATGTGATGGGTTTGCCGCCGCGCAGGATGGTGCAGGAACGCGAAGTGCTGCTGGAATGCGACGGCCAGCCGATGGTCTATGCGCATACCATCGTCCCGCTCAGCGCCACGACGAGCGACTGGCCGTTCTTCGGCAGCCTCGGCGAACGCTCGCTCGGGACGACCTTGTTCGGCGATCCGCGCGTCAAGCGAGGGCAGCTGTACTATGCCCGCCTGCGCCGCGAGCATCCGCTGGCGGAACGCGCCAGCCGGGCGCTCGGCACGACCCTGGCCCCGGACGCGCCGCTGTTCGCGCGCCGCTGCCTTTACCAGCGCCGCAACGGCTTGCTGCTGGTGACCGAACTTTTCCTGCCGGCGATCAGCCGGCTCGTCCCGCGCGCGCAACGAGTGCCGGCGGATTGATGACTTCCAGACTGCTCCATTGATGAATCTCTTTTTCGAAGAATCCGGCGACTTCAAGGCGGGAACCGTCCTGTCGCAACAGGGCGAGGCCTATCAGGTCGAGCTGCAGACCGGCAAGCGCACCAAGGTCAAGGCGCGCGACGTGCTGCTTCAGTTCAACGCGCCGGAGCCGGCGCAACTGCTCACCGAGGCACAGGCGGTCGCCCAGGACATCGACCTCGACTTCCTGTGGGAAGTGGCGGGCGAGGAGGAATTCGGATTCGCCGACCTCGGCGCCGAGTATTTCGGCCATGCCCCGCATCCGCAGGAAGCCGCCGGCCTGCTGCTGCGCCTCCACAACGCACCGATCTACTTCTACAAAAAGGGCAAGGGGCGCTACAAGGCTGCGCCGGAAGCTTCGCTCAAGGCGGCACTCGCCGGCATCGAAAAGAAGAAGCAGCAAGCGATCGTTCAGCAGCAGTACATCGATGAACTGAAGGCCGGCAAGCTGCCCGATGCCTTCCGTCCCATCGTGATGCAGCTGTTGTTCAAGCCGGACAAGAACAGCATCGAATACAAGGCGCTGGACACCGCCTGCACCGAACTGCAGACGGCGCCGGCACGGCTCATGCTCGATGTCGGCGGCATTGCGTCGGCCAAGCTGCTGCATCTCAATCGCTTCCTGTTCGAACACTTCCCGAAGGGCACCGGCTTCCCGTCCATTCCGGTGCCGGCTGCACCGTCGTTGCCGGTGGCCGACGTGCAGGCGTTCTCGATCGACGACGTCACCACGACCGAGATCGACGACGCCCTCTCCGTCGTGCGTCTCGCGGACGGCAAGGTGCGCGTCGGCATCCATATCGCGGCACCGGCGCTCGGCATCAAGCGTGACGATGCGCTCGACGCCATCGCGCGCCATCGCCTGTCCACCGTCTACATGCCCGGCGACAAGATCACCATGCTGCCGGATGCGCTGGTGGATGCATTCACACTCGCTGAAGGCCGGGCCTGCCCGGCAGTCTCGCTCTACGCCACGCTCGATCCGTCGGACTGGACTGTGATCGCCACCGAAACCCGTGCGGAAGCCGTGCCGATCGCGGCGAACCTGCGCCACAACGATCTCGATGCCATCGTCACCGAAGAGAATCTCGCGGCCGGTGCCGGCGACTATCCGCACAAGGACGACATCCAGCTGCTGTGGCAATGGGCGCAGGTGCTGGAGCGCGGCCGCATGGCCAAGCGTGAAAGCTTCGGTCTCAAGCCCGAGCAGAACAATCGTGTCGACTTCAACTTCTACGTCGAGAACGACGTCGTCAGCATTGTTCGCCGCAAGCGCGGCGCGCCGCTCGACAAGGTCGTTGCCGAACTGATGATCTTTGCCAACAGCACCTGGGGCAAGCTCATGCACGACCATGGCGTGCCCGGCATCTACCGCAGCCAGGGCGCTTCCGGCTGGGGTGCGAAGATGCAGGTCCGCATGGTGACGCACGCCGCGCCGCACCAGGGGCTCGGCGTGGACCAGTATGCATGGAGCACCTCGCCGCTGCGCCGCTACACCGACCTGGTGAACCAGTGGCAGATCCTGGCCTGTGCCGAGCATGGTGTCACGGCGCCGCTGGTGGCGCCCTTTAAGCCCAAGGACGCCGACCTGTTCGCCATCGTGTCGGCCTTCGATGCCGCCTATGGCGCGTATGCCGATTTCCAGTCCAGCATGGAACGCTTCTGGTGCCTGCGCTGGCTGGCTCAGGAGAACGCGAGGCAAGTCGATGCGGTGGTGCTGAAGGACGAGATCGTGCGCCTGGTCGACATCCCGCTGGTGCTGCGCCTGCCCGGCATGCAGCAGCTCGCGCGCGGTACGCAAGTGCGGCTCGAGTTGCTGCGCTGGGATGAAGTCGACCTCAACGTCGAGGCTCGCGTGCTCGACGTCGCCGGCACGTCGGCAGAAGCGGATGCCGTGGTCGAAGTCGATGAAGGCGAAGATGCTTCAGCGCTCACCGAGACGGAAGCCAGTGCCGAGCAACCCGCAGCCGAATGATCGGCGCAGAGGACCGGGGACGTTTGTCGATTTGGCACGTTGCGCCGGTCCAAAAAACTCGCCTGACGGCAACAGGCTTTATCGTAAAATCCTAGGCTTCAGCAACCGCATTGCCTGGTAGACGCGTGAAGTATCTTTTTGCAAACCGTACCTTGTCGATCGCTGTCGCAGCGTCGGTCCTTGCCCATGGCGCGCTCCTCGCGGTGCGGTTCGCGCCTCCCCAAACTTTCCAGTTCAAGCCGGTCGACCCAGGCCTCGAAGTCATCCTGGTCAACTCCCGCCACGATCGCAAGCCAGTGAAGGCTGAGGCTCTCGCTCAGGCGAACCTCGATGGCGGCGGCCATGCCGACTCCGGCCGTTCAAAGTCGCCCTTGCCGGACATGCAACGCGTGGAGAACGGCGATGCGATGAAGGCGATTCAGCGCCGCATCGAAGAGCTTGAGCAGCAGCAGCGCATGCTGACCCAGCAAAACAAGAAGTCGAAGCTGAATGCACCGCGCATGAAGGACGAGGCGC
>SPQI01000389.1 GCA_004570315.1 Oxalobacteraceae bacterium OM1 | reverse complement strand
GAATGCCAGTGCCACAGCGCCAGCCAGCGGAATCATTTTTGTCGTGAATTGCATGTCTTCTTCTCCTTGATGTGACGATTTTCTTGTTGCCGGGCCTAGGCCGACAGGCGCATCGGCTCCGGCGCTCCGGCCTCGCGGCCGGGCATGGCGAGCTCCGGGTCGTCGTCCAGGGTGGAATCCCCCAGGACGCGGCGCGGCGCCGGAAACATGCCAGCGGCGCTGATTTTAAGCCGATCGAGGGAAAATTGTCTTAAATGCTTGAACACGCTTTGGTTGATCGCAATCATGGCTTGCATGACGAGAACGTCAACATCGCTGGCCGCGCGTTCCATCGCAGCACTTCTTGCGGGCTTTCGGGCCGGGGTTTCGGCCAGGACACAGCGATAGACGTCTTCCAGCGTGACGGCCGCCGGATGGCAGGCCAGCGCCCAATTGCCGGCGCCCTCCTGCCGGACCAGCCCGGCACGGGCCAGCCCCTGGCACAGGCGGCCGATTTCCCGGCTGCTGCGTCCGGTGGCGGCTTCGATCTGGGCGATGCTGGCGGCGCGGGGTGCGCGGGAAACGAGTTTTGCGAGGATGTCAGTGGTGGCGAAAAGTCGGTCGTGCAGCACGCCGTCGCCGAGGATGCAGTCTTCTACGGTAGCCAATCCGTGTCTCCTTGGTTGGGTGTTCCCGCGACGGCGAGGCTTGCGGCTTGTGTCCGCGCGCCGCCGGACGGGTCCGGGATTGCACTGCGTCGTTGTGTTCTTATCGCAGCTGCCGTGGCAAGTTCGGGTTGAACGATCCACAACAGGAACCGCACTTTAGGGAGATTTTCGGTGGAAGGGTATTTCGCTTCCTGATGCGACTTGACGCTAGTTGATGCTAAACTCGCATCAACCAGCATCAGAAAAGACGCCATGGCACCCCTCGACGCCAACCGCAATCCGCTGGCCGCCCAGCGCGAATTCTGCGAGAACCTGCGCATGCTCTGCAGCTACTACCGCTCGGTGGCGGACGTCTGCCGCAAGCTCAACATCAACCGCGCCCAGTTCAACCGCTACCTCAACGGCACCAGCAAGCCGTCCAACCATACGCTGGAGCGCATTTGCGACTTCTTTGGCGTCGAACCGGCCGAAATCTACCTGCCGCGCGAGCACTTCCAGCAGATCGTGAAGGTACGGCCGCGGCACAAGCCGGAGCGTTCGGTGGTCGGCGAACACATCGAGCGCCTGCAGCAGCAGTCACACGGGCGCTTCGACAAGTACCTCGGCTACTATTACGAGTACTACCAGTCGATGAGTTCGCGCGGCAAGGTGCTGCGCGGCCTGGTGCATCTCTTCATGCAGGACGGCGCCGTCTACTACGAGCGGTATGAACGCTTCCCATCGAACGCCACCTTCGACGGCACCAGCAAGAGCAAGTACCTGGGCGTTGCGTTCTACCTGAACGACCGCATCTTCCTCATCGACTACGAAACCCTGAGCGGCAACGAGATGGTGCAGATCGTCCTCTTCCCGAGCTACAAGAACAAGGTGGCACGCTTGTCCGGCCTGATGCTGGGCGTGGCCTCCAGCCACGAACGCTCCATCGGCTGCGCGCGCGTGGTGTTCGAATTCCTCGGCAAGTCCATCGACTTCCGCAAGGCGCTGCGCCTGTGCGGCATCTTCGATCCAAAAGCGGCGAAGATCGACCCCAGCATCGTCAAAGCCATCGACAACTCACCGCAGAAGGCCCAGCATCATTTCCACAACATCCCCCTCTGAGACCGTGGCATCGCAGATCTTGGCGCCGGCGATCGTCCGCCGCGGCGCCGAGCCCTACGAGGCGAGCTTCGCGGCCATGCGCGCCTTCACCGACGCGCGCACGCCCGAGACGCGCGACGAGCTCTGGATCGTCGAGCATCCGCCGGTCTACACGCTCGGCCTGGGCGCCGACCCCTCGCACGTGCTCGACGCCCATGGCATTCCGGTCATCCAGACCGACCGCGGCGGCGAAGTGACCTTCCACGGCCCCGGCCAAGTCGTGATCTATCTGCTCATGGACCTGCGCCGCCGCCCCGGCGCGCGCCTGTTCGCCCGCGAGTTCGTGAACCGGATCGAGCAGGCGGTGATCGATACCCTGGCGGCGTATAATCTTTCCGGCGAGCGCAAGCCCGGCGCGCCCGGCATCTACATGGCCGGCGGCGACTGGAACGGCGCGAAAATCGCCGCGCTCGGCTTGAAGGTGCGCGGCAACGGCTGCACCTACCATGGCGTGTCGCTGAACGTCGCGATGGACCTGTCCCCGTTCTCCTGGATCAATCCCTGCGGATACGCCGGCCTTGAAACGGTGGATATGAAAACCGTCGGCGTCGAAGCGCCCCTGGCGGATGTGCAAGCCGCGCTCGCCCGCCACCTCGTCCAACAACTGAGCGCGCCGCCTGCGCCGCGCACCCCGACATGAGCACCGACACCAAGGCCGCCGAGGCCCCCGCGTACGACCCGAACACCAAGCAGAAAGGCGCCGGCAAGACGGCGCGCATCCCGATCAAGATCGTTCCCGCCGAACGCTTGGCCAAGCCGGACTGGATTCGTGTCAAAGCGGCGTCGCCGTCCACGCGCTTCTACGAGATCAAGGACATCCTGCGCGCCAACAACCTCGTCACGGTCTGCGAGGAGGCGTCCTGCCCGAACATCGGCGAATGCTTCGGCAAGGGCACCGCCACCTTCATGATCATGGGCGACAAGTGCACCCGCCGCTGCCCGTTCTGTGACGTCGGGCATGGCCGCCCCGACCCGCTCGATCCGAACGAGCCGGAGAACCTCGCCAAGACCATTGCGGCATTGAAGCTGAACTACGTCGTCATCACCTCCGTCGACCGCGACGATCTGCGCGACGGCGGCGCCGGCCACTTTGCCGACTGCATCCGCCGCGTGCGCGAGCTGTCGCCGCAGACCCGCATCGAGATCCTCACGCCGGACTTCCGCGGCCGCATGGACCGCGCGCTGGAGATCCTGAAGGCAGCTCCGCCCGACGTGATGAACCACAACCTCGAGACCGTGCCGCGCCTCTACAAGGAAGCGCGCCCCGGCTCCGACTACCAGTACTCCTTGAGCCTGCTCAAGCGCTTCAAGGAACTGCATCCGGAGACGCCGACCAAGTCGGGCATCATGGTCGGCCTCGGCGAGACCGACGAGGAAATCCTGCAGGTGATGCGCGACCTGCGCGCGCACGATGTCGACATGCTCACCATCGGTCAATACCTGATGCCCTCGGGCGACCACCTGCCGGTGCGCCGCTACGTGCATCCCGACACTTTCAAGATGTTCGAGGACGAGGCGTACAAGATGGGCTTCGTGCATGCCGCCGTCGGCGCGATGGTGCGCAGCTCCTACCACGCCGACCAGCAGGCGCACGGCGCTGGCCTCGACATTCCGAAGTAAGCTCCGCCGTTCCGCGGGCGTGCGCATTCCTTGCGTTGCGTCGAATGCCGCCGCCCGCGTCCTCCCTTCCCCGTCGCAGCCGCGACACACTCTTGCACCTGTCTTGCACCGATCGCGGCGCGACCCGCCCGCGGATTGATGCATCTAAAACGCGACGCACTGCAGCAGGCGAGAATTTGATGTGACTGCGTGCGCATCGGTATTGGTTACAACTCCGCGTGAACCAAGCGCTGCACGGCCTGCCTTACCGGTAACTATGTGGAACAAGATTACGCACTTCGGTGACATCACCATCATGGCGGTCGCGGCGCTAGCGATCGCGGGGTGGCTGCTCGCAGAAAACGAGAAACGCCTGGCCCTGATCTGGGCGCTGCTGTTTACCATCGGCATGGCGATCGTCGTCGTGACCAAGATCGCCTTCATCGGCTGGGGCATCGGCATCCCGGCGCTGGATTTCACCGGCTTCAGCGGTCATGCAACGCGCGCAGCGGCGGTGCTGCCCGTACTCGCCTATCTGCTCTTCCAGCGCGCCCCACCGGCCGGGCGGGTCGCGGCAATTGCGCTGGGCTACGGCGCCGCCGTCGTGCTCGGCATTTCGCGGCTCGCCGTGCGGGCACACTCGCCGTCGGAGGTCGTTGCCGGCCTCCTGCTCGGCGCGCTGATCAGCGGCAGCTTCATCCTCATCGCCGGCTCGCTGCAGCGCCACATCTTCAACCCGCTGCGCATCATGCTGGTGCTGCTCGTGCTGGTGCCGGCCCCCTATGTGCAGCCGGCGCCGACGCAGAAATGGCTGACCGACGTGACGCTATTCTTCTCGGGGCATTCCGGCCCTTACGAGCGTACCGGCAGCTGTTGCGCGAACACCAGGGCGCGCAGCTTCCGGTTCTCCCTCTAGCGAAGCAGGCAATAAAAAAGGCGCCACGCAGGCGCCTTTTTTATTGTGCGGATGACTCAGGCAGCCAGTGCCTTCTCCAGCAGCTGATGCAGCTCGGCGAATTGCGGCTCGCCGACGTAGCGCTTGAGAATGCGGCCCTGCTTGTCGATGATGTAAGTCGTCGGCGTCAGCTTGACGTCGCCGAAAGCCTTCGCCGCATCGCCCTGCGCGTCGAGCGCCACGCGGAACGGCAGGCTGCGGGTCTGCGCATAGTTCAACACGTAGTTGGGCGGATCGTAGCTCATCGCCACCGCGACGAAATCCAGGCCCTTGTCCTTGTACTTGTTGTAGGTCTCGACCATCTGCGGCATCTCGTGCACGCAGGTCGTGCAGCTCGTGGCCCAGAAGTTCACCATGACGACCTTGCCGCGCAAGGATTGCATGCTGATCTTGTCGCCGTTGATGCCGTTGAAGGTCACTTCGGGCGCAGCTTGCTTAGAGGAGAACGACATCCAGGCGACGACGGCCAGGACGACGACGATGACCGCGCCGGCGATCTTCATCCAGGTGCGATTCGAAGCGGGTTGGGGAGCGGTTTGCATGGCGGTGTCCATTCCGAACGGATTGCGACCATTATAGTCGCCGCACGTCAAGGCCGCAGGTAGACGTAGCCCTCGCGCGCCTGCAGCCGTGCGATTTCGACCACGCCGGAGGCCACGAGTTTCGCCCGTGGAATGACCTGCGATTCAGGCACCTCATGGGCGGTGAGCGTGTTGCGGCAGACACGGAATTCCACGCCCTGATCGGCAAGCGCGTTCACCGCCGGCTCGAACGGACGGCCGTTGCGCTCACGCGCGCCGCTCAGCAGGAAACGGATGCCGTCGCCGTTGGCCACGACCACGATCTTCGTATCGGGTTCGGCGCGGAGGTGATTGCGGATGTTGGCCAGTCCGCGTGAGGCCTGGTCGATGCCGTCGGCGATGTGATAGACCACCTTCACCGGCTCGGCGAAGGCCGGCAGCGCAAGGCACAGGGCGGCCACAAGGCCGAACAGGAATTTCTTCATGGCGTGGAAACCGTGGTGTCGGGAGCCAGCTTGGCCGCCTGCCCCTGCACGAGCCCGACCGGGCGGAAGGCGAAGACGATGGCGACGATGATGCTGGGAAATTGCGAGCGCGAGGCGTTGTACTGCGCCGCTGCATGATTGTAGACCGTGCAGGCGATGTCGATGTCCTGCTCCGCCGTGTCGAGAGCATCGAGCAGGCGGCGCGCTTCGGGATCGGTGTCGGGCAAGCCGGCCTGGCGCATCGCGAGTTCGAGCGCGGTGAACTGGACGTCGAGCGCGGACTCGGCATCGCCGACCTGCACCGCCACATCGGCCTCCGGAGGCGGACGCTTCCACCGCCGAACCGCTGCGGTCGCGGCGTTGCCCGCAGCGACGCTTTCCTCGAGCAGCTGGCGATCGATCTCCAGTCGGGTGCGCGCCAGTTCCACCAGCGGCACGACGAGCGCATGGCGCTGCGCCAGCAGGGCGGGAATCGGTGCTGCTGTGTCGCGGCAATGCCGGCGCTGGCGCTTCAGCCGCCGGTAGGCGCCCACCGCCCAGGACAACACGAACAGCGCGAGCAGGATGAGGAGAATCGTTGAAACCGTCATGTCCGCTCCAAGTAAAACGAGCCGCGCGACAAGGTCGGGCGGCTCGGGAAAGCGTACTGCGAACGCTTGGGCAAATGTAAGCTCAAGAACGTGAAAGTTGTTTCAATTCGTCTTCCGAGATGTATTCGAACACTTTCACGACCTTCTGCACGCCGTTGATGTTGCGCGCCGTTTCAGCTGCCAGTTGGCCTTCGCGCTGGGTCACGCGGCCCATCAGATAGACCGTGCCGCGCTCGGTGACGACCTTGATCGCATTGGCGTACAAGTCCTTGGCATCGACGAAGGCCGCTTTCACCTTGCCGGTGATCAACGTGTCGTTGGAGCGCGAGGTGAAGCTCGACAAGCCCATTACTTCCAGCTCGTTGACGATGGACTGGACGTTTTCGATGTTGGTGACTTCGCGCTCGACCGCCGCCTTCATGCCTTCATCGCGCACTTCGCCGGTCAGCAGCACCTTGCGGTTGAAGCTGGCGACGTTGACGTGGCCGCCGCCGTTCACCAGATCGGCGACCCGGGTCTCGCCCTTGAAGACGATGGTCTTGTCTTCCGTCTGCGCGCCGAAGGTACGGCGGTCGGAGGCGGCCAGCGTACCGACGACGGCGCTGCCGACAGCCATTTCCACGCAGCCCTGCAGGCTCGCGGCCAGCGAGGCGCAAAGCGCCGCGACGAGCACGGGACGCGAGATGTGTTTCATTCAGTTTCCTCCCCAAAAAGCGCGACGTCGATACCGTCGCACAAGCAATGAATCGTCAGCAGGTGCACTTCCTGGATGCGTGCGGTGCGGTCGTGCGGCACGCAGATGTGCACGTCGGCATCGGTCAGCCGGCGGCCGATCGCGCCGCCGCCCTTGCCCGTCAGCGCCACCACGCGCATGTCGCGCTCGAGCGCGGCATCGACTGCAGCGAGCACGTTGGCCGAATTGCCGGAGGTCGACAGCGCCAGCAAAATGTCGCCCGGTTGGCCGAAGGCTTGCACCTGCTTGGTAAAGATGTCGTTGAAGTTATAGTCGTTGCCGACCGCCGTCAGGATGGACGTGTCGGTCGTCAGCGCCAGTGCGGGCAGTGGCAGCCGCTCGCGCTCGAATCGGCCCACCAGCTCCGCCGCGAAGTGCTGGCAGTCGGCGGCCGAACCGCCGTTGCCGCAGCAGAGGATCTTGTTACCGTTCGACAAGGCGCCGAACATCAGTTCGACGGCTTGCGAAATCGGTTCCGCGAGCAAGGCGGCGGCCTTGAGCTTGAGATCGGCGCTCTCTTGGAAGTGCGCCTGGATGCGTTGGTTTGTCATGGTCTGGGGATTATAGTGCAGTGCGCCAACAGGCGAGTGTAAGCAAGTGTTGGCAGAAATCACGCCCCGAAGGCGTCCCGAATCCAGCTGATGCGGCCATTGTCGATGGCGACGATGTCGAAGCGGCAAGGCGGCGGCATGGTGTAGCGTTGCAGATAAACGTGGGCGGCGACGATGAGGCGTCGCTGCTTGTGCGGCGTGACGCTCGCCGCTGCGCCGCCGAAGCCGTCGCCGCTGCGTTGTCGCACCTCGACGAACACGAGCGTCTTGCCTTCCTGCATGACGAGGTCGAGTTCGCCGCCCTTGCAACGGAAATTGCGCTCCTGCAGCGACATGCCGCGCGCTTCCAGATAACGTCGCGCCGTGTCCTCGGCGGCGTCGCCAGCCTGTTGCTTGGCAGTGCGCGGCCGTTTGAGCGTGTCGAGCAGTCCCATCAGCGCTCCGCTTTGATGGCGGCCGGCGCGGTTGTGTTTGCATCAACGCTCGCGCACAATCCGCACAGTACCGCAATCAGCACACGCGCTTTCGTCCAACGGACCGACATTCTCCCTCCCGTTCCATGACCCAGTCTTCCTTCACCGATCTGCCGATGATGCAGGACCTCGCCCGGCAGGCCTTTCCGTCGTCGGCATTATATGTAATCGCCACGCCCATCGGGAACGCGGCCGACATCACGCTGCGGGCGCTGCACGTACTCGGACTGGTCGATGCCGTTGCCTGCGAGGACACGCGCAACACGGCGCAGTTGCTGCACCGTTATGGACTCAGCAAGGAGTTGCTTGCGGCACATGAGCACAACGAGCGGGAGGCGGCCGCGCGCATCGTGGACCGCCTGCAGCAAGGCCAGCGCATCGCACTCGTCTCCGACGCCGGGACGCCGGCCGTCTCGGACCCCGGCGCGCGCGTCGTGGATGCAGTACGCGCGGCGGGGCTGCGGGTCGTGCCCCTGCCCGGCGCATCGGCGGCGATTGCCGCCTTATCGGCGGCGGGACTGGTACAGGACAGGTTCCTGTTCGCGGGTTTTCTGCCCGTGAAAGGCAAGCAGCGGGAAGCTGAATTGGCGGTCTTGAAAGAGGTGGCGGCCACGCTGGTGTTCTATGAAGCGCCGCATCGCATCGGCGACATGGTCGATGCCCTGGTGGCAGCCTTCGAGCCGCAGCGGCACATCGTGTTCGCACGCGAGGTGACCAAGCTGTTCGAGGAGATCCATCGCTGCACGCTGGCCGAGGCGCCCGCCTGGCTGGCGGCCGATCCGAACCGGATGAAGGGGGAGTACGTCGTGCTGGTGGAAGGCGCGTCGGCAGCGCCCGACCAGAGCGCGGAAGCCGAGCGCGTCTTGCGGATCCTGCTGGAAAGTTGCTCCGTCAAGCAGGCCGCCGCCCTGGCGGCCCAGATTACCGGCGCAAAGAAGAACGCGCTCTACGAACGCGCCTTGCAGCTCAAGCCGGACGCCTGAGCGGCATCAGCGCTGCACCACCATCGCCTTGCCTGCACCGCTTTCCAACATACGCTGCGCGGCGGCTGCGGCGTCGGACCGGCTCGCGAAGGGGCCACTGTAGATGCGGAACAGCGGGCCTGCTTCGACCACTTCCAAGGGCGAAGGCGCGGCCGGGGCGAGACGTTCGCGTGCGGCTTCGGCGTTCGCGCGCTGACTGAAGGCGCCGAGCTGGAGGTAGAAGGCCGCCGCCGTGCCGGCAGGAGCGACGGGTGCAGTGGGTGCCGGTTCGACCGGAACAGCGGTCGCTTGCGGTTGAGGCTGCGGCTCTGTCTGTGTCTGTGCAAGCGCCAGCATTTCGATCGGTTCGCCCTGCGGCACTGCAACAGCAACGGCAGCGGCAGCGGCAGCGGCCGTCGCCGATGCATCGTCCTTCACGCCGAGATCGGCGGCTGGCATCGCCTGCTCGACCTGCGCGACCTGTTCCTGCTTGCGCGCATTGATGCGCGCGATGTCCTCCGGCAACAGGCGCTCAACTTCCAGCTGGCTGCTTCCCGTGCTGAGGTAGCCGAGCTTCAGCGCTGCCGTATAGGACAGGTCGATGATGCGGTTCGAATGGAAGGGGCCGCGGTCATTGATGCGCACGATCACCTGCTTGCCGTTGGCGAGATTGGTGACGCGGGCATAGGACGGAATCGGCAGCGTCGGATGCGCCGCAGTCATCTTGTACATGTCGTAGAGCTCGCCCGACGAGGTCTTCTGGCGGTGGAACTTGCGGCCGTACCAACTGCCGATGCCGCGCTGCTTGAAGGGACGCTCGTCGACCATCGGCGTGTAGGTCTTGCCGAAGACGTTGTAGGGCCGGTTGGCGCGGGCGAGATAGGGTTCGACTTTCGGCTCGGCGTCCGGCGTATCGAGCAGGCCGGCCGGCGGATTCTCACCCGGACCGTCGTCCATGTAGTAGCCGCCACGGCCTGAGCCGGCCGGCGGGAGGACGGGCAGCTCACCGGCACGCGGCTTGCCGGAAGGCTTGGCGGCGGCGTTGTCCGGCGCAGCGGGTTGCAACAGCTTGGGTGCACTGCCGCAGCCGGCCAGCGCGAGGGCCAGCGCACTTGCGAAAACGGCCAGCCAGCGTGGGGAATGGGGGCGAATTGAGGACGGCATCGCCTTCTCCTTGTTCTGGCGGATAGGCAGACGACTTGCGTGAACGGCAAGGCTTGCCCGGCGGGAAAGTGCCAAGTTTGCCTTGCCGCTTGCCGGCCTGCAAGCCGGTTTTGTAAGGAGATGATTACAGACTTGCAGGCGCACGCCGCTTCCGGCATGCGCCTGCTGAGATCAGCTCTGCACCAGCTTGCGGTGCCGCTGGATGCTCATGAGGATGCCGGAGCCGAGGCCGAGCGTGACGAGCGCGGTGCCGCCGTAGCTCATGAATGGCAAGGGCACGCCCACCACCGGCAGGATGCCGCTCACCATGCCCATGTTGACGAAGGCATAGGTGAAGAAGATCAGCGTGATGGCGCCGGCCAGCAGGCGGCTGAAGAAGGTCGGCGCGTTGGCGGCGATGATCAGGCCGCGCGCGATGAGAAAGAGGTACAGCACGAGCAGCACGCAGTTGCCGATCAGACCGAACTCCTCCGAGAACACGGCGAAGATGAAGTCGGTGGTGCGCTCGGGAATGAATTCGAGGTGGGCCTGCGTACCTTTCAGCCAGCCCTTGCCCATCGCGCCGCCGGAGCCGATGGCGATGGTGGCCTGGATGATGTGGAAACCCTTGCCGAGCGGATCGGAGGTCGGGTCGATCAGCGTCATGACGCGGGCGCGCTGATAGTCATGCAGCATCGACCAGACGATGGGCATGCTCGCGCCGGCCGCGACGGCGAGCGCGACAAGCACTTTCCATGAGAGGCCGGCGAGGAAGATGACGTAGAAGCCGGCCGCCATCACCAGGATCGCGGTGCCGAGGTCGGGCTGCTTGGCGATCAGGCCGACCGGAATCACCAGCAGGATGGCCGCCACCACGAATTCCTGCCAGCGCAGCAAGCCCTCGCGCTTTTGAAAGAACCACGCGAGCATCAGCGGCATGGCGATCTTCATCACCTCGGACGGCTGGATCACCATGCCGACATTCAGCCAGCGGCGCGCGCCCTTTTTCACCATGCCGAAGGCCGCCACCGCGACCAGCAACGCGACGCCGACGGTGTAGATCGGCACGGCGAAGCGCATCAGGGTCTGCGGCGGGATGATGGCCGCGACCCACATCACGATGAATGCGAAGAGGATGTTGCGCAGCTGGTCCTCGACACGCCCCGGGAAGTCGATGCCCGCCGAATACAGCGTGATGATCCCGGTCGACAGGATCAGGAACATGATGAGCGCCAGCGGGCCGTCGAAAACGAACAGATAAGGCTTGAGGATTTGCCAAAAAGGTCGGCGTTGGGTGAGTTGCATCGTTGCCTCCCTTACTCGGTATTGCCGTGCGTTTCCGCACCGGGTTTCGGGCCGCCGGCCGCTTCTTCCTGCGCCTTGACCTCGGCGGCGGGCACGCCGTCGCCGACAGGTTTTTCGCCGGCCGGTTTGTCCTTGTCTTCCGGACGCTTGCCGAGCAGGTAATAGTCGAGCGCCTTGCGCACGATCGGCGCGGCCGCCTCGCCGCCGAAGCCGCCGTTTTCCACGATGATGGCCAGCGCGATCTTCGGCTTGTCGGCCGGCGCGAAGGCGATGTAAAGCGCGTGGTCGCGCTGCCGCTCGCCGACCAGCTTGGCGTTGTACTTCTCGTTCTTCTTGATGCCGATCACCTGCGCCGTGCCGGTCTTGCCGCCGGAGATGTATTCGGCGCTGTTGAAGGCACGATAACCCGTGGCGCCAGGCTCCTTGGTCACGCCGACCATCGCGCGCTTGATGATGTCGATGTTGTCCTGCTTGAGCGGAATGCGGTAGCTTTCCTTCGGCACCGTCATCGTCCGCTCCTTGGTGATGCTGTTCTCGACGATCTTCACCAGGTGCGGCTTCATCACGACGCCGTTGTTGGCGAGGTTGGCCATCGCATGCGCCATCTGCAGCGGAGTGAAGGAGTTGTAGCCCTGGCCGATGCCGAGCGAAATCGTTTCGCCGGCATACCACTTCTTCGTCTCCGGCCGCTTGCCCACCGAGCGCTTCCAGGCGGTGGACGGCAGGATGCCGCGCCGCTCGTTCTCGAGGTCGATGCCGGTGATCTGGCCGAAGCCGAAGGGCTTCATGAAGTCGTGCATCGTGTCGACGCCGAGATCGTTGGCCAGCATGTAGTAGTAGGTGTCGCAGGAGTTGACGATGGAACGGTACATGTCGACCATGCCGTGGCCGCCTTCCTTGTCGTCGCGGAATTTGTGGTTGCCGAACCAGAAGTAGCCGGGGTCGGCAATCGATTGGTTGGGCGTGCGCTTGCCGAGTTCGAGCGCCGCCAGCGCCATGTAGGGCTTGTAGGTCGAGCCGGGCGGGTAGCTGCCCGACAGCGGACGATTGACCAGCGGTTTGTCGAGCGAGGTGTTCAGCTCTTCCCAGCTCTGCGCATCGATGCCGTCGACGAACAGGTTGGGGTCGAAGGTCGGCATGGAGACGTAGGCCAGGATGTCGCCGGTGGCTGGCTCGATAGCCACCAACGCGCCGCGCCTGTCGCCGAAGGCTTCCTCGATGATCTTCTGCAGCTCGATGTCGACGGACAGGATGAGGTTATTGCCCGGCGTGGCGGGCGTGCGCGACAGCGTGCGCACGGCGCGGCCGCCTGCCGAGACTTCGACTTCCTCGTAGCCGGTCGTCCCGTGGAGATGCTTCTCGTAGCTCTTCTCCAGGCCTTCCTTGCCGATGTATTCGGTGCCGTAGTAGTTGGCCGCGTCCTCGCTGTCCTCGATCTTTTCCGAATCGCGCTGGCTGATGCGGCCGATGTAGCCGATGACGTGCGAGGCCGTCTCGCCGAGCGGGTACTGACGGAACAGGCGTGCCTGGATGTCGACGCCCGGGAAGCGGTAACGCTGCGCGGTGAAGCGCGCCACTTCGTCGTCGGTGAGACGGGTGCGGATCGGCGTGCTTTCGAAATTCTTCGATTCCTCGAGCAGCTTGCGGAAGCGGCGGCGGTCCTTGGGCTGGATGTCGACCAGCGTCGATAGCTCGTCGATCACGGTATCGAGATCGCCGCGGATCTTCGACGGCGTGATCTCCAGCGTGTAAGCCGAGAAGTTGCGGGCAAGGACGACGCCGTTGCGATCGAGGATGAGGCCGCGATTGGGCACCACCGGCACCACGGAAATGCGGTTCTCTTCGGCCTGTGCGGCGTAGTCGTTATGCCGGACCACCTGCAGCCACAGGAAGCGTGCCAGCAGCAAGCCGAAGCAGACGAGCACGAACACGCCGGCGGCAGAGAGCCGCAGGCGGAAGAAATGCAGTTCGCGTTCGGTATTCTTGAACTCGGTCATGCCAGCCGATCAGATGGGGCGGGTATCGTCGCGATCGACCGCACGACGCTGCGGCGCCAGCAGGATCGCGGTGACGACGGGCCACAGCAGTGCGGCGACGCCGCTTTCGAGGAAATACAGCCAGCCGGGAAATTTGCCGCTGACCAGGATGCGGACCACCAGCTGCACCGCCTGCGCCATCAGCAGCAGAGGCAGCATCTGCAGCGCCTGGGTGCCGATGGGGAACCACAGCACGCGGCGATGGATCATGATCGCGAAATACGACAGCAGCGTGTAGGCGAGCGCGTGCTGGCCAAGCAGCGTAGCGTCGTGCACATCCATCAACAGGCCCATGATGAAGGCCATGCCGATGCCGACCTTGCGCGGCTGGTGGATGCTCCAGAAGACCAGCACGAGTGCAACGAAGTCGGGTACGCCATACCACTGCCCCCAGGGCAGCAGGTTCAGCAGGAAGGCGACGATCACGCTGATCGTGATGAAGAGCGGATTCGCCGGCAGCAGGATGTAGTGCGGTCGGTTCATGGCGTCGTCGGTTTCGGGGCTGCGGCAGGCTGCGTCGGCGCCGCGGGCTTGGCGGCAGGCGCCTGGACGGCAGCGGGCTTGGTGCCGGCTGCTGCGGCCTGGGTTGCCGGCTGTGATGCCGGTGCCGGTACGGCGGTTGCAGCTTTTGCGACCGGTGCGGCGGGTGC
>SPQI01000084.1 GCA_004570315.1 Oxalobacteraceae bacterium OM1 | reverse complement strand
CGATTGTCCTTGCGATGCTTGCGCGCGAACGCGCACAGTTGATGAACACGCTCGACACGCTGTTGGCCGGTGCGAACGCTGGCGAATCAGACCCGCGTGGATCCGATCCCCGCATGGTGCTACGTGCGTTCGTCCGGCGCTATGTGGAGGCGTTCGGAACCGGCGCGCCAGGACGCCGCGCGCTGATCAGGCTCGCGTGGAAGCTCGATCATCATCACGTCTTCGTGCAATCGCTGCGCGAAGCCAGTGAAAGGCTCGCGTTGCATATCGGGCGTATCGCGCATCCGTCGCTGCGTTCACCGTCACCAGCAATCGCGTTCGTATTGACGCGTCTCCTGGCGGGCACGGTTCGCTCCGCGGCGCTTGAAGATTCGCCCTTGCTAGGCACGGCAGAGTTAGAGGATGCACTTGTGAACGCATGCTGGGGTGTGATGCAGGCAACGCGTTGACGTGGTGTTTAGCCACGTACTGCACTTCTAAACGCAGCCGAGACTGCGGCAAGTGCGTCGCGCGACCGGACATCCTTCACCCTTGAATGCAGCACCACTGGCAGGCGCGGCAACTCCGGAAGACCGAGCTTAACCCCCACGTCCACGGCGCCTAACGGCAGCATGCGCGGCGCCAGCGCCGCCACGCCCAGCCCGGCCATGACGGCCGCGGCAACCGCCGCCACGCCGCCACCAACAAAGATTTCCTGCCACGGTATGCCTGCCGCATCGAGAAGCTGTCCGGCCATCACCCGCACGCCACATGGCTCGGCAAGCGTGGCAAGCGGCAGGGGCTCGCCGGCGCGCCGCTGCCAGTTGGGCGAGGCAAACCAGCCGAACTGCTCTTCGGCAAGAACGTCTCCGTCGCTCCGTCCGGCATGCAGCCGGACGATCACTGTGTCGAGTTCCCGCCGATCGAAGCTTTGCAGAAGGTCGCCCGAGGATCCGATCCGGATTTCGATCAGCAGCTGCGGGTCCTGTGCGTTCATGCGGGCAATCAGCATCGGCAGCTCCGGCCCCGCAACATGGTCGCTGATGCCGATGGTGAGGCGCTGCCGCGCACCGGCAAATGCGTTGAGCGCGCGCTCCTGGGCTTCCAGCAGTGCGCGGGCATGTTCGAGGAAGGCTGCACCCTGCGCCGACAGCTCGACATAACGCGGCGTGCGTTCGACCAGCCTGCAGCCGAGCCGCTCTTCGAGCCGCTTCAGCTTCAGGCTGACTGCGGCCTGCGTCGTTTGCATGGCGTCAGCCGCAAGCGTGAAGCTGCCAAGTTCGACGATGCGGATAAACGCCTCGACGGCATCGAGGTCAAGCGCGCGCGCAATCATTTCAAAACGTTATAGCTGATATACATGGGCATAGCATATCAAAATAGATAGCATTAAGCTTCCTCAACCCAGAAAGGAAGCGCCATGCCGCTGACTCATATCTCCCTGCGTGCCGGCAAGCCGGAGGCCTACCGTCAGGCGATCTTCGATAGCCTGTATCGCGCGATGCATGAAACATTCAACGTGCCTGAAGACAATCAGTTCATGACGATCCAGGAGCACGACGGTGCAAACTTCCGCTACGGCGCGTCCTTTATGGGAATTGCGCGGAGTGACGATCTCGTGTTTATCCAGATCACCGCGAACAACACCCGCACGGTGGAGCAGAAAAAGGTGCTGTTCCGCCGGATCGCGGAGCTGCTCGGGAAAAGCCCAGGCCTCCGGCCGGAAGATGTGTTCGTAAGCCTGGTCGAAGTCCAGAAAGAAAATTGGTCGCTCGGCCTCGGTCTCGCGCAATACGCTTGAGACGGGGACGTTCGCCATGCAGACTCACCGTCTGCGGCAGCGTGTCTCTAACCCGAAGTCAAAGTGTAGTTTGCACATCGACTGAACGCTTTTGGCCGAAGGGCGACTGTTCATCGCCAGCTCCAGTGGACGTATCCCGACCCACAAGGGACAGTCGCCAATGCCCTTCAACGCGGCACTGGCTGCAGCAAATTTCGGCCCGTCCTGAGCATTGTTCTGCCGGGTCACGAATGAACAGATTGATGAGTCAACGCCGACGAGAATCGTCAGTTTGCCGGCTCAGTTCCGAACCTGCGCGGGATTCGAACCCTGTGATTCCATGTCCGGTCCCGGTGGGATCTCCCATCTCACGGCATTGTCCGTAAACAATGCGACGAAAGCACGTCCAGCGGCGCTCAGGTAGCTGTCCTTCCGTCGCAATAGCATTGCGGTTCTGGGCGGTGGTTCAGGTTGGAGTATCAGATTACTCAAGCCTGGCACTTGCGCACAAATCGCGTCCGGCAAGATGGTGGCGAGGCTGCTGTGCCTGACGATCGCGATCAATGCGCTGATCGTGTTGGCCTCGATCGCCACTTTGGGCATGAATTGAAAACGCTGAAGGTAGTCGTCGATATTCGAGCGCGTTTCGAAATCGGCGCTGAGCAACGCCAGCCCGAGTTGTTCCACCTCTTGCACGGCGATTGTGCCGCGCGTTGCCCACGGGTGGTCGTCGGCCACGACAACACTGAGTCGTTCCATGAACATGGGCAGGCACTCGACTTCCGGTGCGTGCGTCAGCTGGAACGCAATGCCCAGATCGACCTCGTCGGCTGCAACCGCGGCCGCGATCGTATCCATCGACATTTCTTGTATCCCCACACAGATGCCGGGGTGGCGCGTGTAAAAGTCGGCGATGAGCGGACCGGCGAGGTAGGCCGTGAAGGTCGGCGTCATCGCCAGCCGCAGCATCCCACGCGACAGGTCGTGTACGTCGTGGATCGCGCGCCGGCCTGATTCAAGCTCCTGCAGCGCACGCCGCGCGTGGGCGATATACACCTGGCCGGCGTCCGTCACGGTCACGCTGCGTCCGCTGCGGTCCAGCAGCGCCACGCCAAGCCGGTCTTCGATCTGCAGGATCTGCTGCGACAGTGCAGGTTGGGATACATGCAGCGCCTCCGCCGCACGCGTGAAGTTGCCATGTTCGGCAACCGCGATCAGGTAGCGGAGCTGGCGTAGCTGCATGGCTCACTCATTGGATTTCCTTATTGCGGCCATTCTAAACCCGTCTTGGACCCGGTCTGCAAAAGCCCGGATGATGGCTTCCATCGCAGCAGTCATCCACCAGGAGCCACCATGAAATCGTTTGTGCAAGGCGCACTCAACTTCCGCAAGCAGACCTTTCCGCGCATGTCCGGACTGTTCAAGCAGCTCGCCCACAGCCAGCAACCCAACACCCTGTTCATCACCTGCTCGGACAGCCGGGTCGTCCCCGAGCTGCTGACCCAGCAAGATCCGGGCGGCGTGTTTGTGATCCGCAATGCCGGCAATATCGTGCCGTCCTACAGTGCGGAGCCGGGCGGCGTCACCGCCACCGTCGAATATGCGGTCGCCGCCTTGGGTGTGCGCGACATCGTGGTCTGCGGCCATTCGGATTGCGGCGCCATGACGGCGATTGCCAAATGCACTTGCATGGACCACCTGCCGGCTGTGTCCAGCTGGCTACGCCATGCCGACGCGGCCAAGGCGGTCAGCCAGGCGCGAGCCCATGCCGACGAAGCTGCCAAGGTGGCGTCGATGGTGCATGAAAACGTGATCGCCCAGCTGGCCAATCTGCGTACCCATCCGACCGTCGCGCTTGCGCTGGAGCAAGGCAGCCTGAGCCTGCACGGCTGGGTCTATGACATCGAAACCGGAGCCGTCGAGGCATACGACGGCACGACTCACCAATTCGTCCCGCTCGATGCGCGCCCGGATGCAGTCGCGTCGCCGGCACGGCCGGCCCGGCGCGCCGCTTGAAGGCGCCGCTTCCAATCTCATTCCCATCTTTAAAAAGGAACTCATCATGTTGCAATCGAACGTTACCCAGGACGCCCGCACCGAACTGACGGCCCGCATCATCACCAACAAGGCCATGAAGGACTTGAGCTGGGGCGCGATCGCCGAGGGCACGGGCCTGCGCGTCGCGTATGTGACCGCGGCCTTGCTGGGCCAGCATGCGCTGCCGGCCGAGGCGGCGCACCTGGTGGCCGAACGCCTGGACTTGAGCGCGGCCGACGTCAAGCAACTGCAGGCAGTGCCGCTGCGCGGCAGCATTCCGGGCGGCGTGCCGACCGACCCGACCATCTACCGTTTCTACGAGATGGTCCAGATCTACGGCACCACGCTGAAGGCGCTGGTCCACGAGCAATTCGGCGACGGCATCATCAGTGCGATCAATTTCCGCCTCGACGTTCAAAAGGAAGCCGATCCGGATGGCGGCGAACGCGCCGTGATCACGCTCAACGGCAAGTTCCTGCCAAACAAGCCCTACTGATTCCCCGACGACGGCCGCGCATTGGAATTTTATGAAGACCGCAGACTTGAACGACGTACTCCATCACGATCAGCTGGACGCTGTGTTCCAGCCGATCGTTGCCGCAGACGAGTTAACTGTGGTCGGCTATGAAGGGCTCATCCGCGGCCCAGCGGGCTCCACGCTCGAATCGCCCGGCCAGCTCTTTGCTGCGGCTCGTGCCAGCAACCGCCAGCTCGAACTGGAGACCCGTTGCGTGCGAACGGTCTTGGCGCGCTTTTCAGCATTGCGATTGCCGGGCAAGCTCTTCCTGAACGTCAGCGCGGCGACGCTGCTTGCACCAGCCGCGCAGCATCGCGCCTTGATCGACGAACTCCATCGGCATGACGTCGATAGCCGCCGCATCGTTATCGAACTCACCGAAGACCAAGCGATATACGATTTCCGCCGGCTCCGCCGCATGGCGCGCTTCCTGCGTCGACAAGGGTTCTCCCTGGCGATCGATGATCTTGGCGCGGGCTATGCATCCTTGCGCCTGTGGCTGGAACTGCGGCCGAACTTCGTCAAGATCGACATTGCATTCGTGCGGGGTAGCGAACGCGACGCAGTCAAACAGGCATTTCTCGGCGCGATCCGCGATATTGCGCATGCCAGTGGCAGCTTGGTCGTCGCCGAAGGCATCGAAACCGCAGCGGAAATGGCGGTGGTGCAAAGGCTTGGGATCGATTGCGGTCAGGGATATCACATTGACCGCCGACTGGAGGAAGTATGAATTGGACCTTGCTGGCCGCGCTGTTGGCCATGGGCGTGTTCAGTGGTTTTGCGGCCGGGCTATTGGGCATCGGCGGCGGGATGATCCTGGTCCCGTTCATGACGATGATCTTTACTTCGCTGCATTTTCCACCGACTCTGATCGTGCATATGGCGATTGCCACAGGTCTCGCCACGATCCTGTTCACATCGATATCGTCCGTCCGCGCCCATCATCGGCAAGGTGCCGTGCGCTGGGACATTGTCCGCCTCTTTACTCCCGGAATATTGGTTGGATCGTGGATCGGTCCCTGGATTGGCAAGCAGTTGAATACCGCAGCCATGGCGCTCTTCTTCAGCCTGTTCATGGCAGTGTCGGCGACACAGATGCTCATGAACAAAAAGCCCGCGGGCGTGCGCCCGTTGCCGGGGAGGACCGGAATGTTTGCCGCAGGGGGTGGTATTGGTTTGTTATCCGGCTTCATGGGTGCGGGCGGAGGGTTCGTCTCCATCCCCATCATGACCTCGTTCAGCGTGCGCATTCATCAGGCGGTTGCCACCAGCGCGGCCCTGGGCTTCCCGGTCGCATTGGCCGGTACGTTGTCCAATATCTGGTTCGGCCACGGTGAAGCGGGCCTGCCGGCCTACAGCATGGGATTCATTTATCTGCCGGCGTTGGCCATCGTCGCCAGCGCAAGCGTGCTGATGGCGCCGCTGGGCGCGCGTACTGCCCATCGCTGGCCCGTACAGCGGTTGCGGCGGGTGTTTGCCTTCATTCTCTATGCGCTTGCGATTTACATGCTCTGGAAAGGCATAGTCCTGTACCGACTACACTGAAGCGACAGTGCCGGCATACCCATCAAGTTGAATCCGCCGGGGTATGGCGCGAACATTGAACCAGTGCCTGATCGGTCGAAGCCGGACGTGAAGGCGCCAAGGGAACACGACTGCACATGGAGAGCAACATGTCCGATTCGGAAGCGCAACAACGGCTGATCGCTTTGACCAAACAGTATTTTGTAAAGGGGGATGCGGGCGACCCCAGCGTCCTGGAGATGTTCTCCGATCAGGTGCAGGTGTATTTCCCGAAGTTCGGCACACGAACCGGCAAAGCCGCCGTGCTGAATTTCGTCCAAGGTTTGCTGGGCAACTTGCAAAGCCTTACCCATGCCGTGGAGTCATACAACTATCTGGTCGTCGGCAATACCGTTGTCGTGGAGGGCACGGAATCCGGCGTGATGCGGGACGGCACGTCGTGGCCGGTCGAAGGCCGCTCGGAAGGCCGCTTCTGCAACGTATTCGAATTCGACGGCGACCTGATTACGCGCGTCTTCATCTACGTGGACCCCGATTTCACCGGGGCGGATGAAGCACGCCGGTACTGGGTATAAGCGACGTTCTTGCTGCATGACCCCGCCGTTTGGAATGGGTCACGGATGCATGCCGCCTGTTCGCTCACACTTCGTGATCGAGGTCGCGTTTGGTATCGTGCAAGCCTTGCCGATTGGCGCGGGCAGTTACGGCAACAATGTCACTCAAGCCGGAGTGCTTGATTGATGCCGCAAATGGTCATGCGCCTTTGTGTCTCTCAAAGTGCAAACGGTCATACCAGATACCGCCCATCTCGAAGCTTCGCTTGGAATGCCCATACTGAACAAACCCGTTCTTCTGCATAACACGCAGGGAGGCTGCGTTCTCAGCCCTGGCGTCGGCTTCGATACGTAGAAGACCCAACTCGTCGAACGCCTTCAGTTCGAATTGCAACAATTCGGGCGCAATGTTCCTGGAGATCGGCTCAAGAAGTACGGAAGTCACGTAGAGCCACCTGAGATAAGTGCTGCCAGGCGGCGTCGCCTTGAACAGCTTATGAGACGCCGCCTGCGGCGCTGGTATCGCAAAACGGCAATCTAACAAGGTGTGTCGTTGCCGGTGTCCCATATCCCTGTCCATCCAAGCCGAGGGGCCTTCTTGCGAAGAATGCTTGTTACGGCAAGCGTATGTTCTGTGTGGCACAACTGCAGCGACAGTCGGGGCGTACAGTGATAGCGCCCTGAGGGGAACAGGCATCTCGGCCGGCAACCGCGCATGCCGACAATTCCGCTAAGATGCTCGTTTTTGACCTTCCCAACACCATGAAACGAGACCTCATGCTCATGGAAGCCATTCTCGGAAAGTTTCTGGAAGCGCCAGAGCCGCTACTCAACGCCACCGGCATTGCCCAGCGCCTGAACACGGACCAGGCAGTCATCCGCCACCACCTGCACCTGCTGCAGGACAAGGGCTGGGTCGCTGAAGCGGAGAACGCCTTCTGGCGGCTGACGAACGCGGGACATGATTACCTTGAAGGCAGCCCGGAACAGGGCATTTCCTTGAAGTCGCTCGGGTAGGCTTCCATGACAATGACCTACGAGGCCTACCTCGATGAAGTGACCACGCTCATTACCGAGATGTACGACGTGAGCGAGGAAGCGGCGATCAAGCAGGTGATGCGCGCACAGGCAGCGGATTTCTTTACCTTGCACGACGACATTCCGGCGATGCGTACGCAGGAGCGCGCGGTACAGGACGCGAAGGCGATGTACCAGCAAATCCAGCAGACGCGGACGGCAGCGGCGCTGAAGCAGCCAAAGCCATCTCAGCAACCACGGAAGCCGAAACAAGCCCACGCCAGCACGCGCAAGAAGTAATCGCAAACACAAGTACGCAACAGAAAAGCACGCAACAGAACACGCCATGGACGACAGTTTGACGAAGGACGAATACGAAGCGCTGGCGCAGATCAGGAAGGCGCGCAAGGGCGAACGGCCGAGCGCTTGCGTTGCGCGAAATGCGAAGGCACTGATCGGCCTGAAATACGTCGCGCGCGGGAAGGATGGCGCATTCATGCTGACCGAGAAGGGACAGCAGACATTGTTCGTCAAGCGCTGCATCGACGGTTTGCGCACGATGGCGGCCAGTGCCGTGGCTGCCGCTGCGCCCGCAGCGCTGGACGGCGATGTTGCCGCCTTCCTCAGCAGGAAGGGGTTGATCGCGCCACGCACGGCGGGTGACGGTTTCGAACTGACGGCACGTGGACGCGAATCGCTGACGGATATCGAATCACGGGAACGCAAGCCATGAGTGAAGGGCTGGAAAGATCCGCTTCCCGGTCCTGCATATTCCTACCCTGAGCCTGTCCGCTGACGTTAATGGCATGTCCGCAAGGATTTGCGCATGACTATCTGCGTTGAGGCAAGACCTCTGAACCGCAGCTCTTGGCCGGCGCTTGCCGTTTGGCCGCACCGGACAAACGACAAGCGCCAACCCGTAATGGTGGACGCCTTTCTGCAAAGCGGACGCTAGTCCGCAGTGACAGCAGGAGAATTATCACGCCCGGCGCGCTGGAGCAAATTGGCAAAGTCCGCGCTCGGCAGCGGTTTGGCAAGCAAGTAGCCCTGCATTGCGTCGCACGACAATGTTCTCAGGATCGTCAGTTGCGCTTCCGTCTCGACGCCTTCCGCGACCACTTCCATGTCAAGCGCATGCGCCAGGTTGATGATCGCGGCGACGACCGAGGCGGCCTTGCTGTCGTCAGCACACAGGCTGCTGACAAACATGCGGTCGACCTTCAATTGGCGCACGGAAAACTGCTGCAGGTAGGAGAGGCTGGAATACCCGGTACCAAAGTCGTCGATGGCCAGGTCAAACCCAGCCTGCTGCATGCGCTCGATGGTTTCTTTAGTCGCCTCCGCGTTTTGCATGGCGACCGACTCCGTTATTTCGAACATCAGCATTGACCGATCAATCGCATAGCGGTCGGTGATCCGCGTGATCTCGTCCACCAGGGCCGGGGAGCGGAAATTGATGCGCGAAAGATTTACGGCGATGCGAATGGGCGCCAGGCCGGCGTCGCGCCAAGCGATGAGCTGCCGGCAAACCTGTTCGATCACCCAAAGATCGATGGCGATAATTTGTCCGGACTGTTCGGCCGCCGGAATGAATTCAGCCGGAGATACCAGGCCCAGCTCGGGATGGTGCCAACGCAGCAGCGCTTCCGCCCCGAGCAGGGTGCGGTGGCGGCAGTCCCATTTCGGTTGGTACTGAAGGAAAAGCTGCGCGGATTCAATGGCGTGATGCAGGCCCTGCTGAATTTCGATGGCACGCTTATTCGCAATGTTCATTGCCTCTTCGAAGAAGCGGTAGGCGTTGCGGCCGCTGGCTTTCGCTTCATACATCGCTGCATCCGCGTGCGACAGGAGCGTGTCGATGGTGGTGCCGTCGTCCGGATACAAGCTGATTCCAATGGATGGAGAGGTTCTGATGCGGCTGCTGGGGAGTTCGATGTCAGTCTTGAATGCGGCAAGCACTTTTTCGGCAACGTTCACCGCGGCGCCGAATCCTGCCAGCTCTTCGGCCAAGACCACGAACTCATCGCCGCCAATGCGCGCAACGGTGTCTTCCTTACGCATCGCTTGGCGCAAGCGATCAGCGATCGCCTTGAGCAGCTGATCGCCAACGGAATGGCCCAATGAGTCATTGATTGCCTTGAATGCGTCGAGATCAATGAAATACAGGGCGAATTGTGTCTTCGCACGAGCGCTGCGCTCGATCGCGTGGTGGACACGGTCAGATAACAAATAGCGATTTGGCAAGCCGGTCAGTGCATCATGCGTCGCCTGGTACTGTAACGAACGGGTAAAACGGGTAGCGCTGCGCTCCATGCGGGAATCGAGCACGGACAGGACCAGTGCCACCGTCAGCACGTTCAAGGTGATGACGAGGATCGTTACCGCCAGCCAGTTCAGGGACAGGTCCGAAGCGGCGCCGCAAATCGAACCGGCCGGGAAGTTGGCCGCATACATCCCGGTGTAGTGCATGCCGGCGATGGCGATGCCCATGACTAGTGCCGCGCCGATGCGGCGCAGTCGAACGTACTGGAGCGCGTCGTGTCGCAAGGTGAAAGCAATCCACAGCGCAGCAGTGGCCGCGGCGATTGCAATTGCAATGGATAACACGACAAAACCGAGGTCATACTCGATGCCGGGCGCCATGCGCATGGCGAACATGCCCGTGTAATGCATGGATGCGATGCCCAGTCCCAGCAGGATGCCGCTGATGCCTAATCGCCGGTGGGAGAGGTCCGCCTGAGTGACAAGATCGAGCGCAAAGTAGGCGACGGTGACCGCGATGGCCAGAGAGAGCAGTGTGAGTGCAGGGTCGTAGCCAAGCGGGATCGGCAGCGAGAACGCGAGCATGCCGACGAAGTGCATCGACCAAATACCCAAGCCCATCGCACACGCGCCGCCGGCAAGCCACCGGCGCCGTACCGAACCTCGCTGAAGGGTGGCAATCCGGCTAGCTAACTGCAGCGTGGTGTAGGAAGCGAGTGCGGCAATGAGCACCGACGCGAAAACGATCGAAGAATTATAGGTGCCGACAAGCATGCCGAGGAAAAGACCACATTTCTATTGCTGCTGTGCAATATAGCATGCATGCTCCCGGGTAAGCGCTGTTTTCGCCGCATGCAATCCGACGACCGTGTTCCACGGCCATGGCTGCTGGTGGCCGCATCGCGGCAGTGGGTCGCGCCAATTTGACGGCCCGCTTCGAACCCAGGCGGACCGCTGGTGATCGATCCGGGATCGGTCGGGGTGACACGCTACGACTCACTCTGCACCTGCCGAGCCGCTCGTCCGGGCACATTAGGCCGTAGTCGGCCGCAAGGCTATACTTGCCGGACTCTGCTCTCCTCCCATGCGCATCCAGACCCGGCTACTTATTCTCGTCTATTCCGTTCTGGTGCCGGCCTTCGCAGCCGGCGCCATTGCGGTCTGGCTCGTCTATACGGAACAAAAACAGGCGCAGGAAAAGGGATTGCAGGAAGCGGCACGCGCGACGGGTCTCCTCGTCGACAAGGAACTTGAACGCATTGCGACGATGCTCAATGTATTGGCTGCCTCGCCGGCCTTGCGATCGACCGACCTGACGACCTTCCAACGCTTTGCGAAAGACGCCGCCCGCGACGCCGAGTCGGTCATCGTCTTGAGCGACCTGGCGGGCCGGCAAGTGCTCAACACCCGGGCACCTCTGGATGCTGCGCTGCCCAAGCTGAATGCCGACCTGCTGAATCTGCGCAGGGAGTCCGGCGAACGCGCGACGATCGTCTCCAACCTGTTCCGGGCACGCACGATCGACCGCTACGACATCGCCGTCCAGGTTCCGGTCGTCATCGATGGCGTCGTGCGGTTTTACCTGGCAACCGGTTTCCCGGCGAACGCGATGACACAGGTCCTCAAGGCGCACGGCTTCCCTTCGAACTGGATCGGTTCCGTCGTCGACCGCCATGCCGTGATCGTCGCGCGCACGGAGGCCGCCGAACGCTATATCGGCAAGGCCGCGACCGGCAGCATTGCCGACAAATTGCGCAGCGGCGCGCCGCACGGCACCAACGACGGCCTGTCGCTCGACGGGCGGCCGGTCATGGCCTATTTTCACCGGGCACCGATGTCGCAATGGACTGTCGTGATCAGTGTGCCGGCCGCCGAACTGCGCGCTCCTGCAGTCAACGCCGCCGTATTGCTGGGCGGCCTGGTCCTCATCATGCTGGCGGCTGCTTTCCTGGCTGCCCGGCACTATGCGCACCAAACATCGGCGCCGATTCATGCCTTGCAGGACGATGCCGTCCGCCTCGGACGGGGTGAGCCCGTGATGCGTCATGCCATCGCCGTGGTGGAGCTGGATGCACTGAACGCGGCGCTGGTCGACGCCAGCCGCCAGCAACGCGACAGCAAGTCCGAGCTCGAACGCCGTGTCGCCGAGGCCGTTCACAAAGCCGAATACGCACAGCGGGCGTTGCTCCAGGCGCAGAAACTGGAGGCGTTGGGCCGCCTGACAGGCGGCATTGCGCACGACTTCAACAACGTGCTGCAGACGCTGACCATGTCGATGCAGCTGATACGCGCCGAACGCGACCCCGAGCGCCTGAGCGAACGCATCGCCGTATGCGAACGCGCCATTGCCGGCGCCACGAATCTGATCGCCCAGTTGCGCGCTTTCGGCCGTGTGCACCAGATCAATCTGGAGACGAAGCCCACTGCAGAGGCGATCGAAGCCGTCCTGCCGTTGCTCAGGAACGCGGTGTCCGCAACGGTGCGGGTGGAATCGGTGCTCGCTGACCAGCTATGGCCGGTCACGATTGATCCGGTGCAATTTGAGATGGCGCTGCTCAACCTGGTAATGAACGCACGCGATGCAATGCCGAACGGCGGTACGGTAGCACTGCATGCTGTGAACGAAACCGTCCAGGCGTCGGCCACGCCGGTGGCGAACGGCGATTACGTCCGCATCAGCGTCGCCGACACCGGCATCGGCATGCCGCCCGAAGTGCTGCACCGGGCGCTCGAGCCGTTTTTCACCACCAAGCCCGTGGACCGGGGAACGGGACTCGGCCTGGCGCAGGTCTATGGATTTGCCACGCAGTCGGGCGGGACAGTGATTCTTGACAGTGTGGTCGGTGTCGGAACCTCTGTGGCAATTTATCTGCCGCGCGCCCAGCAAAGCGTTTTTGTCGCGCCTGCCGCGAAAGCCGTTCCTGCAGTGCATGCCGGGATTGCAGCGAAGGTGCTGTTCGTGGAAGACGACGGACTGGTTCGGGCCAGCGTGATACCGGTTCTCGTGGAGGCCGGCTGTACCGTGATGACGGCCGAGAACGGCGACGAGGCACTCGTGCAGTTGCAGCATGGGGCCAGCCCCGACATCGTGTTTTCCGACATCGTCATGCCTGGTGCAACCAATGGCATTGCGCTGGCGCGCTGGTTGCATGCGCATGCTCCGGGAATCGGTGTCGTGCTGGCGACCGGGTATGCAGGCGAGGCCGTCGATGTTCCGGGTGTGCGATTGCTGCCCAAGCCCTATTCGGCCGCGACGATGCTCCAGGCGCTGGCGGACGCGGCGTCCGCTCGTGTCGCATAGCCGTTGGCCATTTCGCCATCAGGTCTGTCCATCCCGCTGGAGTTGGCTTCGAGTCGCTAAGCACCTGGAAGCCTAGCCCTTGCGCTAGGACCGCTCTGGGCAGCAGGTGGACGAATGTCCGTGCGATTGCGATCGCAGCGGCGCTGCATTTCCTTAACGCGTATAGCGCGAGTTCGACATCGTTTGGTGCGTCCTCAACGAGCAGGATCGGTTCAGGCATGCTGGAACGCTATGCAAACGGCAATGGAATCCCAGCCTGACAGCGCGCACCAGATTGCGGACGGTTCCGGCACTAATGCACCGGGACGCCAACCCAAGCTGGCGCGCAGCCCGCAGTGGCGACATGAACCAGTCCGACACCTGCACGATGGCGATCAACCGTTCTTCAAGTCCGGCGGAATGGGCGCTCGGCATGAGACTTCAACGTCCGGCTTCAGCCGCGGTGCGAAGCGGCCCCGGCTGGAAGGACGCGTTACGCCTGCGGCTTGGCAAGCTGCTCATACCACTCGAGATAAGGCGTGTTCTTAATCAGGTGCCGATTGTAGTCCGGTGCGCCGTCGTTCCACCATACGGGCCCACGCTCGCCGAGTGCGATCTTCGCCGCATTGACCGATTGCCGCGCTGCGGCAAGACGGCCCTTGTCGTTCTCGGCCAATGCGGCCTTGACCTCGCGTCTTGCCGTCATCAAGGCACGAACGAAAGACTCGCGCTGATGCTCGGGCAGGTCCGGGTTGGCGACGCGCCAAAGCCGCCCCCGGACTACCATGTAGCGACCGTCGGGTGTAATTGGAAATGCCATGCAGGCGCGGGATGCGAATACCAGTCCGTGCCGCGCGGCCTGCGCCGCCTTACTTCGAGCCGGAGCCCGAACCGCTGCCGCCAGAGGTCGTCGGTGCGCCTTCCGGCG
>SPQI01000156.1 GCA_004570315.1 Oxalobacteraceae bacterium OM1 | reverse complement strand
GCACTACGGCGCCCAGCACGAGCGGCCAGCGCCGCTGCGGCAACAGCGCCACGCTGGCGGCCACGAGCGCGGCCAGCAACCCGATACCGTACACGCCCACGAGCGGCGCGAAGCCGCCGAGCGGTCCTTCGGTATGCGCATAGCCGCCGGCAAGCCAGGGGAAGCCCGTCAGTGCCCAGCCGCGCACCCATTCGCCCAAGCCCCACAGCGCCGGCGCGACCAACAGGAAGGCCTGCGCATGACTCAAGCGCCAGCGCAGGCGCAACCAGGTGGTGCCGCCCATCGCGAGCGCGGCGAACAGACCGAGCCAGATCGACAGCAGCACAACCGCGAGCGCAGCCATCGGCGCCGGCATGCCGCCGAAGTGATGCATGCTGATGTACAGCCAATGCACGCCGGCGGTGTACCAGCCGATGCCGTACAGCCAGCCGAGCAGTACGCTGCGCCGCACCGACGCTTGCCTGCTCACGAGCCACAGCAAGATCGCCAGCGTGACGATCTGCACGGGCCACGCACCGAACGGCGCAAACGCGAGCGGCGTCAGCGCGCCGGCAATCAGCGCAACGAGCAGCGGGACCAGGGAAGTGGGGGAAGCGAGCGAGGGATATTTCACGCGGTCGGCGAAGGTGAAAGTGGGTTGTCGGCGCCGACGTGCGCGCCGGCATGCAGGAACCCGCAGCGCACCGGCGCCACGGGTGCGGAATCAGGCGGGCTCTTGTGTGGCCGGCTCGGGCAGCTTCTCGACGAGCAGCACATGCACCTGGCGGGCATCCGCGCGCAGCACTTCGAAGCGGATGCGGCCGATGTCGATCACGTCGCCCTTGCGCGGCACGCGGCCGGCATGGTTGGCGACGAGGCCACCGATGGTATCGACGTCTTCATCGGAAAATACGGTGCCGAATTTCTCGTTGAACTGCTCGATCTCGGTCAGCGCCTTCACGCGCCAGCGCTGGCGCCTGCCGCCTTCCTTCATCGGCAGGATGTTGTCTTCCTCTTCGTCGAAGTCGTACTCGTCCTCGATGTCGCCGACGATCTGCTCCAGCACATCCTCGATGGTGATCAGACCCGCCACGCCGCCATATTCATCGACCACGATGGCCATGTGATTGCGGTTGGCGCGAAAGTCGCGCAGCAGCACGTTGAGCTGTTTGGATTCGGGAATGAAGACGGCCGGGCGCAGCATGTCGCGCACATCGAAGGCGTCTTCGGCGTAGTAGCGCAACAGGTCCTTCGCCAGCAGGATGCCGACCAGCTTGTCGCGGTCGCCGTCGACGGCGGGAAAGCGCGAGTGCGCCGTCTCGAGGACGAGCGGCAGCCATTCGTCGATCGGCTTGGTGATGTCAATGACATCCATTTGCGAGCGCGGCACCATGATGTCGCGGGCGGAGAGGTCGGAGACCTGAAACACGCCTTCGATCATCGACAGCGCATCGGCGTCGATGAGATTGCGCTCGTGCGCATCGTGCAGGATTTCGAGGAGCTCGGAGCGGTTCTCGGGCTCGGGGGAAATGAGGGCGGTCAGGCGTTCGAACAGCGACCGGTGAGGCTTGGTGTCAATGAATTTGGCACCACTAGGGTGATCTTGCATATGGCGGGGAAGCCGGTAGTTACGGTGACGGGTAGGATACCTGAAATGCTTGTCCTTTCTCGGGCAAGGCGCAAACCCCGTGCAAATTTACGCCGGGTTTATGCTGAGTAAGGATTCGCTTCGCCCAGCGTTGCGAGGATTTCAATCTCCAGGCCTTCCATCTCGGCCGCTTCGTCGTCGTCCTCGTGGTCATAGCCCTGCGCATGCAGCACGCCATGCACCACGAGATGCGCCGTGTGCGACTCCACCGACTTGTGCTGTTCGGCAGCTTCCCGCTGCAGCACGTCGGCGCACAGGATGATGTCGGCCTGCGTGACTTCGCTGTCCTCGTCTTCAGTGTAGGCAAAGGTCAGCACATTAGTGGCGTAATCCTTGCCGCGGAAATCCTTGTTGAGCCGGCGGCCTTCTTCCGCATCGACGAAGCGGATGGTCAGCTCGGCCGGTGCGAACAGCGCTGCCTGCGCCCAGCGGCGCAATTGCGCCCGGGAAATCGTGTCCTTCAGGCGCGGATCGGCGTACTGCACCGACAGGCTCAGCTTATTGTTTTTGGACGGCATGGCGGAGCAGCGGGCGCTTCGGTGTGGCGGCGTCGTAGGCGTCGACGATGCGCGCCACCAGCGGGTGCCGCACGACGTCAGCGCTGGTGAAGTGCGTGAAGGCAATGCCGCGCACGTTCTTCAGGATGTTCACGGCATCGACGAGGCCGCTCTTCTGGGTGCGCTGCAAGTCGATCTGCGTCACGTCGCCGGTCACCACGGCCTTGCTGCCGAAGCCGATGCGCGTCAGAAACATCTTCATCTGCTCCGGCGTAGTGTTCTGCGCCTCGTCGAGGATGATGAACGCGTGGTTCAACGTGCGGCCGCGCATGTAGGCCAGCGGGGCGATCTCGATGACCTGCTTCTCGAACAGTTTCTGCACGCGGTCGAACCCGAACAGGTCGTACAGCGCGTCGTATAGCGGGCGCAGGTAGGGATCAACCTTTTGCGCCAGATCGCCCGGCAGGAAGCCGAGGCGCTCACCGGCTTCGACGGCGGGACGCGTCAGCACGATGCGCTTGATGGCATCGCGTTCCAGTGCATCGACCGCACAGGCCACGGCGAGATACGTCTTGCCGGTACCGGCCGGACCGACGCCGAACGTGACGTCATGCTCCAGGATGGCCTTGATGTACTGGTTCTGGTGCGGCGTGCGGCCGCGCAGGTCGCTGCGGCGCGTCTTCAGGACGGGACTGGTTTCCTCCTCGTCCACCTCGTCGCCGGCTTCGCCCTGTTTCGCCGGCTTGCCGTCCGGCTGATTGACGGCGCGCTGCTCCACCAGCGCCAGCTGGATGTCCTCGATCGAAATCGGGTTCTCGGCGATCTGGTAGAAGTTGTCGAGCAATTCGACCGCGCGTTCGGCATTGCCGCCGCTGACGATGAATTTCTCGCCGCGCCGGAACACCGTCACGTCGAGGGCGGCGGAAATCTGGCGGAGATTTTCGTCCATCGGACCGCAGAGATGCGCCAGGCGCGTGTTGTCCAGCGGTTCCGGTATGAAGTTGAGCGGTTGAGCGGGAATTTTCGTCTTCAATGGAGTTGTCTTATCGCTTCAGAGTCAGTCCCGGATGACAAGTTCGCCGCGCAGGGAGTTGGGATAGGCCCGGACAATGTTTACATCAATGAACTGACCCAGCAGGCGCTGCGAATTCGGGCCGCCGTCGAAGTTGACGATGCGGTTGTTCTCGGTGCGTCCGTGCAGCTCGTTCGGGTCTTTCTTGGAAGGACCTTCGACCAGGATGCGCTGCACGCTGCCGACCATCGCCTCGCTGATGCGCAGCGTGTTGGCATTGATCACCGACTGCAGGTGCTGCAGGCGCTTGAGCTTCACGTCCTGCGGCGTGTCGTCCTCCAGATTGGCGGCTGGTGTGCCGGGACGCGGACTGAAGACGAAGCTGAAGCTGTGGTCGAAGCCGATGTCGTCGATGAGCTTCATCAAGGCGCTGAAATCGGCCTCCGTTTCCCCCGGGAAGCCGACGATGAAATCGCTGGCGATCGAGATGTCCGGACGCACTTCGCGCATGCGGCGGATCACTGACTTGTATTCGAGCGCCGTATAGCCGCGCTTCATTGCCATCAGGATGCGATCGGAGCCGTGCTGCGCGGGCAGATAAAGATGGTTCACCAGCTGCGGCACCTTCGCATAGGTGTCGATGAGGCGCTGGGTGAATTCCTTGGGATGGCTGGTGACGAAGCGGATGCGCTCGATGCCCGGAATCTCGGCGATGTACTCGATCAGCAGCGCGAAGTCGGCGATTTCGCCGTCCGTCATCGCGCCGCGATAGGCGTTCACGTTCTGGCCGAGCAGCGTGATTTCCTTCACGCCCTGCGTCACGAGGCCGGCAACCTCTTCAAGCACGTCGTCGAAGCGGCGCGACACTTCCTCGCCGCGGGTATAGGGCACCACGCAGTAGCTGCAGTACTTGCTGCAGCCTTCCATGATCGACACGAAGGCCGACGGACCCTCGACGCGCGCCGGCGGCAGGTGGTCGAATTTCTCGATTTCCGGGAAGCTGATGTCGACTTGCGAGCGGCCGGAACTGCGGCGCTGCTCGATCAGTTCGGGCAGGCGGTGCAAGGTCTGCGGACCGAACACCACATCGACGTAGGGCGCGCGCTTGATGATCGCCTCGCCTTCCTGCGACGCCACGCAGCCACCGACGCCGATCACGAGGTTCGGCTTGATCTGCTTCAGTTCGCGCAGGCGCCCGAGGTCGGAGAAGACCTTTTCCTGCGCCTTCTCGCGCACCGAGCAGGTGTTCAGGAGGATGACGTCGGCATCTTCGGGCGTGTCGGTCTTGACGACGCCTTCGGCGGCGTTGAGCACGTCTGCCATCTTGTCCGAGTCGTACTCGTTCATCTGGCAGCCGAAGGTCTTGATGAAAACTTTTTTCTGCATGAGGACTATTTCGCCTGGCTGTTCGTTTGCAGCGCGATCGGCTCCTTCGCTTCCTCCGGCGTCAGGATCCAGACGCGGTCGATATCGCCCTGCTCGGTTTCAGTGTAGTTGATCTTGAAATCGCTGCCGCGCAGCGCGGCCGGCATCTCGATCAGGTTTTCGGAATTCCAGATGCGCGCGCCCGGGACGAGGTGGCGCGATTTGCCGTCGATCACGATGGCCGGATAGGGCGCGGGCGACATCGTGCCGCGCTTGGCGCTGGCCGGAAACGGCCGAGCGGCCGCCAGGCCTGACATCAGGATGAGAACGGCTGCGAGGCTGCCGGCTGTCACGAAGCGGTGCCGCATCGAGTTACCCCGTCGGGCCCGGGAAGGGCGCAATGTTGGTTGAATGAAGGCACAGCTGCGACCGCGACAAGGCGGTGCTGCGGGCGGTTTTTTCATGGGAGAAGGCGCGGATTATAGCACTCGCTCAATAACCGAAATTTGCGACTCCTTCTCCAGTTCCATCTCGAAACAAAAATTAACGTGTTGATAATTATCAAACTGTAAACCACCATGGCGGCCTTCCAAATTGCTTTTCTTGCAATTAATCAACATGGCTGCCTCTTCCTCTTTCGAATCGTTTGCTGTCGTTTTCCTGCGCCTCGTGCCAGGCGCAGCCCTTGCCTTATCCCTCGCCGGGCCGGCGCGAGCCGAGCGCCGGATTGCCGATGATCCGCTCGCCGGGACAGTGGTCGACGAGACCGTGACGGTCGCCGGCCATGAATTTTTCCAGGCTTTCATCGCTGCCTGGCGGGAGTCCGATGGCAGCGAACGCCATTCCCTGCGGATCGTGGAGCGTGCGTCCGCCCGATTTGGCAGCCAACTCTGGATCGAATCCGCGCAGCGACGTGTCTTCCAGGCTGCGGTGCCGGCATCGCGCGAGGCGCGCCGTACGCTCGCCGAGGACACGGCCGGCTGGGTGGCGCGACAGGCGGCTGAAGCAGACGTGGAACGCCTTCTGTTCCGTGATCCGGACCTGGGGCACGACGAACTATGAGCACGGCAAACCGACACATGCGCCCGGTGCGCTCGCTTCGTCATGCGTTCCTCATCGCGACGTCCGCCTTGTGCGCGCACGCGTCCGCCAGCGAGCTGGTCTATGTCCCGGCCAATCCAAGCTTCGGCGGCAATCCCCTCAACGGCGGCGTGTTCCTCAACGCCGCGCAGGCGCAAAACAAGACCAAGGACCCGGAAGCCGCGGCGGCTGCCAAATCCACCCAGCAGAGTTCGCTCCAGCAGTTCAACGATATCCTCGAACGCTCGGTGCTGAGCCGCCTCGCCACCGCAGCGACCTCGGGCATCATGGGGTCGAACGGCCAGCTCGTGCCTGGTGTCGTCAATACCGGCAACTTCACGATCCAGATTTCTGACCTCGGCGGCGGCCTGCTGCAAGTCACGACGACCGACAAGGCGACGGGCGCCTCGACCTCGTTCCAGGTAGGGCAACAATGACTCCTGCCCTACTTGGTCGACCCATCGCGATTGCGGCCATTCTCCTGACACTCTGCCTGTCGGCGTGCACGTCCATGCGGGCGCCGCAGGAGCCTATCGACAATGCGCAGCTGACGCCGGCGTCCCGCATCACGGGCGACCTGCTCAACATGCCCGAGCCGCGCGGAAAGGTGGCGATCGCCGTCTATGCCTTCCGCGATCAGTCCGGGCAATACAAGCCGGCTCCCGACAGCTCCTTCTCCACCTCGGTCACCCAAGGTGCCGCGTCGTTCCTCGTCAAGGCATTGAAGGATTCCGGCTGGTTCCTCCCGGTAGAGCGCGAGAACCTGCAGAACCTGCTCACCGAACGCAAGATCGTGCGGGCATTGGAAACGCCGCAGGACAAGGGTGCCAATGTCAATCTGCCGCCCCTGCTGCCGGCGACCGTGCTGGTCGAGGGCGGCATCATGGCCTACGAGAGCAATGTGCGCACCGGCGGTGCAGGCGCGCGCTATCTCGGCGTCGGCGCCAACACGCAGTACCGGATGGACCAGGTCACCATCAACTTGCGCACGGTCGATGTCCGCAGTGGCCAGATCCTCAACAGCGTCTCCACCACCAAGACCGTGTACTCCTACGAGGTGCACACCGGCGTCTTCCGCTTCGTCAATTTCAAGGATCTGCTCGAACTGGAAGCCGGGTTCACGCGCAACGAGCCTGCGCAGCTCTGCGTAAAGGAAGCAATCGAGGCGGGCGTTGCCCACTTGATCGTTCAAGGACTCAAGGACAAGACCTGGTCGCTCAAGCGCGACACCGACTGGAATTCGCCTGTCCTGCAGCGCTATCTCCGCGACAACGCCGAGTACCTCGATCAGCTCGGCGTGCCGACGGCGGCCGATGCTGCGGCGCCTCTCACGAAACTCACTCCCTGACGTCCTCCATGCAATGTCTCTTCAAACCGTTGCGGGCAACCGCTGCGTTCGTCCTGCCGGCCCTGCTGAACATCAGCTACGCCGGCGATCTCGCCACAGGCAAGGACTTCGGTCCTTCCGATTTTTCGCCCGCATCCGGCATGACGGCCGCGATCTCGCAGAACGGCGCGTCCAACACGGCCGAGGTGCAGCAGTACGGCATGCAGCACAGTCTGCAGTTGCGACAGACCGGCACGGCGAACGAGTTCGAGGGCGCGCAGCACGGCAACGGCAACACCGCGGAGATCGTCCAGCTGGGCAGCGGCAACGTCGTTGAACTCGTCCAGTCGGGGCGCGCCAATGCGGCACGCGTCGTGCAGGACGGCACCGGCCATCAAGCCTCGATCGAGCAGGCCGGTCACGCGAACCAGATCAACGTCGTTCAGAACCCCGGCAGCCCCAACCTTTGGGTGCAACAGCACGGCAACGGCACAACAGCAAAGGTGATCCAGTATTGAAGGGCACTGGATCGTCCTCAGTAAGACCGCCCTTTTCACTCAGGAGAATGCACTTGAAAACAAAACTTACCGCACTGGCCGCGGCCATCAGCCTGGCCTTCATGGCTTCCTCGAACGCGTTTGCCGACGCGACGATCACTTCCACCGGCGTCGGCAACAATGCGAACATCGAGCAGGACGCTTCGACCGCTGCCAACGCTGCTATCGTGCAGAACGGCACGGGCAACACGGCCGGCATCCCGGGTGCGACGCCGTCCGACCCCGCCGCGACTATCGGCATTCTGCAGAAGAACAGCAGCGCGGTCAGCGCGCTGGTGAACCAGAGCGGTGTCAACAACGCCTCCTCCGTGATCCAGGACAGCGCGAGCAACAGCAAGGCCTCGGTGAGCCAGTCCGGCACCGGCAACCAAGCGTCGGCAAACCAGACCGGCGACAAGCAGACGGCAAGCGTCAATCAATCGGGTAACGGCAATGCCGCCGACGTCAACCAGTCCGGCGCCAATCAGAATGCGACCGTCAACACGGTCGACTCCAACGGCGCCAAAGCGAAAATCGCGCAGACCGACGGCACTGCCGCCGGCAACACCGCGATCATCGTGCAGGAAAACGTGATCAACCAGCTCGCCACCATTTCCCAGAGCGGCAATGCGGAAGCGGCCACCATCACGCAGAAGAACGGTGCGCGTGAAGGCAGTGCAACGGTCGTCCAGGCCGGCAATGCAAATGCGGCCGCCGTCACGCAGACCAATACCTGGTTCAGCAATGCGAGCGTCAACCAGGTCGGTGGCGCCAACCAGGCGAACGTGGTGCAGGGTGACCTCGCCGACTACAGCACCGCAATCGTCAATCAATCCGGCAACGGCTACACCGCTACCGTGAACCAGAACGGCGGCACCGTGTTCCCTGGCGGCGGCGCGGTCCAGGGTCTGTACAGCGCTACCGTGAACCAGTCCGGCGGCAACGACAGCACGGTCAGCATCACCCAGACCAACGGCTACAAGGATGTGGCCATCGTCAATCAATTCGGGACGCACCATGAGACCGCGACCGTCTGGCAGACCGGTAGCGAAAACGAAGCGAAAGTGACGCAGACCGCTGGCGCCAAGGAAGGCAGTGCCAACGTCGCGCAATCGGGCAACGGCAACCACGCCAATGTGCTGCAGCAGGACACCTGGTTCAGCAACGCGTCCGTCAAGCAGGGCGGTTCGCAGAACACCGCCAACGTGACCCAGGGCGGCCTCGCCGACTACAGCACGGCTTCGGTCGAGCAGAACGGCAACAACCAGGTCGCCACCATCAACCAGAGCGGCGGCACGGTCACCCCGGGTGGCGGCGTCGTGCAGGGCCTGTACAACGCCACGGTCAACCAGACCGGTGATTCGAACACCGTCACGGTGAATCAGCTGAACGGCTACAAGGATGCCGCAAGCGTCGTGCAGAACGGTTCGTTCCAGACCGCAAGCGTGTATCAGGCATCCGGTAACACCGACCTCGCTACCGTGGCACAGGAAGGTACGCTGAACGCGGCCAACATCGTCCAGACGAAATCCGCCAATTCCGTGGCGAGCATTTCCCAGGGCGGCGCGAACAACGACGGCAGCGTGAACCAGGGTGGCGTTGCGCTGAACGCGAAGATCGCGCAGACCGGCGACTGGAACTACGCGAATATCGTCCAGGCTGGCAGCGGCAGCGTGGCGTCGATTGCGCAGTCGGGCGACGGCAACAGCTTCGCGACGCGCAACACGGCAGCCATCCTGCAGTCCGGGAATGGTTTTGCAGCGTCAATCACGCAGGCAGGCAATTCCAACCACGCAAGCATCTGGCAGCATTGATCCATTGATTTGGATTCAGATCGCTTGACACGAGGGTGGGCACAATCGGCCCACCCTTTTTCTTGTGAGCCGCTGGCGCATCAGCGCCGCGAATTCCGCCAGGACACAATCATGACGCAACAGGACAATATGCAAGTGTGGCTGGATGCCGATTCGGGAGACGGCCTTGCTCGTCTCGTACCGTACGTTCGCTGCGCGCGCGACATGGCTATGCATTTCAGCATGGAAGTCCTGCAGCGCAGCGGCGGCAGCCAGTCGCGCATGAACCAGCGCGGACGGGTACACGCAGCGGCAGGACGGGCCGTGGCGTTGGCGCATGTCGCCCTCGGCATGCCGCCGGGTTCGGCGTGCGAAGTCAAGGTATCGTTTTCGCAATCCGGGCGCGAACTTGGCGTGTACCGATTCGATTGTTCGAACTAGCGCGTTAGCGTTTTACCGCTGCACTGCGGACTGTGAAACTTGTCCGGTGCATGCGGGCCGATGGCTTCAACTTCCTTCGCCGGCCTGACAGTGTGTCGGCATAAGCCTTCCGCTCGGTGAATCCTTCCTGACGGCGCCCTCCATATGGGCAGCGCCGGGCGAATTCCTTTCCCTATCTCATCCGTATGAAGCCGCTCCGCGGATGTTCGGTGTTCCGACTACGCGCGGCGCGTAGCGCGTGTTCAGCAAATTCGACAGTCCCCTATCGCTGACAAGTGCGGCACGGTTCGCATGCCGAATCATCCGATCAGATTCGCCAATTCCGCAGTGCGTATGCGTGGCGGAATGGCATCGCGCGGGCGTTGCATGGCAACCGTTTCGCCGATCAGTTATGCCCTACGGAAAGCCGCGAAACGATTGAGCACAGTCAAGTTGCCTTCGCGAACGCTCGACCACAATGCGAAGCATTCGAAGTTGCAAAAATTACACAAGCGCGTTGCGCCAGAACAGGGCTGGAAGGAGGGGAGACGTGAACAGCCGGATTGCGGGTAGTGCCGCTGTGGTCTTGATTGCCGTCTGGGCGTCCGCCTTTCCTGTCGTCACGTTGGGAGCGGAAGGCGAACCGGCTGCAGATGCCCTGAGTTCCAGAGTATTGCAGGAGACCTTTGCCGGCGTGATCGTGGATCAAACGGTCACTGTGGCGGGGCACGACTTCTATCAAGAATTCGTCGCCATGTGGCGGGAGAAGGATGCCGGCAACCGCTACGCCATTGCCGTCGTGGAGCGTCCGTCTGCGCGGTGGGGCAGCCAAGTGTGGGTGGAGTATGCGCACCGGCGCGTATTCCAGATGGTGTTGCCCGCCGCGCGGGCCAATGTGCGCGCCGTTGCCGCCGAAGCGGTCGATGCCGCGTACCAGAACGTCGTCGATGCGGAAGTCCAGCGCATGCTGTTCCGGGACGAGGACCTCGCGCCCGACGAAATCTGATTACAAGAGCAGCTCAGGGAGAAAACGTATGCAAGTCTGCAAGACCGGCCGCGTTCACATGCGGCTCGCACTCCTACTCGCGGCGTTGGGTGCCGCTTCGTCGGCGATGGCCACTGAACTGGTCTACACGCCGGTCAACCCGAACTTCGGCGGCAGTCCGCTCAACGGCGCGGTGCTGCTCGGATCGGCCCAGGCCACCAACCGCCACAAGGATCCCGATGCGCCCGTCAGCAGCCTCGACAAGACGCCGCTGCAGCAATTCAACGATAACCTGCAACGCTCGGTGCTCAGCCAGCTGGCGGCAGCGGCGACGTCGGGCATCATGTCCAACGGCAAGCTCATCCCGGGCACGGTCCAGACCGGCGACTTCCGCATCACCATCGCGGACATCGGCGGCGGGATGCTGCAGATCACGACCACGGACCGCGTCACCGGCGCGTCCACTACCTTCCAGGTGTCCCAATGATGCCGCGCGCCTTGCCCCGCCTGGCAGCGGTCGCGGCCGTCCTGCTGCTCTCCGCCTGCGCCGCGATGAAGCAACCGGAAGACGCCTCCGCCAACGCGCAGCTCACGCCAGCGACGCGCATCACCCGCGATCTCGTGAACCTGCCTGAACCGCGCGGCAGGGTCGTCGTGGCGGTCTACGCTTTCCGCGACCAGACCGGCCAATACAAGCCTGCCCCGGACAGCTCGTTCTCCACGTCCGTCACGCAGGGGGCGGCGTCGTTCCTGGTCAAAGCCTTGAAAGACTCGGGCTGGTTCACGCCGGTGGAACGCGAGAACCTGCAGAACCTGCTCACCGAACGCAAGATCGTGCGGGCATTGGAAACGCCGCAGGACAAGGGCGCCAATGTCAATCTGCCGCCGCTGCTGCCGGCGACCGTGCTGGTCGAGGGCGGCATCGTGGCCTACGAGAGCAATGTGCGCACCGGCGGTGCGGGCGCGCGCTATCTCGGCGTCGGCGCCAACACGCAGTACCGCGTGGACCAGGTAACGGTCAACCTGCGCAGCATCGACATCCGCAATGGCCAGATCCTCAATAGCGTCTCCACCACCAAGACCGTGTACTCCTACGAGGTGCACACTGGCGTCTTCCGCTTCGTCAATTTCAAGGACCTGGTCGAGCTCGAAGCCGGTTTCACGCGCAACGAGCCCGCGCAGCTCTGCGTGAAGGAAGCGATCGAGGCTGCCGTGGTGCACCTCACCGTGCAAGGACTGAAGGACCGCATCTGGGCGCTCAAGAATGAGAGCGACTGGAATTCGCCGGTGATCCAGGCCTATCTCAAGGAAAGCAACGATTCGGTACCGGCGCTGGAGAAAAAATTGTCGTCGACCGGTGCCTCGGGACGCGCGGGCCGTGCCGATCCTGTTGCACCAGGCGCTCCGGCGTCAGGCAACGGCACGCCATCGCCGGACACCCACGCCGACACCTGATTCACGACGCGGCCGCTGCCGCTCCCTGTTTGTCTTGACGGCGCTTTCCCTCGCGGGCAAGCGCGGGGAGCGCGCACGCCTTCGCTTCGCATTTATCCAGCAGCGGGGGCACTGGATAGCTGCGCTCACCCTTGCCCCGACCACACTACGAAGAGGAGTCGACAACGATGAAACTGAAACGCTCGGCCATCGCCCTGGCCATCACCACTGCGTTCGCAAGCGGCATGGCTGCCGCCGGCAGCGTCGCCAACGTCACGCAGATCGGTACCGGCAACGACGCCTACGTCCAGCAGTACGACAACGCCAGCGCGACGGCTAATGTCAAGCAGACGGGCAAGTACAACAAGGTCGGCAATACGTCCAATCCGGCATCGGTCGGCGTTCTGCAAAAGAACAGCACCGGCGCGACGGTCGACGTGACGCAGGACGGCACCGACAATGCGGCATCCGCAACGCAGAAGAGCGTCACGAACAGCAAGACGAACGTTTCTCAAGACGGCAGCAACAACAAGGCAACGAGCGAGCAGTCCAACAGCTCCGATGCCTCCGCCAAGATCATTCAGGGCCTCGCCGGCAACACCGGCAGCATTAAGCAGGACGATGTGCACCGTACGGACGCGCGGGTGTATCAGTGGGGTTACGACAACCAGGCTTCCGTGCAGCAGACCCAGGTGAGCGATTCCTACGCCAGCGTGGGCCAGGACGGCCATGACAACAACGGCAGCATCAAGCAGGAGAATTCGACGCACTTGCTCGGCACGGTGACCCAGTTCGGCCACCACAACACCGGCTCGGTCAAGCAGACCGCGAGCACGTATCTGGAGGGCGTGGTTTATCAGGAAGGTGCCGGCAACGACGGGACGGTCACCCAGGACAAGACGGACCACGGCTGGGCGAACGTCTGGCAGTTCGGCACTAACAATACCGGCAGCGTGCTCCAGCAGAGCGGCAACCGCGTCGTCGCGGCGATCAAGCAGTACGGTAGCGCGAATGCCGGGACCATCGAGCAGACTGGCACCAACAACCAGGCCGACATCTACCAGAAGGGCAACGGCAACAACGCGTACGTCGGTCAGAAGGGCAGTTGGAACGATGCGCAGATTGTGGAAGTCGGCAACAACAACAAGGCGGTCATCCTGCAGGACGGCGCCGGTACCGGATTGTCGTCGCGCAACAGCGCCTACATCTCGCAGATCGGCAGCGGCCTGAACGCCTCGATCGTGCAGGTCGGCGCGGGGAACAAGGCAGCGATCTTCCAGCACTAAGAAGCCGCTGAGATTTCCAAGGGTTTGGCGGACGGGCGACCGTCCGTTTTTTTTGGGCAGGGTTTTCGGGGGGGGCAGAAAACAAAAATGGGCTACGAGCGAACTCGTAACCCATCGTGTATCTGGTGGTGATAGGTGGACTTGAACCACCGACCCCAGCATTATGAGTGCTGTGCTCTAACCAACTGAGCTATATCACCAAAATAGCCCTAAATTATCTAGCCTTTAGTTACTGGTGTCAAGTCTTCAGGCTTGACCCGACGCAAGCGCGCGTTGCGCATGATGCAAGGTTTGGCCCGCCGCGTCGGGGGCCAGACAGTCGATGACGGTGCGCTCCGGCATGGCGCGCAGCCAGGTCAGCTGGCGCTTGGCGAGCTGGCGCGTGGCGGCGATGCCCTTGTCGCGCAGGGTGTCCCGGTCGACGTGGCCGTCCAGGTATTCCCAGGCCTGGCGGTAGCCGACGCAACGCATCGACGGCAGCGCGGGATGCAGGTCGCCGCGCGCGCGCAGGCGCTCGACTTCCGCGATCAGTCCGCCGTCCGGCGCGTTCAGCATGGC
>SPQI01000206.1 GCA_004570315.1 Oxalobacteraceae bacterium OM1 | reverse complement strand
TCGCAGTTGGCATGCCGCGGGTTGAGCGAAAAGCCGGCGCCGCGATTCTGCAGGCTGATGCCGGTGTCGGGCACGACGACGCCCGAGCCGAAGCCGAGAAAGTTGGATTGGATGAAGCTGACCATCATGCCGTTCTCGTCGGCTGCGCTGATGTAGACCGTGCCGCCGCGCGGCGCACCGAAGACCGGCTCGCCGGCGCGACGCGGATCGACGAGGCGCGCGCGCTCGGCGAGATAGCCGTCGTCGAGCAGATCGGCGATGGAACGTTCCGGCATGTGCCGGCTGTCGGCAACCCACTGGTAGGCGTCGGCAAAGGCCAGCTTCATCGCCTCGATCTGCAGATGCACGCTGTCGGCGGAATCGACTGCATAGCGCTCCAGGCGCAGGTGTTTCAACATGCCCAGCGCCATCAACGCCGCGATGCCCTGGCCGTTCGGCGGTAATTCATGCAGCGTGCAGCCGGCGTAGTCCATGGCGATAGGCTGCACCCATTCCGCCCGCACGCTGGCCAGGTCCTCGAGCGTGAGCGCGGCCCCGTGCTGGGCGGCATGCTGCGCGATTGCGTCAGCCAGCTCGCCGCGGTAGAAGGCGTCGCCATGGCTTTCCGCGATGCGGGTGAGGGAATGCGCCAGCTCGGTCGAGGAAAAGCATTCGCCGATCTCCGGCGCGCGGCCGCGCGGCATGAAGGCGGCCGCGAAGCCGGGCTGGTCCTTGAGCAGCGGAACGGCCGCCGCCCATTTCTGCTGAACGATCTGCGAGACGAGGAAGCCACGCTCGGCCAGTTCGATGGCTGGTTCGAACAGGTCGGCGAAGGGCAGCTTGCCGAAGCGTTCCGCCAGCTCGACCCACGCGGCGACCTGGCCGGGCAGCGTGACGCTGTCCCAGCCGCGCTGCGGCATGCGGCCGGCGTGCCGTTTGGAAAAGTAGTCCGGCGTCCACGCCGCCGGCGCAGCGCCGGTGCCGTTCAATCCGTGCAGCGCCGTCCCGTCCCACAGCAGGGCGCAGGCATCGCCTCCCAGTCCGCAGGACACTGGCTCCACGACGGTAAGGACCGCTGCGGCGGCGATTGCCGCGTCGACGGCATTGCCGCCCTTCATCAGCATGCGCAGGCCGGCCTGTGCGGCGAGCGGCTGCGAGGTTGCGACCACGTTGCGCGCGAACAGTGGCATGCGCAGGGAAGGGTAGGAATGGGACCAGTCGAAGTCGACCATGGCGGTTGCCTCGCGAGGTGCCGGCGGACCCGCCGGGAACGCCAACGATTTTACTGAGAAACAACTCGGAAGCGACCGGCCGGCATGGTGCAGGCATTGACGGCACGCAAAGATGGAAAGCGGAAACGGCGCCTGTCGGTGCAGCGGGGTGCGTTTCCGGTTCCCTATGGCATCAGATCACGCCCTTGGCGCGCAGTGCCGCGATGCCGTCGCCGGTTTCGCCGAGCACATCGCGCAGCACATCCTCGGTATGCTGGCCCAGCGTCGGCGGCGGCAGCTCGTAGTGCGGCGGTGTCGCCGACATCTTCATCGGACTGCCGACCAGCTTCACCGGTCCGCCGCTCGAATGCGGCAGGTCCACGCGCAAGCCGCGCGCCTGCACCTGCGGGTTCTCGAAGACCTCGTCGAGATTGTTGATCGGTCCGCAGGGAACGCCGGCGGCTTCGAGCAGCGCGATCCATTCCTGCTTGGTCTTCGTCTTCACCATCTCGGCCAGCAACGGCACCAGCGTGTCGCGATGACGGACGCGCATCGGATTGGTGGCGAAGCGCTCGTCGCTGGCCAAGTCCGGACGGCCGCCCGCTTCGACGAACCTGCGGTACTGCCCGTCGTTGCCGACCGCGACGATGATGTGGCCGTCCGCCGTCGCAAAGGTCTGGTAGGGCACGATGTTCGGATGCGCATTGCCCCAGCGCTTCGGCGCCTGCCCGCTCGCGAGATAGTTGGTGTTCATGTTGGCCAGCATGGCGACCTGCACGTCGAGCAGCGCCATGTCGATGTACTGGCCTTCACCGGTGCGGTCGCGATGCGCCAGTGCGGCCAGCACGGCGATGGTGGCGTACATGCCGGTCATCAGGTCCGAGATCGCCACGCCGGCCTTCTGCGGTCCGCCGCCCGGCAAGTCGTCGCGTTCGCCGGTGAGCGACATGAAGCCGCCCATGCCCTGCACGATGAAGTCGTAGCCCGCGCGTTGCGCGTACGGCCCGGTCTGGCCGAAGCCGGTGATGGAGCAGTAGACGAGATCGGGTTTCTCGCGCTTGAGCGATTCGTAGTCGAGCCCGTACTTCTTCAGCTGGCCGACCTTGTAGTTCTCCAGCACCACGTCGGATTCGCGCGCGAGCTTGCGCACCAGTTCCTGTCCTTCCGGTGTAGCAATGTCGATCGTCACCGAGCGCTTGCCGCGATTGGCCGCGAGGTAGTAGGCCGCTTCGCTGGTGTCGCGGCCCTCGGCATCGCGCAGATAGGGTGGCCCCCAGTGGCGCGTGTCGTCACCGGCGCCGGGCCGCTCCACCTTGATGACGTCGGCGCCGAGGTCGGCGAGGTTCTGCGCGCACCATGGGCCTGCGAGTACGCGGGTGAGGTCGAGAACGCGGAGGTGTCCGAGAGCGGTGTTCATGGGCGTTGAGTGAAATGAGGTGTGGTCGATTGTAATGCGGCGGCGCGGCGTTCGTTCTGAGGCGAATCGGATTAGACTACGCCGGTTTTTCACCCGCACCGAGAGACACTCAGCATGTGGCCCTATTCCAAAGTCATCGCCCATCGCGGCGGCGGCACGCTCGCTCCCGAAAACACGCTCGCCGGCATGCGCTGCGGCCTCGCGCACGGTTTCCGCGCCGTCGAGTTCGACGTGATGCTGTCGTCTGACCGCATTCCAGTGCTGATGCATGACCCGCAGTTCGGCCGCACCGTACGCGGCGGCGGCCGGGTGTGCGACACGAGCGCTGCCGAACTCGCCGCCATGGACGCCGGCGCATGGCTGTCCGCGGAATTCGCGGGCGAACCGGTACCGACCTACGAACAAGTGGTGGAGTTCTGCCGCGCCAACGGCATCTGGATGAACGTGGAGATCAAGCCTTCACCCGGCTTCGAGCAGGAGACCGGCGAGGTCGTCGCACGCTTCACGCAGCAGTTGTTTGCCGGTGAAACCGACGTGCGCAAGCTGCCGTTGTTCTCCAGTTTTTCCTATGCCGCCTTGCGGGCCGCGCAAGGCGCCGCGCCCGGCATCCCGCGCGGCTACCTGCTGAAGAGTCTGCCGGCGGACTGGGCGAAGCAGCTGCGTGCGCTCGAAGCCACCGCACTGCATACCGATCACAAAAACCTCACGCGCGAGCAGGCGGCAGCGGTAAAGGAAGCGGGCTACGGCTTGTTCTGCTACACCGTCAACACGCCGGAGCGCGCCCAGGAAATCCTGGGCTGGGGCGTGGACGCCTTTTGCACCGACCGCATCGACCTGATCGGCCCTGACTTCGCCGGCTGAGTTGCAGTTCCGAGTTACGGTCCGTTACACGCCTTACATTTCATCGGTCGGCGGGCGCCTTCGCCTCACGTTATTGCAGGCATGGGCGCCCCCATCCCCCTCAACCGAAAGGAACGATCATGAAGAAGGCACAACTCATCCCCGTCCTGCTTGCCGGCCTGCTTGCCGCTCCGGTGTTCGCACAAACCGCCGCCGACGTGCAGCGCAACGTCAACCAGGAAACCCGCATCGAGAACGGCCTGAAATCGGGCGCGCTCACCACCCGCGAAGCCGCCAAGCTGGAGCGCGAGGAAGCGAAGGTCGACAAGGCCGAGTCCAAGGCCCTGCGCGACGGCAAGCTGAGCACGGCGGAACAGCGCCGCATCACCCGCATGGAAAACCGCGCCAGCCGCGATATCGCGAAAGAAAGCCATGACGCGCAGACCGGCAATCCGAATTCCGCCTCCAGCCAGCGCATGCAGGCCGATGTCCAGCGCAACATCAACCAGCAGCAGCGCATCGAGAACGGCGTCAAGGACGGCTCGCTGACCAACCATGAAGTTGCAAAGCTGGAACGCGGTCAGGCGCGCGTTGACCGCAAGGAAGCCCGCGCCGGCGCGGACGGCCATGTCGGCGCCCGCGAAGAGAAGCGCATCCAGCGCACCGAAGACCGCCAGTCGGCCCGCGTCCATCGCCAGCGTCACGACGGCCAGCATCGCGGCTGATCCGGCTGCTCCCAACCCGACAACAAAGCCCTCCGAGGCCCGCCCTTTCAGGCGGGCCTTTTGCCATCTTGAAAGCGTCTCGAACGCCTGTGCTTCTAACGTATAATCAATGGTTTATATCGCAGTTCTGCCAACGCCATTGACATGAAATCGTCTGAAATCCGCGAGAAGTTCCTCAAGTTTTTCGAATCGAAGGGCCACACCATCGTGGCGTCCAGCCCGGTCGTGCCGGGCGACGACCCGACGCTGCTGTTCACGAACGCCGGCATGAACCAGTTCAAGGACGTGTTCCTCGGCTTCGACAAGCGTCCGTACACCCGCGCCACCACGTCGCAGAAGTGCATCCGCGCCGGCGGCAAGCACAACGACCTGGACAACGTGGGCTACACCGCGCGTCACCACACCTTCTTCGAAATGCTGGGCAACTTCAGCTTCGGCGATTACTTCAAGCACGACGCCATCCAGTACGCCTGGGAACTGCTGACCGAAGTCTTCAAGCTGCCCAAGGACAAGCTGTGGGTCACCGTCTACGCGGAAGATGACGAGGCTTACGACATCTGGAACAAGGTGGTCGGCGTGCCGGCCGAGCGCATCGTGCGCATCGGCGACAACAAGGGCGCGCGCTATGCCTCCGACAACTTCTGGATGATGGGCGACACCGGCCCCTGCGGTCCCTGCACCGAGATCTTCTACGACCACGGCCCCGAGATTCCCGGCGGTCCGCCCGGCTCGCCCGATGAAGACGGCGACCGCTACATCGAGATCTGGAACAACGTGTTCATGCAGTTCAACCGCGACGAAGCGGGCGTGATGCACAAGCTGCCGAAGCCCTCGGTTGATACCGGCATGGGCCTGGAGCGCATCACCGCCGTGCTGCAGCACGTGCACAGCAACTACGAGATCGACACCTTCGTGAACCTGCTGGCCGCCGCGAAGAAGGCGGTGGACGAAGCCGGCGCCGGCGACTGTGACAAGGATTCGCCGTCGCTGAAGGTCATCGCCGACCACATCCGTGCCTGCACGTTCACGGTGGTCGATGGCGTCATTCCGAGCAACGCCGGCCGCGGCTACGTGCTGCGTCGCATCGCCCGCCGCGCGATCCGCCACGGCTACAAGCTGGGCGCCCGCAAGCCGTTCTTCCACGCCCTCGTGCCGGCGCTCGTCAAGGAAATGGGCGACGCCTATCCCGAGCTGCGCCAGAACGGCGAACGCGCGATGCAGGTGCTCAAGCAGGAAGAGGAAGCCTTCTTCCGCACCATCGCCAATGGCATGGAAATCCTCGAGCGCGCGCTGGCCACCGGAACCAAGGTCGTCGACGGCGACACCGCGTTCAAGCTGCACGATACCTACGGCTTCCCGGTCGACCTCACCGCCGACGTCTGCCGCGAGCGCGGCGTGACGGTGGACGAGGTGCGCTTCAACCAGCTGCTCGACGAGCAGCGCCAGCGCGCCCGTGAAGCCGGCAAATTCAAGATGGCGAAGGGCCTGGAGTATTCCGGCAGCCCGACCACGTTCCACGGCTACGAGAAGCTCATCCACGACACCGCCGCGGTCACCGCGATCTATGTCGACGGCACCGCCGTGCAGGAAGCCAATTCCGGCGATGACGCCGTCGTGGTCCTCGACCACACGCCGTTCTATGCCGAAAGCGGCGGCCAGGTCGGCGACACCGGTGAACTGCGCAATGCCGCTTCGCGTTTCCTCGTCGAGGACACGATCAAGGTCCAGGCCGACGTGTTCGGCCACCACGGCCGCATCGTGGAAGGCACGATCAAGGTCGGCGACGTGGTCAATGCCAAGGTCGATGCCGAAAAGCGCGCCAAGACCATGCGCAACCACAGCGCCACGCACCTGCTGCACAAGGCGCTGCGCGAAGTCCTCGGCGGCCACGTGCAACAGAAGGGCTCGCTGGTCAATGCGGACCGTACCCGCTTCGACTTCGCCCACAACGGCCCGCTGACGCACGAAGAGATCCGCAAGATCGAAGCCATCGTCAATGGCGAGATCCTGGAAAACCATGCGACCCAGGCGCGCGTGATGCCGATCGAGGAAGCGCAGAAGACCGGCGCGATGATGCTGTTCGGCGAGAAGTACGGCGATGAAGTGCGCGTACTCGAGATCGGCTCCTCGCGCGAACTCTGCGGCGGCACCCACGTGCAGCGCACCGGCGACATCGGCCTGTTCAAGGTCGTGTCCGAAGGCGGCGTCGCGGCCGGCATCCGCCGCATCGAAGCCGTCACCGGCGACAACGCCTTGGCTTACCTGCAATCGCTCGAATCGACCGTGCAGCAGGCGGCCGGCACGCTGAAGGTCACGCCGAACGAGATCTCCTCGCGCATCGGCAACGTGCTCGACCAGGTCCGCTCGCTCGAGAAGGAACTGGCCGCGCTCAAGGGCAAGCTGGCCTCCGCACAGGGCGATGAATTGCTCGCTCAGGCGGTCGACGTCAACGGCATCAAGGTGCTCGCCGCCACGCTGAATGGCGCTGATGTGCCTGCGCTGCGCGAGACTATGGACAAGCTGAAGGACAAGCTCAAGACCGCAGCCATCGTGCTGGCCGCCGTCAACGAAGGCAAGGTCAGCCTGATCGCGGGCGTGACGTCGGATGCCACTTCCAAGGTCAAGGCCGGCGAGCTGGTGAACTTCGTCGCCCAGCAGGTTGGCGGCAAGGGCGGCGGCCGTCCCGACATGGCCCAGGCCGGCGGCACCGATCCGAGCGGCCTGCCGAAGGCGCTGGAAGGCGTGACCAACTGGGTGCGCGAGCGCGCCACGGCTTGAGTATGGAACTGCGCTACTGCCCGGTCTGCGCCGCGCCGCTCGTCGAGCGCGCGGACGCGGCCGAGGCCGGCAAGCTCCGCCGCGCCTGTCCCGATGGCCACTGGACGCATTGGGACAATCCGTTGCCGGTGCTGGCCGCACTGGTGGAGGTCGAAGGCCGCATTCTGCTCGCGCGCAATGCCGCCTGGCCGGAGAAGATGTTTGCGCTTGTCACTGGTTTCATGGAGCGCGGCGAGACGCCCGAGCAGGGTGTCGCCCGCGAGCTGAAGGAAGAAACCAATCTCGACGCCGACGAGATCAATCTCATCGGCGTCTACGAATTCATCCGCAAGAACGAAGTCATCATCGCCTATCACGTGAAGGCGTCCGGCGAGATCAGCCTGTCGCCCGAGCTGGTCGATTACCGTCTCGTCGCGCCGGAAAAGCTGCGGCCGTGGCGCGCCGGCACCGGTTACGCGATGGCCGACTGGATGCGCGCCCGCGGCTTGCACGTCGAGTTTCTCGAAGACTTTCCGAAGCCGACGAATTAGGGCGGCAATTAAGGCGGCATCATTCGGCGCTGTCGGGCGCCGCGTCTGCGGGCGCGGCTACGGGTGTTTCGGCGCTCAGTCCCCATTCCATCCAATCCTCCCCGAACAGTTCGACTGGATGCTGCGTGCGTTCGGAGCCATTGCCGCAGGCCAGCGACTCGGCCGGGCAGTACTTGTCGCAGCCCCAGCAGATGCGCTGCGGGTTCGCCGGGTGGATGGGAAAATGTTTCGCCATCTTCGGCCTCTGCTAGGTGATGGTTAAGCCTGCTGTTTGTCGCCGCTGCGCGTCAAGTCGAACAGGCGAGCGTCGAGTGCGTGCAGGCCCATGATCCGCATGAGAAGCGCGGCAAATTTTTCCATCGGACCGTGAGAGCCGAATCGGGTGGCGGCGGTGTACATGATGCGCTTTCAGATAAGGATGCGAACGCCTGGCGGGCGATATGCGCATCCTAACGAGCCCAGATGGCCCGGCGGCATGCACCAGATCAAATTTTCCGAAATTGATACGAAAAGTCGCGGGCACAGGGCGGCGACCTTGCGTACGCGACCGGTGTGCATATCGAAGCACCGACGCGCGGCCCGGAACCGAGACGCGCCATGTGTCTGCGGGCATGGGAGACTGAAGTCACGCGCCGGAATCTTCCTTTCGCTTGAAGGTCTTTCGAGGTAAGAGTCCAAGTGGAATGGCGGATGAAGAGGTCGATCGCAATCGGAGCCGGTGCATGTGCCGCCGCGGCGCTTGTCGCCGGCATGGCGGTCAGTCCCTACGTCGCCGCCCAGCGCATCGAAGAGGCAATCGCCGCGCGCGACGGCGATGCGCTCGCGGCGCACGTCGATTTTGCCGCCCTCCGCGCCAGCACCAAGGCCGGCCTGCTGGATGCCATACGGCACGGCGGCCCGCCGGCAGACGGCCGCATTCACCCGTTCGCGGAAGCGGGACAGATGCTGGCCGGTGCGGTGATCGGCCCCATCGTGGACAACATCGTCACGCCGGCCGGTGTCTCGGTCATGCTGATGACCGGCCATTTGCCCGCTGTCGGCTTGCGCCGCCAGCCGGACACGGGCGCGGTCATCCGTCCGCACTTCGACGTGGCATATCGCGACTGGCGCCACGTCGCCCTGACCCCGGTGGTCGACGATCCGCATCCTGTGCGCTTCATCATGCGCCGCGAAGGCTTGTTCGGCTGGCAGGTCGATGCCATCGAACTCGATCCCGAAGACCGCTGAATCGGGCCGCAGACTGCGACTTGCTGCGCCGCACAACCATTCCCATATTTCAGGTATTATTTTCCGATCCGATATTGCCGGTCTTGCCGATCATGGAATTCCAGAAAGACCTCGACGCCCGCGGTTTGAATTGCCCGCTGCCTATCCTCAAGGCCAAGAAAGCCCTGGCCGAAATGGCAAGCGGCGAGATCCTGCGCGTCGTCGCTACCGATCCCGGTTCGGTCCGCGATTTCCAGGCGTTCGCCCGCCAGACCGGCAACACCCTCGTCGACCATACTGCCGACGGCCCGGAATTCACCTTCTACATGCGCCGCAAGTAAGCGCAGTCTTCACGCCATGCTCTGATCTCCCGCATGGCATCTTTCCAGTCTTTCGCTACGCTGGCCGAGGTTTTGGCTGGCAGCATCCCAAGCACCCAATGGCATTGACGCCTTTCCCCTTTCGCGGGAACGGCCGGTAAATGCCGGTTCTGCATCGTTTTTCCCAAGAAGAACATCGCCCGCCAAAACGATTTAGTGCATACTCTCTACCCATTAATAGAACGGTCGTGCTAAATTTTTGCAGACCTGCACTTCTCTCTATAATCACGATTCCGGTTTACGTTAACGTCAATTGTTATCTCACAAAGGCACAGCTATGAAAGTCTTGGTTCCAGTCAAACGCGTCGTCGACTACAACGTCAAGGTGCGCGTGAAGTCGGATGGCTCGGGGGTCGACATCGCCAACGTCAAGATGTCGATGAACCCGTTTGACGAGATCGCCGTGGAAGAGGCGACCCGCCTGAAGGAAGCGGGCAAGGTCACCGAGATCGTGGCCGTGTCCTGCGGCGTGACCCAATGCCAGGAAACCCTGCGCACCGCGATGGCCATCGGCGCCGACCGCGGCATCCTGGTCGACACCGACGCTGAACTGCAGCCGTTGGCCGTGGCCAAGCTGATCAAGGCGCTGGCCGACAAGGAGCAACCGCAGCTGATCATCCTCGGCAAGCAGGCCATCGACGACGACTGCAACCAGACCGGCCAGATGCTGGCCGCGCTGCTGGGCTGGCCGCAAGCGACCTTCGCCTCGAAGGTGACGATCGATGGCGACAAGGCCACCGTGACGCGCGAAGTGGACGGCGGCCTCGAAACCGTCGCGCTGCAGCTGCCGGCCATCGTGACCACCGACCTGCGCCTGAACGAGCCGCGCTACGTCACGCTGCCGAACATCATGAAGGCCAAGAAGAAGCAGCTGGATGTGGTGAAGCCGGCCGACATTGGCGTCGACGTCGCGCCGCGCCTGAAGACCCTGAAGGTCGTTGAGCCGCCGAAGCGCTCCGCCGGCATCAAGGTGCCGGACGCCGCCACGCTCGTGCAGAAACTGCGCAACGAAGCCAAAGTCATTTGAACGCCACGCTCAAACCAATTCAGGATCACACCATCATGACCGCACTCGTCATCGCTGAACACGACAACGCTTCGCTGAAGGGAAGCACCCTCAACACCGTCACCGCGGCCGCCCAATGCGGCGGCGACGTCCACGTCCTCGTCGCCGGCCACAACGCCGGCGCCGCCGCCGAAGCCGCATCGAAGATCGCCGGCGTCGCCAAGGTGCTCGTCGCCGACGCCGCGCAGTTCGCCGACGGCCTCGCCGAGAACGTCGCCGAGCAGGTGCTCGCATTGGCTTCCGGCTACTCGCACATCCTTGCGCCGGCCACCGCCTACGGCAAGAACATCCTGCCGCGCGTCGCCGCCAAGCTGGACGTCGGCCAGATCTCCGAAATCATCAAGGTCGATTCGCCCGACACCTTCGAGCGCCCGATCTACGCCGGCAACGCCATCGCCACCGTGCAATCGGCCGATCCGGTGAAAGTGATCACCGTGCGTACCACCGGCTTCGACGCCGCGGCCACCGGCGGCTCCGCTGCCGTGGAGAACGTCACGCCGGCCGGCGACTTCGGCAAGTCGTCGTTCGTCTCGCGCGAACTGGCCAAGTCCGACCGTCCCGAACTGACTGCCGCCAAGATCATCGTCTCCGGCGGCCGCGGCATGGGCTCCGGCGACAACTTCAAGCTGCTCGAGCCGCTGGCCGACAAGCTGGGCGCTGCGATGGGTGCATCCCGTGCCGCCGTTGACGCCGGCTTCGTCCCGAACGACTGGCAGGTCGGCCAGACCGGCAAGATCGTCGCGCCGCAGCTCTACATCGCCGTCGGCATCTCCGGCGCCATCCAGCACCTCGCCGGCATGAAGGACTCGAAGACCATCGTCGCGATCAACAAGGACCCGGAAGCGCCGATCTTCTCCGTGGCCGATTACGGCATCGTGGGCGATTTGTTCGAAGTCGTGCCGCAACTGGTCAGCGAGCTGGGCTGAGTCCGGGCTGAGTCGCATCGCAGTCCGACCGAAGAAACGTCATGGCCACTGGATCCCGGCTTTCGCCGGGATGACTTTTTCTCCGGACCGCATTGTCGCCATACCGACAGCCGTATCGCGTCAGCCGCACAATAATTTTTCTTTCCGCCGCACCCAACACGCACCTTCTGGAGACTCACATGAGCTACGTTGCCCCCGTCAAGGACATGCTGTTCGTCATCAACGAACTGGCGGGCCTCTCGCAGATCAACGCCTTGCCCGGCTTTGAAGACGCCACGCCGGAAACCGTCGAGGCAGTGCTTGAGGAGAACGCCAAGTTCTGTGGCGAAGTCGTCGCGCCGCTGAACGTCGGCGGGGACAAGGAGCCGAGCTTCTGGAAGGACGGCAGCGTTACCACCTCCAAGGGTTTCAAGGAAGCCTTCAAGGCTTTCGGCGAAGCCGGTTGGCAGGGCGTGCAGCATCCGGTCGATTTCGGTGGCCAGGGCCTGCCCAAGCTGGTCGCCACGCCGTGCATCGAAATGCTGAACTCGGCGAACCTCTCGTTCGCGCTTTGCCCGCTGTTGACCGACGGCGCCATCGAAGCGCTGCTCACGGCAGGCAGCGACGAGCAGAAGCAGATCTACCTGGAGAACCTCATCTCCGGCAAATGGACCGGCACAATGAACCTGACCGAGCCGCAAGCCGGCTCCGATCTCGCGCTGGTCCGCAGCCGCGCCGAGCCGCAGGGCGACGGCACTTACAAGATCTTCGGCACCAAGATCTTCATCACCTACGGCGAACACGACATGGCCGAGAACATCGTCCACCTCGTGCTGGCCCGCACACCGAATGCGCCGGAAGGCGTGAAAGGCATCTCGCTGTTCATCGTGCCGAAATTCATGGTGAATGCGGACGGCTCGCTCGGTGCACGCAACGATGTGCATTGCGTGTCCATCGAGCACAAGCTCGGTATCAAGGCCAGCCCGACGGCCGTGCTGCAGTTCGGCGACCACGGCGGCGCGATCGGCACGCTGGTGGGCGAGGAAAATCGTGGCCTCGAATACATGTTCATCATGATGAACGCCGCCCGCTTTGCTGTCGGCATGCAGGGCGTGGGCCTGGCCGAGCGCGCTTACCAGAAGGCCGTCGCGTACGCCCGCGATCGTCTGCAGTCGCGCGACCTGGCCGGTTCCGCCGGCGCCGTGGCGATCATTCATCATCCCGACGTGCGCCGCATGCTCATGACCATGCGCGCCTACACCGAAGCCTCGCGCGCGCTGGCCTACGTGACCGCCGCCGCTTTCGATGCCGCGCACCAGAATCCGGACGCGGCCGCGCGCAAGAGCAACCAGGCGTTCTACGAATACATGGTGCCCATCGTCAAGGGCTGGTCGACCGAACTGTCGGTGGAAGTCGCTTCGCTCGGCGTGCAAGTGCACGGCGGCATGGGCTTCATCGAGGAAACCGGCGCGGCGCAGTACTACCGCGACGCCCGCATCCTTCCGATCTACGAGGGCACTACCGCCATCCAGGCGAACGACCTCGTCGGCCGCAAGACCGCCCGCGATGGCGGCGCCACCGCCAAGGGCATCCTCGCGCAAGTGCGTCGTACCGAGGAAGAGTTGTCCGCGTCCGATTCCCAGGACCTCGCCGCGATCCGCGCGCAGCTCGTGCTCGGCTCGAAGGCGCTTGAGGAAGTCGTGGATTTCGTCGTCGGCAACATGAAGTCCGACATCAAGGGCGTGTTCGCCGGCAGCGTGCCGTACCTCAAGCTGGCCGGCATCGTGTTGGGCGGATGGCAGATGGCGCGCGCCGCGCTGGTGGCCGAGCGCCAGCTCAATGCCGGCGCAGGCGACGCCAAGTTCTACCAGGCCAAGATCGGCACAGCGCGCTTCTTCGCCGACCACATCCTGTCGCAGGCATCGGCGCTGCGGGCGTCCATCGTCGGCGGTTCGGCCGGCGTGCTGGCGCTGGCGGAAGAGCAGTTCTGAGACGTCGTTTGACGCAATCGAAAGGCAGCCTGCGGGCTGCCTTTTTTGTTGGCCGCGGCGCTGAACTCTTGCCATTTTTTACGCTCTGCGCCTATAGGCACAATGGTGCCCATCGGAGGCGATCATGAAGCGTTGGTTGGCGGCGGCAAGCGTGGCGCTTGCCTTGGCGGGTCCCGCATGGGGCGTGGACAGCCTGACGTATGCGGACGCGATCGCAATCCGCGGCGCGGTGCAGCTGCAGCTCGATGCGCTCGAGCATGACGACGCCGATCGCGCATTCAATCAGGCCACGCCCGAGCGGCGCATGATCATCGGCAGCCCCGACAACTTCCTGCGCATGATCAAGGACCAGTACAACCCGATCTACCGCCATCGCGCGGTGGTCTTCCAGGCACCGGAAATCATCGACGGCGATGCCATCCAGACGGTGCGCATCACCGACGGCGAGGGCTCGGTCTGGGTCGCCGTGTTCTGGATGCAGCAGGACGAGGACAAGTCCTGGAAGATCGACGGCTGCGAATTGCTGCAGACCACCAGCGTCGCGATCTGAACCGCTGCGGATTCGATCCGCATCAAAGGGCGCAAGCGCTTCCCGCCTATAACGAAGTGCGGCATCCCCGCGTTGGAGCGATGCCGCATCACCGTCGAAGGAGGCATCATGGGACGCAAGTACATCGATTGCCGTGAAGTGCCGAGCGACAGCAACTGCTCGATCGCGATTGCCGCCGACAGCGACCAGGAATTGCTCGATGCCGCCGTACAGCACGCCGTGAGCGTGCACGGGCATCAGGACAGCCCGGAGCTGCGCCAGCAGTTGAAGCAGTTCTTCAAGGAAGGCACGCCGCCGGCCGAACGGTCGCGTACGGCCGCGCCGGCGTAAGCCGGGTTCAGCCGTAGGCGCCGCCGGTAAAGAGCAGATCGAAGGTGCGTGCCATGGCGGC
>SPQI01000381.1 GCA_004570315.1 Oxalobacteraceae bacterium OM1 | reverse complement strand
GCACGGCCATCATGCGCCCGGTGCGGAAACGGCCTCGCCGTTTGGCAAGCAAGGCGGCAAATAAGGCGTCAAATCAGTCGACAAGCGGCGCCCTCACGGGGCGCCGTTTTTTCTAGTGCAGCTTGATGCGCGGATTGCGCGCCCAGTTGATCGCCTCGGCCCAAGTCCCGAGCCAGGTGCGCAGCCAGCCGAGCACCGTGATCTGATGCTGCTTGTGCAGCGTCCAGTACATCCACTTCGCGATCGTGCCCTCGATGAACACTGAGCCGCGTGCGATCGCGCCCATCAGGCTTCCCACCGTGCTGTAGTGGCCCAGCGAAACCAGCGAGCCGCGGTCCTTGTAGGTGTATTCCAGCAGCGGTTTGCCGGCCAGCATGCGCTCCAGCGACTTCGCCAGCAGGCTCGCTTCCTGATGCGCCGACTGCGCACGTGGCGGCACCGCCGGCTGGCCGTCACCCTGCGGTATGGCAGCGCAGTCGCCCAACGCGAAAACGGACGGATCGCGCGTGGTCTGCAGCGTGCGGTGCACGATAAGCTGGTTCAAGCGGTTGCTTTCGAGGCCGTCGATCTCGCGAAGGAAATCCGTCACCTTGATCCCGGCCGCCCAGACCACGATGCCGCTCGGGATGAACTTGCCGCTCGCCATGGCGACGCCTTCCTTCGTGACTTCCACGACCCGTTCGTTGGTATGGATCTCGATGTCGAGCGAGCGCAGCTCGCGGGCCACGGCGTCGGAGAGCTTGGCCGGCAGCGCCTGCAGGAGACGCGGCGCGGCGTCCACCACGACGATCTTCACGTCACGCTCCGGATCGAAGTTGTTCAAGCCGTAGGTGGATACGATCTTCGCCGTCATGTGCAGCTCGGCCGACAGTTCCACGCCGGTGGCGCCGCCGCCGATGATGGTGACGGTGAAGCGGCCTTGTCCCGGTACGGTCGCCTTGGCCTGCGCGCGCAGGCAGGCGTTGACCAGGCGCGCGTGGAAACGCTCGGCCGCTTCGGTCGAGTCGAGCATGATCGCGTTTTCCTTCGCGCCGGGCGTGTTGAAGTCGTTCGTCTGGCTGCCGATGGCGATGACGAGCGTGTCGTAGGGGATCGACTGGCGCGGCAGGACTTCCTCGCCCTGGTCATCATAAGTTGGCGCGAGGTAGATCTCCTTGTGCGCACGGTCCAGCCCGTCCATGCGGCCGAGCCGGAAGTGGAAGCAGTGCATGCGCGCCAGCGCGAGATATTCGAGTTCGTCGGAATGGCTGTCGAGCGTGCCGGCGGCGACCTGGTGCAACAGGGGCTTCCAGAGGTGGGTGCGGGCGGCGTCGACCAGCGTGACGTGGGCCTTGCCTTTGCGCCCGAGCCGCCGGCCGAGCCGGACGGCGAGTTCCAGTCCGCCGGCGCCGCCGCCGACGATGGTGATGCGGTGGAGTGCTGCTGTGGTGGGCTGAGTCAAACTGCTCTCCTGCGAGTGGAAAAGCGGTTGCCGGGGTGGCTTCATTTGCATTTTATTACGTTGATGCGCTGCAGCGAAATGCCGTGCATGGCCTTGTTCAAGACGAGAGAGCCGCCGCACACGTCACATACAAGCCTGCAGCGGACACGCCACCCGGTGGAGGGGAAGACCGGCCCGCTTGACCAGGATCAAGCGAATTCGAAAGCGCGTTGCTACAGTCGGCCGTCGTATTTCTTTTGGGAAGGCTGTAGCGATGGAAAACTTAACGCGTTCGCTCGTCGTCAAGGGCAAGGCATTGCTGCCTGTCGTGCAGGGCGGCATGGGCGTCGGCATCTCGGCGCACAGGCTGGCCGGCAACGTGGCAAAGCTTGGCGCTCTGGGAACGATTTCGAGCGTGGACTTGCGGCGGCATCATGCCGACTTGATGAAGCAGACCGGCAAGTCGCGCGACAAGGCGGAAATCGATGCAGCCAACCTCACGGCGCTCGACCGCGAAATCAAGGCGGCCAAGGCGCTCGCTGAAGGCAATGGCATGATCGCCGTGAACGTGATGCGCGCCGTGTCGGAGTATGCGCAGTATGTGCGCCAGGCCTGCGAGAGCGGCGCGGACGCCGTGGTGGTGGGCGCCGGCCTGCCGCTGGACCTGCCGGAGCTGACTGCCGATTTCCCTGAAGTTGCACTCATCCCCATTCTTTCGGACGCCCGCGGCATCGGTCTCATCCTGCGCAAGTGGATGCGGAAGAATCGCCTGCCCGACGCGATCGTCATCGAGAATCCGCGCTACGCCGCCGGCCATCTCGGCGCGGCGCGCGTGGAGGATCTCGATGCGCCGCATTTCGCCTTTGCCGAAGTGTTGAAGGGCGCGCGCGAGCAATTCGAGCAACTCGGCATCGCGCCGATTCCACTGATCACCGCCGGCGGCGTGAACAGCGCGGAGCAGGTGCGCGAACTCCTCGACCTCGGCGCCGACGCTGTGCAGTTGGGCACGGCGTTCGCAGTGACGCAGGAAGGCGACGCCGCGCCGGAATTCAAGCGCGTGCTGGCGGACGCCAAGCCGGAAGACATCGTGACGTTCATGAGCGTTGCGGGACTGCCGGCACGCGCGGTGCGCACACCGTGGCTGGCGAATTACTTGAAGAAGGAAGAGAAGCTGCAGCGCAAGGCCGGACCGAAGGAGTGCACCGTGGGTTTCGACTGCCTGCATCAGTGCGGACTCCGTGACGGCATCGCGAAATCGGGCCAGTTCTGCATCGATACCCGGCTCGCGTTCGCCCTCAAAGGCGACGTGGAGCGCGGGCTGTTCTTCCGAGGCTCGGAGCGGCTGCCCTTCGGGAGCGAGATCCGCTCGGTGCGCGAGCTGATCCAGTTCCTGCTCGGCGGACCGGCACCTGCTGCAGCGTAGAGCAATCCTGCGCCGGCGGCGGCCGGCGCAATGCTGCGCTCAATGCGCCATCAGCACCGGCACGGTCATGGTCTGGAGGATGGTGCGCGTGACGCCGCCGGCGAGCAGTTCGCGGAAGCGCGAATGGCCGTAGCAGCCCATCACGATCATGTCCGAATTGCGGTCGGCCGCCAGGGAAAGCAACGCATTGCCGATGTCGATGTCGCTGCGCACGTCGAGCACGTTCACGTTCACCCGATGGCGCGCGAGGTAGAGCGCGATGTCGGCGCCCGGCTGCTCGCCGTGCGTGATGCCCTGGTTGTCCGCGTTGAAGACAGCGATGTCCACGTGGGCCGCCTTCCTCAGCAGGGGCAATGCGCCGGCGATGGCGCGCGAAGCGTTCGGGCTGGCATCCCAGGCGACCAGCATGCGCTTGCCCAAGGCTCCATGGCTGCTGGCATACGGTACGACGAGCACCGGACGGCCGGAGCTCGCGACGACGTATTCGGCAAAGTCCGGCAAGGTCGCAGGGCCGGGCTCGTCGGGATTGAATTGACCGACCACGACAAGATCGCTGTACTGCCCGCGCAGACCGATGCCGGCGCCGGCTTCGTCGTCGACAAGCAGTGATTCGTAGGAGGACACGAGCTTGCCCTTGGCGAAGCTTTCGAAGTCGTCCAGGGTGTTGCGGGCGGTCGTACGCAGCTGGTCGATATAGCTGTCGAGCTGCGCGGTATCCGGGATGGCCCCGCCGATGCTGCTCTGGTAGATGAAGCGCGAGACCCCGGTGGCGACCGCGCCGATCAGGTGGGCTTCGAAGTCGTTGGCCAGCGCCGTGGCGATCTGCAGGCGGTCCTTGCACGCAGCGGTGGCGTCAACATGAACGAGTATGGTTTTGTAGGACATGGCGTTTTCCCTCTTGTTGTCATGCACAGCTGCACGGACGAGCGCGCTGTCGTGATCAGACTAAGAGGCGCACCCCGGTCCGTCCAGAAGAAACCACGCGGAGGCCAGCGCAAATCCGGGCATTTTTGACCCAGGTCAATTTTGCAAGTCGCTGGCCGGAACGGCTTTCCACTCAGTCAGCTACCCGGCCATTTTTGACCTGGATCAAGGTTGCGGGGTGGTCCCGAAACGTACACTGCGCCCAATTCTCGGGGTCTTCCATTGCAGGCCCGGACCACTGGAGTGCAAAGATGGCAGTACCCGCATTGGCCCCGGCTGTCGCACATGTACAGTTCGATGCCTCCCTCATCAACAAGCTGACGCGCCAGGGGCCGCGCTATACCTCGTACCCGACGGCGGACCGCTTCGGCGACGACTTCCGTGTGGGCGACTATCTGCAAGCGGTCAACAGCGTGCGGGTCCTCGGTGCCCGCCAGCCGCTTTCGCTCTACGTGCATATCCCGTTCTGCGACACGGTCTGCTACTACTGCGCCTGCAACAAGGTCGTGACCAGGAACCGCGCCAAGGCCGAAATCTACCTGACCTATCTGAAGCGCGAGATCGACATGCAGGGCCGTCTGTTCGCCGGGATGAACACCGTCGAGCAGCTTCACTTCGGCGGCGGCACGCCGACCTACTTGTCGGACGCGCAAATGGCCGAGCTGCTGGCGCATCTGCGTCAGCATTTCCAGTTCGCGCCCGACAGCGAGGGCGAATACTCCATCGAGATCGATCCGCGCACGGTCGATGGCGAGCGCATCCGTTCCTTGCGTGCGCAGGGCTTCAATCGCCTGAGCCTCGGCGTGCAGGATTTCGACCCGGACGTGCAGAAGGCGGTCAACCGCATCCAGCCGGAGGAAAAGACGCTCGACGCCATCGCGGCGGCGCGCGCGTCGGGTTTCCGTTCCGTCAGCATCGACCTCATCTACGGGCTGCCGAAGCAGAACGTGGTGACGATGGCGCAGACGCTGACGAAGGTGATCGCCGCCGACCCGGACCGCATCTCGATCTACAACTACGCCCACATGCCGCAGCTGTTCAAGCCGCAGCGCCGCATCGACGAAGCCGACCTGCCGAGCGCCGAAACGCGGCTCGACATGCTAGCGTTGTGCATCCGCCGTCTGACGGAAGCGGGCTATGTCTACATCGGCATGGACCATTTCGCCAAGCCGAACGACGACCTCGCCGTCGCGCAGCGTCAGGGCCGCCTGCATCGCAACTTCCAGGGCTACTCCACGCATGCGGACGCCCAGATGGTGTCGGTCGGCGTTTCAGCCATCAGCGCGGTGGGCGCGAGCTACAGCCAGAACGAAAAGACGCTGGATGCCTACTACGAGCGCATCGAGCGCGGCGAACTGCCGGTGGCGCGCGGCGCGCATCTTTCGCTCGATGACATGCTGCGCCGGCTCATCATCCAGATGCTGATGTGCAATTTCGAACTCTCGATCAGCGCGCTCGAAGTGGCCCATCCGATCACGTTCGCGACCTACTTCGCGAAGGAGATCGAGCAGCTGCGTGCGATGGAAGCCGACGGCCTGCTCACGTTCGACGACGAATGGCTGACGGTGACGCCGAAAGGGCGCCTGCTCATCCGTAACATCTGCATGGTGTTCGACAAGTACATCAACCAGCCGCACAAGCACGCCGCCGAACGCGCGCGGTTCTCGAAAACCATCTGACATCGCACACCGCACACCGCACACCGCACACCGCACACCGCACACCGGACCTCGCACATTGAACTCGCTCACCCTGATTCCCGTTTTTTTGGTCGGCCTGCTCGGCAGCATTCACTGCGTCGGCATGTGCGGCGGGATCGTGGGCGCCTTTTCGGCGGGGCGGGGACGGATGCGGACGATTGCGATCGCTCCAGCGGGCGGGGCTGCGGCAAGCACCGTGGACGCCGCCAGCCTGTCCTACGTCCTCGCCTATAACACTGGCCGGCTTGCCAGCTATGCCACCGCCGGCGCGATCGCCGGCGGCATGGCGCAGAGCTTGCGCGTGATCTCCGCGCTCGCGCCGTTGCAGCTCGCCGGCTACTGGCTTGCCAACCTGATGCTCGTCGCCCTTGGGCTCTACCTCATGGACGTCTGGCACGGTGTCACGCGCGTGGAAGCCGCCGGCAAGCTGTTGTGGTCTCGCCTGCAGCCCTTGCTCAAGCATGTGATGCCGGCCGACACGCCGGGCAAGGTATTCCTGCTCGGGACGCTCTGGGGCTGGGTGCCGTGCGGCATGGTCTACAGCGTTCTGCTGACCGCCATGATGAGCGGCAGCGCGGCATCCGGCGCCGCCGTGATGATGGCCTTCGGGCTGGGCACGCTGCCGATGCTGCTGGCGCTCGGCCTCTTCGGCGCCCGCCTCAAAACCTTCGCCTCGCAACGCCCGGTGCGCGTCATCGGCGGCGCCATCGTGCTGGCATTCGGCCTGCTCGGCATCTTCCGCGCAGCGACCGGGATGCCACACGGCTGGCTGGACGCAATCTGCATCACGCCGCCGTATGCCACGGGAGCATGGCAATGAGCGCGGTCGAACGTTGCAACTGCTATCACTGCGGCACGCCGGTGCCGCCGGGCTCGCATTGGGAAGTCGTGATCGACCAGGTCGCGCGCCCGATGTGCTGCCCCGGCTGCGAAGCCGTCGCGCAGGCGATCGTTGCCAGCGGGATGGAAGAGTATTACCGCAACCGAGACAGCTATTCGCCGAATGCCGCGCCGAGTGCGGAAGTCCCGCTCGAGTTGCAGGTGCTCGACGATGCGAGCGTGCTGCGCCGCTTTGCCAGCGTGCCGGAAGGCGCGGGCGAACATTGTGTCGAGGCCGTGTTCGCGGTGGAAGGCATTCATTGCGCCGCCTGCGTCTGGCTGATCGAAGGCAAGCTGCGCGCGATGCACGGTATCGAGCGCGCCGAACTCAACGTGGCCACCGGCCGCCTGACGGTGCGCTGGGACAGCCTTGCACGCAAGGCAAGCGAGATCCTCGGCACGCTGCGGCGCATCGGCTACAGCGCCTATCCCTACGATCCGGTGCGGCATGCGGCCGAGCTGCAGAAGGCCGGCAAGCAGTTGTTCCGCCGCCTGTTCGTGGCGGGGCTGTCGATGATGCAAGTGATGATGTATGCCGTGCCGGTCTACATGGCCACCGACGGCACGATGGATGCCGACATGGAAAGCCTGATGCGCTGGGCGAGCCTGTTCCTCACCTTGCCGGCGGTCTGCTATTCCGCGCTGCCGTTCTTTCGCGGCGCATGGATGAATCTCAAGGCCCGCGTGCTCGGCATGGACGTGCCGGTGGCGCTCGGCATTGCGGCTGCCTTCATCGGCAGCGTCGTCGCCACCTTGCAGGGATCGGGCGAAGTCTATTTCGATTCCGTCACGATGTTCATCTTCCTGCTGCTGTGTACGCGCTACCTGGAAGTGCTGGCGCGCCGCAAGGCCGCGGGCGCACTGGAGAACCTGCAGCAAGGATTGCCTGCCTCCGCCACGCGCATGCCCGGCTACCCGGCCAGTCGCGAGACCGAAGTCATCGTCGCCACACGGCTGGAAGAGGGCGATGTCATTCTGGTCAAACCAGGCGAGCCCGTCGCCTCGGATTGCGTCATCGTCGAAGGCGAAACGGCGGTCGACATGTCGCTGCTGACCGGCGAAAGCATCCCGTTGCGCAAGGCCGCCGGGGACGCGCTTCCGGGCGGCGCCGTCAATGCCGCGCAGGCCGGCCTCGCACGCGTGACGCGGACCGCACAGCAAAGCACCCTGTCGACGCTGGTGCGCCTCATCGAGCGGGCTGGTCAGGCCAAGCCGCAATTGTCGCAATGGGCGGACAAGGTGGCGGGCTGGTTCGTGGCGGCCTTGCTGCTGTTGTCGATCGGGGTCTTCTTTGCGTGGCAGGCGATCGATCCGGGCCGGGCCTGGCCGGTTGCCGTCGCGGTGCTCGTGGTGTCCTGTCCCTGCGCACTCTCGCTGGCCACGCCGAGCGCGCTGGCTGCGGCCACCGACCGCCTCGTGCGGGAGGGCGTGCTGGTGGTGCAGCCGCACGTGCTGGAGACGCTGGAGAACGTCACCCATGTGGTGCTGGACAAGACCGGTACGCTGACGTCGGGACATCCGGCCTTGCAAGCGGTCCATCCGTTCGGTGCTTCGGACGTCGCAAGCTGCCTCGCGATTGCGGCTGCACTCGAATCGGCCAGCTCGCATCCTATCGCGCAGGCCCTGGTGGCGTCACATGAGAGCGGTCACGCGGTTCAAGACCTGCAGCAGCTCGCCGGCCTGGGCGTCGAGGGTACGGTGAACGGCATGCGTTATCGGATCGGCAGCGCGCGTTTCGTACGCGAGCTGGCCGGTGATATCGACCTGCCGGACGAAGCGACCGGCATAACCACGGTCTACCTGGGCAGCGGCCAAGGCTGGCTGGCGCGCTTCGAACTCGCCGACGGACTGCGGCCCGATGCGCGGGCGCTCGTCGATTATTTCCATGGCAAGGGCAGGGAAGTCATTCTGCTCAGCGGCGACCGGGAAGCGGCGGTGGGTCATGTTGCCCGTCAGCTCGGCATCCGCGCCGCCTTTGGCGAGCGCCTGCCCGAACAAAAGCTCGAATACGTGCAAGAACTGCAAGCGGCCGGCAAGGTCGTCGCCATGGTGGGCGACGGCATCAACGACGCGGCGGTGCTGCGTGCGGCCGATGTCTCCTTTGCCATGGGCAGCGGCGCGGCGCTGGCGCAGAGCCATGCCGATGCCGTGCTCGTCTCCGGCAAGCTGGCCTCGGTAATCGAGACGCATGCGGTTGCCGTAAAAACCATGCGCGTGATCCGCCAAAACCTCGGCTGGTCATTGCTTTACAACGGCATTGCCATCCCTGCGGCTGCGCTGGGCCTGCTCAATCCCTGGCTCTCCGGCATCGGCATGTCGGTGAGTTCGGCGCTGGTGGTGCTCAACGCCTTGCGCCTGCGCCGGCGCGCGACGGCACGCCCGGTCGCGGATCAGCCCGCGCCCGCGGCACACGCGCTGCCGGCATGACGGAAAGGACATCTCAATGGAATCCCTCTACCTGCTCGTACCCCTCAGCGTCGCGACCGTGTTCGCAGCGCTCTGGGTCTTCTTCCGCATGTCGGACAGCGGCCAGTTCGATGATGTGGTCGGACCGGCATTGCGCGTCGTGCATGACGACGACCTCGCGCCGGTCCTGAAGGCTGACGACTGACCCTCCCGCGCCGCCGCTGTTTCCGGAGTCGCGCACGCGGCTCCGGTGTCTCTTTTTCCCCGTGCGGACCGCACCGTCTTTCACTCAGCGCGCCTCCCCCGCAATGCCATTCTGCCGATCCGGTCATTTTTGACCCAGGTCAAGTTTTTTGAGGGCTCCAAACGTACCCTGCTCACATTCATGTAAGCCGTCTGGAGAACCCCCTTGGACACAGCACTCAACTACAACTACAAGGTCGTGAAGCAGTTCACGATCGCCACGGTCATCTGGGGCGTGGTCGGCATGCTGGTCGGCGTATTCATCGCCGCCCAGCTCGCCTGGCCCGCACTGAACTTCGACATTGCCTGGCTGAGCTACGGCCGCCTGCGCCCGCTGCACACCAACGCCGTCATCTTCGCTTTCGGCGGCAGTGCCTTGTTTGCCACCTCCTACTACGTCGTGCAGCGCACGAGTCAGGTGCGTCTGTTTTCCGACGCCCTGGCGGCCTTCACCTTCTGGGGTTGGCAAGCGGTCATCGTCGCTGCCGTCATCACGCTCCCGATGGGTATGACGCAGGGCAAGGAATACGCCGAACTCGAATGGCCGATCGACATCCTGATCGCGCTGGTCTGGGTCGCGTATGCCTTTGTGTTCTTCGGCACGCTGGTCAAGCGCAAAGTCGCGCACATCTACGTCGCCAACTGGTTCTTCGGCGGCTTCATCCTGGCCGTCGCGCTGCTGCACATCGTGAACAGCGCCGCGATCCCGGTGTCGCTGACCAAGTCCTACTCGGCCTACGCCGGCGTGCAGGATGCGATGGTGCAGTGGTGGTACGGCCATAACGCGGTGGGCTTCTTCCTGACCGCAGGCTTCCTCGGCATGATGTACTACTTCATTCCGAAGCAGGCCGAGAAGCCGGTGTACTCCTACCGCCTGTCGATCGTGCACTTCTGGGCGCTGATCTTCACCTACATGTGGGCGGGTCCGCACCACCTGCACTACACCGCGCTGCCCGACTGGACCCAGTCGCTCGGCATGGTGTTCTCGCTGATCCTGCTGGCACCGTCCTGGGGCGGCATGCTCAACGGCATGATGACCCTCTCGGGCGCCTGGAACAAACTGCGCACCGACCCGATCCTGAAGTTCCTGATCGTCTCGCTCTCGTTCTACGGAATGGCGACCTTCGAGGGCCCGATGATGTCCATCAAGACCGTGAATGCACTGTCGCACTATACGGACTGGACCATCGGTCACGTGCACGCCGGCGCCCTCGGATGGGTCGGTCTGATCACGATGGGCTCGGTGTATTACCTCGTGCCGCGCCTGGTCGGCAAGCGCGAGATGTATAGCAAGGCTGCGATCGAGCTGCACTTCTGGGTCGCCACCATCGGCATCGTGCTTTACATCGCCTCGATGTGGATTGCCGGCGTCATGCAGGGCCTGATGTGGCGCGCCGTCAACCCGGACGGCACGCTGACCTACACCTTCGTCGAAGGCGTGAAGGCAACGTATCCGTACTACGTGATCCGCTTCGGTGGCGGCCTGCTGTACCTCAGCGGCATGGTCATCATGGCCTGGAACACCCTCATGACAATGCGCGATACGAAGGAAGTCAACGCGCGCATTCCGGCAGTCGCCGCACACGCTTAAGCACGAGAGGAAGCAATGAAATTTTCACATGAATGGATCGAAAAGAATCCCTGGCTGCTGATCGCCCTGGTGGTCCTGGTGGTCAGTGTCGGCGGCCTGGCGGAAATCGTGCCGCTGTTCTTCCAGAAGTCGACGACCGAACCGGTCGAGGGCCTGAAGCCGTATTCGGCGCTGCGCCTGGCCGGCCGCGACATCTACGTTCGCGAGGGCTGCTACAACTGCCATTCGCAGATGATCCGCCCGTTCCGCGCCGAGACCGAGCGCTACGGCCACTACTCGGTCGCCGGCGAATTCGTGTACGACCATCCGTTCCAGTGGGGCTCCAAGCGCACCGGTCCGGACCTGGCCCGCGTCGGCGGCCGCTACAGCGACGAATGGCACCGCGCCCACCTGAACAATCCGCGCGACGTGGTGCCGGAATCGAACATGCCCGGCTATCCGTGGCTTGAAAAGACGCGCCTGAATCCGCAGGAGATCGTGCCGAAGATGCGCGCATTGAAGCTGCTTGGCACGCCGTACACCGAGCAGGAGATCACGGAAGCGCCGGCTTCGCTGAAGGACAAGACCGAGCAGGACGCGCTGATCGCTTACCTGCAAGGCATGGGCACACTGATCAAGGCAAAGAGATAAGCATGAACTTCGAGACTTTGTTTATGGACGCACGCAGCGCATTCACGCTGATCAGCTTCCTCACATTCGTCGGCATCCTCGTGTGGGCCTACAGCGGCCGCCGCAAGGCCGATTTCGATACCGCGGCCAACCTGCCGTTCGCGGATGAGCCGGATTACCCCTCGGAGGTGCGTCATGGCTGATTTCACCAGCGATTTCTGGAGCTTGTACATTTCCGTCCTGACCATCCTCGGCATCGCGGGCTGCGCGCTGCTGCTGTGGGCGCAGTCGAAGGTCAAGATCGAAGTGCCGGCCGACGGCAGCGTCACCGAAACTACCGGCCACAGCTGGGACGAAGGCCTGGAGGAACTCAACAACCCGATGCCGCGCTGGTGGATGTGGATGTTCTACCTCACCATCGTGTTCGGGATCGGCTACCTCGCGCTGTATCCAGGCCTGGGCGCCTTCGCCGGCAAGCTCGGCTGGAAATCCACCGGCGAGTATCAGGCCGAGCTGAGCAAGGCCGATGCGCAATACGGTCCCATCTTCGACAAGTACCTGAAGCAGGACTTGAAGGCCGTCGCGGCGGACCCGCAAGCCCGCGCCATCGGCGAGCGCCTGTTTTTGACCTACTGCGCGCAATGCCATGGTTCCGACGCCCGCGGCAACAAGGGCTTCCCGAACCTGACCGACCATGACTGGCTCTACGGCGGCGATCCGGAAACCATCAAGACCACGATCATGGGCGGCCGCAACGGCGTGATGCCTTCGATGGCGGCCGCGGTGGGTTCCGACAAGGACGTCGAGAACGTCGCGCAATACGTGCTCAGCCTGTCCGGTTCCACGCACGACCCGATCAAGGCCGTGTTCGGCAAGGAGAAGTTCGCCGCGTGCGCCGCCTGCCACGGTCCCGGCGGCCAGGGCAACCCGATGATCGGCGCGCCGAACCTGTCCGACAAGATCTGGCTGTACGGCGGCAGTGCCGACACCATCATGGAAACCATCCGCAAAGGCCGCAACAACACCATGCCGTCGTTCAAGGATTTCCTTGGCGAAGCGAAGGTGCATGTCGTCGCCGCCTACGTGTGGAGCCTTTCCAACAACGCAAGCCAAACGGCATCGAAGTAAGCCGGAGCAGTAACCATGAGCACAGCGTCACCCAAGCAGCAGGAACCCAAAGTCCAGGTCATCCGCATGTATGCAGCGCGGGAAGAGATTTACCCGCGCGAGATCAAGGGCAGATTCACCAACCTTCGCTGGCTGTGCGTGTGGCTCACGCAGATCGTGTTCTACGGTCTGCCGTGGCTCGCATGGAACGGCCGCCAGGCAGTGCTGTTCGACCTGGCGGCCCGCAAGTTCTATCTCTTCGGCCTCGTCCTGTGGCCGCAGGACTTTATCTACCTTGCGGCGCTGCTCATCATCTGCGCCTACGGCTTGTTCCTTTTCACGGCGGTCGCCGGCCGCCTGTGGTGCGGCTACGCCTGCCCGCAGACCGTCTACACCGAGATCTTCATGTGGGTGGAGCGCAAGATCGAGGGCAACCGCAGCGCCCGCATGCGGCTCGACAAGCAGCCGTGGAGCGTGGAGAAAGTCGCGCGCAAGTCGGCCAAGCATTTCGCCTGGGGCCTGATCGCCCTGTGGACCGGCTTCACCTTCGTCGGCTATTTCACGCCGGTGCGCACGCTGCTCGGCGAAGCGGCAAGCCTCGGCCTCGGTCCGTGGGAATGGTTCTGGGTCCTGTTCTACGGTTTCGCCACGTATGGCAACGCCGGCTGGATGCGCGAGCAGGTGTGCAAGTACATGTGCCCGTACGCCCGCTTCCAAAGCTCGATGTTCGACAAGGACACGATGATCGTGACCTACGACACCGAACGCGGCGAGCCGCGCGGCCCGCGCGCCAAGAGCGCCACGGGCAGCGGCCTCGGTTCGTGCATCGATTGCTCGATGTGCGTGCAGGTGTGCCCGACCGGCATCGACATCCGCAACGGCCTGCAGTACGACTGCATCGGCTGCGGCGCCTGCATCGACGCCTGCGACATCGTGATGGACAAGGTCGGCCAGCCGCGCGGCCTGATTCGCTACGCCACTGAAAACGCGCTGACCAACAAGTGGAGCGCACGGCAGGCGTTCCGCCGTGTGCTGCGACCGCGCGTGCTGATCTACACCAGCATCCTGCTGGCGATCGTCCTGGCCTTCATGTTTTCGCTGGCCACGCGCACGCCGCTCAAGGTCGACGTCCTGCGCGACCGCGGCGCGATGGGCCGCGAAGTGGAGGACGGCATGATCGAGAACGTCTATCGCCTGCAGATCATGAACACCGACGAGCGCGGCCACGCGTTCCGTATCAAGGTCAAAGGCATCGATGGCATTACGCTCGCTACGCCGGACGTGGTGGACGTGCAAGGCACGGCGACGCGCGGCGTGCCGGTCCGGGTGCGCGTGCCGCACGGCGCGGGCAAGGCCGGCTCCAACAAGATTGCGTTCGAAGTCGAGGCGGTTGATGAAGAGCGCCTCGAAGTGAAAGAAAAAGCGGTATTCATCGTGCCGCGCTAAGGAGTCATCATGAATACTGTTTTTCCGCTCAATGCCGACGCTGCCCGGCCCTGGTACAAGCATCGCTGGCCTTGGCTGCTGATGTCAGGCCCGGCCGTCGTCGTCCTCGCAGCCAGCTATACCGCCTACCTGGCGGTGGTGAAGCAGGACGCGCTGGTCGTCGACGACTATTACAAACAGGGCAAGGCGATCAACCAGGATTTGCGCCGTGATCGCGCGGCAAGCCGCTTGCTGCTGAATTCTTCGCTGCGCTACGATCCGGCTGCCGGCGCCATTCATGGGGCGGTCGCCAGCATGGGCGCCGGCTACACGCAGCGCATCGCGGTGACGCTGGTGCACCCGACGCT
>SPQI01000189.1 GCA_004570315.1 Oxalobacteraceae bacterium OM1 | reverse complement strand
GCATGGTGAGCGCAATGCGCTTGCGCTTCTCGTCCACCTCCAACACCTTTACCTTGACCACCTGCCCGGCCTTCACCACCGTATGCGGGTCCCGCACGAACGTGTTCGACAGCGCCGAAATGTGGACCAGGCCGTCCTGGTGTACGCCGATATCGACGAAGGCGCCGAACGCGGCCACGTTGGTCACCACGCCTTCGAGGATCATGTCCGGACGCAGGTCCCTGATGTCCTCCACGCCATCCTTGAAGGTCGCGGTCACGAATTCCGGACGCGGATCGCGGCCGGGCTTCTCCAGCTCCTTGAGGATGTCGGTCACGGTCGGCACGCCGAATTTCTCGTCGGCGTATTTCGCCGGGCTCAGACCCTTGAGCAGTTTGCCGTCGCCGATGACGCCTTTGACGTCCTTCTTGATGTCGGCCAGGATGCGCTCCACGACCGGGTAAGACTCCGGGTGCACCGCCGAGGCATCGAGCGGATTCTCGCCGTTCATGATGCGCAGGAAGCCGGCCGCCTGCTCGAAGGTCTTGTCGCCAAGGCGCGGCACCTCGCGCAACGCGGCACGCGACGGGAACATGCCTTTCATGTCGCGGAAGTTCACGATGCTCTGCGCCACACTGGCATTCAGGCCGGACACGCGGGCCAGCAGCGGCGCTGACGCGGTATTCACGTCCACGCCGACCGCGTTCACGCAATCCTCGACGACCGCGTCGAGCGAACGCGCGAGCTGCGTCTGGCTCACGTCGTGCTGGTACTGGCCGACACCGATGGATTTCGGATCGATCTTCACCAGCTCGGCCAGCGGGTCCTGCAGGCGGCGCGCGATCGACACCGCGCCGCGCAGCGAGACGTCCAGCTCCGGCAGTTCGCGCGACGCGAATTCAGAAGCCGAGTACACCGAGGCGCCCGCCTCGGAAACCACGATCTTGGTGAGCTTGAGTTCGGGATGCTGCTTAATCAGGTCCTGTGCCAGCTTGTCGGTCTCGCGCGAGGCCGTGCCGTTGCCAATGGAAACGAGGGCCACATCATGCTTCTTTGCCAGGATCGCCAGCGTGTGGATCGAACCTTCCCAATCGTTGCGCGGCTGGTGCGGGAAGATCGTCGTGGTATCGACCACCTTCCCGGTCGCATCGACCACGGCGACTTTCACGCCGGTGCGCAGACCAGGATCCAGGCCCATCGTGGCGCGCGGACCGGCCGGCGCGGCCAGCAGCAGGTCCTTGAGATTGCGGGCGAACACATTGATCGCCTCGATCTCGGCGCGCTCGCGCACGGACGTCATCAGTTCCGTTTCCAGGTGCATGAAGACTTTCACCCGCCAGGTCCAGCGCACCGTATCGGCCAGCCATTTGTCGGCCGGGCGTCCCTGATTGCTGACGCCGAAACGCAGGGCGATGCGGCCCTCGCATGGGTTGTGCGGCGCGTCCCACTTCGGCTTTTCTTCCTCGCTGTCGAGGCGTAGCGACACGTTCAGGATTTCCTCGCGGCGGCCGCGGAAGAGGGCAAGTGCGCGGTGCGAGGGAATGGTGGAAATCGTCTCGGAATAATCGAAATAATCGGCGAACTTGGCACCGGCGTCTTCCTTGCCTTCGATGACCTTTGACTCCACGACGCCGTGGTCGGTGATGTACTCACGCAGTGTCTGCAACAGCGTGGCATCTTCAGCAAAGCGTTCCATCAGGATCTGGCGGGCGCCGTCGAGGGCCGCTTTGTTGTCTGGCACGCCGGGGTTGTCGCCGTTCTCGGTGCTGAAGGCTGGCTTGAGGTACTTGGCGGCTTCGTCTTCCGGATTCAGCGTCGGATCGCCGAGCAGCGCGTCCGCCAGCGCGGTCAGGCCGGCCTCGGCGGCGATCTGCGCCTTGGTGCGACGCTTCGGCTTGTATGGCAGGTAGAGGTCTTCCAGGCGGGTCTTGTCTTCGGCGTGCGTGATCGCATCGAGCAATTCCGGCGTCATCTTGCCCTGCTCTTGGATGGAGGCAATGATGGCCGCGCGCCGGTCTTCGAGCTCGCGCAGATAGCGCAGGCGCTCTTCCAGCAGACGCAGTTGCGTGTCATCGAGGCCGCCGGTGGCTTCCTTGCGGTAGCGGGCGATGAAGGGCACGGTCGCGCCTTCGTCCAGCAGGGCGATGGCGGCCGCAACTTGCACAGGCTTGGCGGCGAGTTCGACGGCGAGGCGTTGTTCAATCGAAGGCAGCATGGAAATCCAATGAAGAAAAACAAGCGGGTGATGATACGCAAATTATGCGGACGCGCCAGTCTTGACAGGCGCTTATGCCGCGCGAGCAACGCCGGCGTTGCGCTTAAGGCAAGCGCCCGCCGGTGGCGCGTTCGATGCCGGCGAGGTCGGTCCAGCTCTGGACTTCGGTAAAGCCTTGCGCCGATAGCAAGGCGCGCACGTCGGCGGCCTGGTCGTAGCCGTGCTCCATCAACAGCCAGCCGCGTGGAAGCAGGTGCGCCGGCGCGCCGGCGATGATGACGCGCAGCGCCGCGAGCCCGTCGGCATGGTCGGTCAACGCGCCGGCCGGCTCGAAACGCAGGTCGCCTTCGGAAAGATGACGGTCGCCGGCGCGAATGTAGGGCGGGTTTGAAAGGATGACATCGAAGCGTTCGTCGCCGAGTGCGGCGTACCAGTCGCTCTGCAGGAAGCGCACCGGGACGCCATGGCGCGCTGCATTGCGCCGTGCGACCGCCAAGGCCACGTCGCTCACATCGAGCGCGGTCACTGCTGCATCACGCCGCGCATGCGCCAGCGCGACGGCAATGGCGCCGGAGCCGGTGCCCATGTCGAGCGCGCTGCCTTTGTGCGGCAGGCGTTCTACGCCGAGCTCGACCAGCAGTTCGGTTTCCGGACGGGGAATGAGGACGGCGGGCGTGACTTCGAACGCGAGTCCGAAGAACTCGCGCTCGCCGACGAGATAGGCGATGGGTTCGCCGGCGAGCCGGCGGCTGAAGAGGCTGGAAACGGTTTGCGCCTCGTCGGCCGTCAACGCACGCTGATCCTGCGTGATCAATTGCACGCGCGACAGCCCAAGGGCGTACGACAGGAGAATGCGCGTCTCCAGCGACGGCAGCGGCGCCTGCCGCTGCAGCGCGCCGAGCGTGATGCCGGGCGTGACAATGAACGGGGCCGGCATGAGTGATGCGGTCAGCGATCCTGGCGCAGCGCGGCCCAGATCAGCACGATGGCGAGAATGACGAACCACGTCGCCGACCATTGTGGAATCGACAGGCCCAGGATGGGCTCGTATTCCGTCGTGCACAGGCCGTCGGCCTTGAAGACGAAGGGCAGCATCTCTGCGGTGGGAATCTTGTTCAGCGAGGTTTCGAGCGGATCGAGGCCGCAGGAGACGCTGGGATGCGCCTTCACCCACAGGTGCCAGCCGGCTGCGCCGAGTCCGCCGAGCGCAGCGAGCATGCCGAGCCAGGCACCGGTCTTTGCCAGCGGGCGCGGCATGGCGGCGAAGATGAAGCAGATGATGGCCACCGCCACGAAGGCATAGCGCTGAATGATGCACCACGGGCAGGGCAGCATGTCTTTCGCATGCTGCAGGTAGAGCGCGAAGCCGACCAGCGCAAGGCAGATGACGCCGACGGCGACCAACACGGGCTTGGAAGTTTTCATAAGAATTGTCGTTGTAGTTAGTCTTCGCCGAGAGCGGCCAGCTGCTCGGCCTGGTGTTCCGCGAGCAGGGCGCTGGTGAGCTCCTCGATGTCACCGTCCATGATGAAGTCGAGCTTGTAGAGTGTCAAATTGATGCGGTGGTCGGTCATCCGGCCTTGCGGGAAATTGTAGGTGCGAATGCGTTCGCTGCGGTCGCCCGAGCCGACCAGCGATTTGCGCGTCGCCGCTTCCTTGGCCTGCTGCTCGCGCAGCTGCATGTCCTTCAGGCGCGCAGCGAGCACGCGCAGCGCCGACGCCTTGTTCTTGTGCTGGCTGCGATCGTCCTGGCATTCGACCACGAGCCCGCTCGGGATGTGGGTGATCCGCACTGCCGAATCGGTCTTGTTGATGTGCTGGCCGCCGGCGCCCGAGGCGCGGAAGGTATCGATGCGGATGTCGGCCGGGTTGATGTCCACGTCTTCGACTTCATCGGCTTCCGGCATCACGGCCACGGTGCAGGCCGAGGTGTGGATGCGGCCTTGCGTCTCGGTGGCCGGCACGCGCTGCACGCGATGGCCGCCGGATTCGAATTTCAGCTTCGAATAGGCGCCGTGCCCGACGACGCGCACGATCACTTCCTTGTAGCCGCCCAGCTCGGATGCGGATTCCGACACCATCTCCACCTGCCAGCGGTTGCGCTCCGCGTAGCGGGTGTACATGCGCAGCAGGTCGCCGGCGAACAGCGCCGCTTCGTCACCGCCGGTACCGGCGCGGATCTCGAGATAGATGTTGCGCTCATCGTTGGGATCCTTCGGCAGCAACATCTTCTGCAGGTCGCGTTCCAGCTGCTCCATGCGTACCTTGCCGCCGGCGATCTCTTCCTGCGCCATCTCCTTCATGTCCGGATCGGCCAGCATCTCCTGCGCGGTTGCGATGTCGGCGTCGGCCTGGCGATAGTCCTTGTAGAGAGCGACCAGCGGACCGAGCTCGGCATGTTCGCGCGTGAACTTGCGGTACTGGTCCATGTCGTTGGTCACGCCTTCCTGCATCAGCAGGCGGTCGAGTTCTTCCAGCCGTTCGGAGAGCTGGTCGAGCTTGGCGAGCATGGAAGGTTTCATGGCGTCTTTCGTAGGGGAAATCGGTAGGCGTAGCCCCGCCGGACGGCGGCGAGGCGGAAGCGCTGCGCTAGCGCTTGGTGCGGAACAGCTGCGGCAGCAGCGCCGCGATGCGGGCGCGATCGTCGCCTTGCGCCGTGTGCAGCGCCTGCTGCGGGCCGTGCAGGAACTTCGCGGTGAGGCCCTTGGACAGCGCCTCGAGCACGGCTTCCACGTCCTCGCCCTTGGCCAGCAGTTTGCGGGCACGCTCGAGTTCGGCGATGCGCATGGCTTCGCTGGTCTCATGCAGATCTTGAATCAGCGGCACCACGGCGCGGCTGTCCATCCAGTGCATGAAAGATTGCACGCGTGTCTCGATGATGGCCTCGGCCTGCGCCACGGCAGCCTGGCGGTATTCGATGCCGGTCTGCACGGCGGAAGCGAGGTCGTCGACGCTGTAGAGGAAGACGTCGCCGAGGCGGCTCACTTCGGGTTCGATGTCGCGCGGCACGGCGAGGTCGACCATGAACATCGGCTTGCGGCGGCGCGACTTGAGCGCGCGCTCGACCATGCCGAGGCCGATGATGGGCAGCGAGGAGGCAGTGCTGGAGACGACGACGTCGTACTTCGCCAGCTGGTCGGGCAGATCCGCCAGGCGGATCGCATGGCCGTTGAAGCGATGGGCCAGCGCCTCGCCGCGTTCGAGCGTGCGGTTGGCGATGGTCAGGCTCTTCGGATTCTGCGCGGCGAAGTGGGTGGCGCACAGCTCGATCATTTCGCCGGCGCCGATGAACAGCACGTTCTGCTCGGAGAGGCTGTCGAAGATGCGCTGCGACAGGCGCACCGCGGCGGCAGCCATCGACACGCTGTGCGCGCCGATTTCAGTGGTGCTGCGGACTTCCTTCGCGACCGCGAAGGTGCGCTGGAACATCTGATGCAGATAGGTGCCGAGCCCGCCGGCGGCATCCGCCTGACGCACCGCGTCCTTCATCTGGCCGAGGATCTGTGCCTCGCCGAGCACCATTGAATCGAGGCCGGAAGCGACGCGGAAGGCGTGGCGTACGGCGTTGTCCTGCGGCAGGGTGTAGAGGTAAGGGCGCAGCTCGCTGATCGGCAGCTTGTGATACTGCGCCAGGAAGTGTGCCGTCGCGTCGATCGCTTCGTCGACGCCGCCGGGCACGCCGGCTGCGGCATACAGTTCGGTGCGGTTGCAGGTCGAAAGGATCGCGGCTTCGTTCGAGGTCAGGTCCGTATTGCGGCCGCCGAACCACGCCCGCGCGGAAGCGACCGCCTGGCCGATCTGGTCAGCCGGGAACGCGACCTTTTCGCGCAGGGACACCGGCGCGGTGGTGTGATTGAGGCCGACGGCGAGAAGCTGCATGGACACGAAGCGTGCTGGGATGTGCGAAAGATTTCAGCCCTCCATTATAGCCCCTTGCATCCTGGCACAAGTTGCGGGAGGTGTTGTCAACCGGGCACCCCGCACAACGCCTGCAGTGCGGTCCCATGCCTTACGACACCTCGGGCGGCACGGTCGTTCCGTCGGCGAGCGCCTCCAGCCGGTAACCATAGCTGTAGACGGGGGCAAGACGATAGCCGTTCTCCGGACGCAGTCCCAGCTTGCTGCGCACGCGCGAGACGTGGGTGTCGATCGTGCGCGACGGGATGTCGGCATGGCGGCCCCAGACGGCTTCCTGCATGGTGGCCCTGGAGAGCGGCCGGCCGAGATTGCGGAAGAACAGCAGTGCGAGATCGAACTCCTTGCGCGTCAGCGCCACCGGCTGTCCGCCATGTTCGAGCGTGCCGGCGTGCACTTCGAACTGGTAGCGATCGAAGTGCAGGGTCTCGCCACGCTGGACCTCCGCCGGATAGGCGCGTTCGAGCAGCGCCTGCACCCGCGCCCGCAACTCGCCGGCCCGCAGAGGCTTGAACTGGCAATCGGTGGCGCCGGCGCCGAGCGCGGCCTTCATCGCATCGGCGCTGCCAGGCGGCAGCAGGCACAGCACCGGAAGCTTTCCCGTCATGCGCGAGACGATCGACGCGGCATGGCGTCCCGCGGCTTGCCAGTCGAGCAAGAGCATCGCAGGCGGTACGGCGGGCACTGCTGCAAGGTCCTCGGCCTGCGCGTGGCGCAATGTGTGCCCGAGGCGTGCGAGCGCCTGGCCGGCGAGGCGCCGGTCCTCGGGATCGGAGGCGAGCAGAAGGAGTTCCATGGGAGTAGGCCCGGGTACTGTACCCGATCCGGGGAAACCAAGCGCCGCGCCGCTGTCCAAGGGCATTTTGCCAGGAGGACAAGCATGCAGGCCGATAGTGCGCTATCCCATTTGCGGGACGGCGAGTTGTGCATCGTGCGTACGCGCGAGGGCGAACGCGAGGCCGTGTGGCGCCGCGCGGCGTGGCGGTTTTATCCGGAAGAAGGGCGCAACGCCGGGCCGTATAAGTTTGATGACATCGAGGAATGGCGGCCGGCGTCGATCCGGTTCACGCCATAGCGCTCGCGATGAAAGTGTCAGCGTTGATGTTCACTGCAGGGTCTGGCCAGGGTCATGCGTGGCTTCCGGCCGGTCCTGGCAACGCGCTTGGCCATAAGGGCACAGATCGAGCAGGACGCAACGCCGGCACTGTGGATCGCGCCACGTGCAGATCGTCTTGCCGTGCCGCATGATCACCTGGTGGTTGTCGTAGACCTGCTGGGCATCCCAGTTGGCCGGAAGTTGCGCTTCCAGCACGCGGTGAGCCGGTCCAACGGGCATTCCCTCGGGTATCAATCCCAGACGTGCCGCCACGCGATGATGATGGCTGTCCACAGGCAGGGCCTTGCCGCGCAGGGTGCTGAAGGAGATTACCGCAGCGCTGGTCTTGGGGCCGACGCCCGGCAGGGATTCCAGCCAGGCGCGTGCATCGGCGACAGGCAGGTCGCGCAGAAAGTCGAGCGACAGGCGGCCATCGCAGCGTGCGGTGAGTTCGCGCAGCACCTGTTGAATGCGCGGCGCTTTCTGCTCCGGCCAGGTCGATGCGGCGATGGCATGTTCGACGTCCGCGGTGGACGCGTCGCGCACCTCCGCCCAAGTGGCGAAGCGCGCGCGCAACGTACGGAAGGCCTGGGCCGAATCGCGGTTGTGCGTGCGGTGCGAAAGCAGGGCCGATATCAGTTCATCCAGCGGATCGAGATCGCGGAAACGGCCAAGCGGACAGCCGTATTCCCTGCACAGCCGGTGATGCACCTCGATCGCCCGGGCATCCGTGGAGCCATCCGGTTCATCCGGCCGAACATCGGGGAAGGCGAGGTTGGGTGAAGGCTGGCGCGTGCGCGGCCGGCTTTTTGCGGGCATGGGGATGGCAGAACGGAAAGTCGATAGGGCTGTGACGATAGGGCTGTGACTTCCGCGGTGCGGGTTTGTTCGGCGGTGGTGCGGGACGCATTCCCAGGCTGCCGATATCAAGCGGATGTTGAAAAACAAAAACGCCATCCGAAGATGGCGTTTTTGCTTGAAGCTTGGTGGCCTGGGGCGGAATCGAACCACCGACACAAGGATTTTCAATCCTCTGCTCTACCAACTGAGCTACCGGGCCAAGGCCGGCAAGTATAGCAAAGCCATGAGGATTTGCAAGGCTTGTTTGCAAGCAGGTTCGCAGCCGAGGGCTATAATGCCTCCGATCCTTTCCATTTCTTCCGGTCGCCGGAGTCCCTCCCCATGCAGTACAGCAGCGATATTTGTGTGATTGGCAACGGCGCCGTCGGCAAGGCCGCCGCGTTGGCGCTGGCCCAGGCAGGCATAAGCGTGACGCTGCTGGCGCCATCGGTCGCGCCGGAAGCGGCATCCGCATCATGGGATGTCCGCGTCTATGCGCTCAACCAGATCGCGCATGACCTGCTCGACGGCCTCAAGGTCTGGCAGGCGATGGACGCCTCCCGCGTCGCTGCGGTCGATGCGATGGACGTGCGCGGCGATGGCGCACAGGCCGGACGGCTGGCCTTCGATGCCTACAGCGCCCGCACCGGCGCGCTGGCGTGGATCGTGGAAGAACGCAATCTCGCCGCCGCCCTCGATTCCGCACTCAAGTTCGCGCCCAACCTGCGCACCGTCACGGCGAAGGCGACTGACATGCACTGCGACGCGGAGCGTGCGACCCTCACGCTCGACAACGGCGACGCCGTCGACTGCAAGCTCATCGTCGGCGCGGACGGCGCCCAATCGTGGGTGCGCGGCCGTTGCGACATCGACATCGATTACCGCACCTACGGCCAGCGCGCCATCGTCACGAACTTCGAATGCGAGAAGCCGCATCGCGGCGTGGCCTACCAATGGTTCACCGCACAGGAAGGCATCGTCGCGCTGTTGCCGCTGCCGGGCGAACGCGCGTCGCTCGTGTGGTCGGCGCCCGAGGCGCTGGCGACGACGCTGCTTGCCGAAAGCGCATCGCAGCTCGCCGAGCGGGTGACGGCGCTGTCGCAGCACGTGCTCGGCCATTTGCGGCCGGTGCAGCCGGAGCTGGTACGCGGCTTTCCGCTGTCGCTGCTGCGTCCGCACAGCATCGTGGCGCCGCGCGTGGCGCGGGTGGGCGATGCCGCCCACGTCGTGCATCCGCTCGCCGGGCATGGCATGAATCTCGGCTTCGGCGACGTCGCCGGATTGGTCAAAACCCTGGTGGAGCGTGAACCGCAACGCGACTGCGGCGACGAACGCGTCCTGGCCCGCTATGCGCGGGCGCGCAAGGAAGACATCCTGCTGATGCAGGTCGCCACCGACGGCCTGCAACGTTTGTTTTGCAACGATTTCGAGCCGCTGCGCGTGGTGCGCAACCTCGGCTTGAACTTGGTCAACAACTTGCCGGTCATAAAGCGGCAACTTATCGCCCATGCCCTGGGCAAGCGTCCCTAAGCCTTACGAAAGCACAACCATGAAATCACTTGCCCGCTTTTTTCTTGCTGCCTTGCTCGCCCTGGCGGCCGGTTTCGCCGGTGCCGAGAGCGCCCAGGAAGCCAACCTCAAGAAACTCATCGAGCCGCGCCTGGGCGAAGGCGTGAAGGTCGATTCCGTCACGCGCACGCCGTATGGCGGACTGTTCGAGGTGCGCGTCGGCAGCGACATCTTCTATACCGATGCGAACGGCAGCTACCTGTTCATCGGCCGCATCGTGAACACCAAGACCTTCGAAGACGTCACCAAGGCGCGCATCGACGAAGTCAACAAGATCAAGTTTTCCGACCTGCCGTTCGACAACGCGCTGAAGATGGTGAAGGGCAACGGCAAGCGCGTGATCGCGGTGTTCGAGGACCCGAACTGCGGCTACTGCAAAAAATTCCGCCAGACGCTGGCCGAGATGAACGACATCACCGTCTACACCTTCATGTACAACATCCTCGCGGAAGACTCTGCAGTGAAGTCGCGCAACATCTGGTGCGCGCCGGACCGTGCCCGCGCGTGGGACGACTGGATGCTGAAAGGCAAGGCGGCCGATGCGGCGCCGGCCAACTGCACCGCGCCGAACGACAAGATCCTCGCCCTCGGCCAGAAGATGCGCATCACCGGCACGCCGACCATTTTCTTCTCCGACGGCACCCGCCTGCCGGGCTACATCGATCAGAAGACGCTCGAAGCGAAGCTGGCATCGATCAAGTAAGCGATGAAGTAAGCGATTCGCTTCCGGCAAGAAGCGCGTGACCGCAAGGCACGCGCTTTTTTTGCGCCCAAAACGCGAAATCGTGGCCGAAACTATAATCGTTCGATCACCTGGGAGACGACCATGTTCAAGGCCATTCTGCTCAACAAGAAGGAAGACGGCAGCACCGATGCGCGGCTGATCGAATTCGACGAATCGCAGTTGCCGGCGGACGGCGACGTCACGGTGCGCGTCGATTACTCGACCATCAATTTCAAGGACGGTCTCGCCATTACCGGCAAGTCGCCGGTGGTGCGCAAGTGGCCCATGATCCCGGGCATCGACGGCGCGGGCGAAGTCATCGCCTCCTCGCATCCCGACTGGAAGGCGGGCGATGCCTTCATCCTCAACGGCTGGGGCGTCGGCGAGACACACATGGGCTGCCTCGCGCAGCGCGCGAAGCTCAAGGGCGACTGGCTGGTGCCGATGCCCGCCGGGATGACGGCGCGGAACGCCATGGCCATCGGCACGGCCGGCTATACCGCGATGCTGTGCGCGATGGCGCTGGAAGAGCAGGGCGTGACGAAGGACGGTGGCGAAGTGCTGGTGACCGGCGCATCGGGCGGCGTGGGCAGCGTAGCGATCGCCATCCTCTCGGCGATGGGCTTTCGCGTCGTGGCCTCTACCGGCAAGTTGAACGAAGCGGACTACCTCAAGGCGCTCGGCGCGGCCGACGTGATCGATCGCGCCGAACTTTCCGCGCCTGGCAAGCCGCTGCAGAAAGAGCGCTGGTCAGCGGTCGTGGACTCGGTCGGTTCGCATACGCTGGCCAATGCCCTCGCGCAGACACGCTACGGCGGCGCAGTGGCCGCCTGCGGCCTGGCGCAAGGCATGGACCTGCCGACCTCGGTCGCGCCCTTCATCCTGCGCAGCGTGAGACTGATTGGCGTCGACAGCGTCATGGCGCCGATGCCGCGCCGCCGCGAAGCCTGGCGCCGGCTGGCCCAGCTCGATGCCGGCAAGCTTGACCGCATCACGCAGCAGATCACACTCGCGCAGGCCATCGAGAAGGCGCCCGACATCCTGGCCGGCAAGGTGCGCGGCCGGCTCGTAGTGGACGTCAACGCTTGATTCGCACCTGCGATATATTGCCCAAACAACGCCGCATCCCCAAGGAGGAGACCTGACATGACCACCCTGAACATCAATGGCAAAGACGTGCAGGTCGATGCCGATCCGTCGACGCCCATCCTGTGGGCGCTGCGCGACAACCTCAACATGACCGGCACCAAGTTCGGCTGCGGCGCAGCGCTGTGCGGCGCCTGCACCGTGCACCTGAACGGCCAGGCGATCCGCTCCTGCGTGACGCCGATCGCGGCCGCCGCCGGCCAGAAGATCACCACCATCGAAGCGATGGAAAGCGACAAGATCGGCAAGGCCGTGCAGGACGCCTGGGTGCGCCACGACGTGCCGCAGTGCGGCTACTGCCAGAGCGGCCAGGTGATGAGCGCCACCGCACTGCTCAAGACGAACAAGAATCCAAGCGACGCCGACATCGACACTGCGATGAGCGGCAATATCTGCCGCTGCGGCACCTACCAGCGAATCCGTGCGGCCATCAAGGACGCCGCCAAGACGCTCGCCTGAGGAGATCATCATGCGCAAAGAATGGATGCACGCGGCAGCGCCCGCGGCAGGCGGCGTATCGCGCCGCGACTTCCTGAAGACCGCGACCGTCGCCGGCGGCGGCCTCGTGCTTGGCTTCATCGTGCCGGGCGCCAACCGCTTCGCGCTCGCACAGCAGGCCAAGCCCGTCTCCGCACCGAACGCCTTCCTGCGCATCGCGCCGGACAACACCGTGACCATCGCGATCAACCGGCTCGAATTCGGCCAAGGCGTCAACACCGGTCTCGCGATGGCGATCGCCGACGAACTGGAGGCCGACTGGTCGCAGGTACGCAGCGAGCTCGCGCCGGCCGGCGACGCCTACAAGGACCCGATGTTCGGCATGCAGATGACCGGCGGCTCGGGTTCGATCGCGCACTCCTTCACGCAGTACCGCGAGATCGGCGCCCGTGCGCGGGCCATGCTGATTGCAGCCGCCGCGCAGCAGTGGAATGTGCCGGCGGATCAGTGCAAGGCGGTGAAGGGCGTCGTCGTCGGCCCGGCCGGCAAACGCGCCACCTACGGCCAGCTGGCCAATGCCGCGATGGAACAGCCGGTGCCGGACAAGATCACGCTGAAGGCGGCCAAGGACTTCCGCTTCATCGGCAAGGCGACGCCGCGTCTCGATGCACGTGCCAAGTCGACGGGCAAGCAGCAGTTCGGCATCGACAACGCGGTGCCCGGCATGAAGGTCGCCGTGGTCGCGCGGCCGCCGGTGTTCGGCGCGAAGGTCGCGAAATTCGATGCAAGCAAAGTGCAGGCGATCAAGGGCGTGCAGGCGGTGTTCGAGGTGCCGACGGATCGCGGCGGCAGCGGCGTGGCGGTCGTGGCCGATGGCTACTGGCCGGCGAAGCAGGGGCGCGATGCGCTCGGCATCGAGTGGGATACGAGCGGCGTCGAGAAGACCGATACGGTGAAGCAGTTCGCCGCCTACCGCGAACTGGCGAAGCAGCCGGGAACGGTCGCACGCGATGCGGATGTGTCCAAGCTGGCGTCCGCGCCGAAGAAGATCGTCGCCGAGTACGAGTTCCCCTATCTCGCCCATGCGCCGATGGAGCCGCTCAACTGCGTGGTCGATTTGAAGAAGGATGCCTGCACCGTGTGGGCCGGCACGCAGTTCCAGACGGTGGACCAGGGCGCCATCGCCCGCACCGCGGGATTGAAGTCTGAGCAGGTCACGCTGCACACCATGATGGCCGGCGGCGGTTTCGGTCGCCGCGCGGTGCCGACCTCGGACTACATCGTCGAGGCGGTCAATGTCGCGAAGGCCTGGAACGCGAGCGGCAAGGGCGGTCCGGTGAAGCTCATCTGGAGCCGCGAGGACGACATCAAGGGCGGCTACTATCGGCCCGCGCATTTGCATCGCGCCGAGATCGGCCTGGACGAGAAGGGCAACATCGTGGCGTGGAATCACACCATCGTCGGGCAATCCATCCTCACCGGCACGCCGTTCGAGCCCTTCATGGTGAAAAACGGCGTCGACGCCACCATGATCGAAGGTATGGGTGAGCCGTACGCGGTGCCGCTGAAGCTGTCGGTGCACAACGCCAAGGCCAACGTGCCGGTGCTGTGGTGGCGCTCGGTCGGCTCGACGCATACCGCCTTCGTGATGGAAACGCTGATCGACGAAGCGGCGCAGATGGCCGGCACCGATCCGGTGGCCTATCGCCGCAAGCTCATCGGCGACAAGCACGCACGGCATCTCGCCGCGCTCGATCTCGCCATCGCCAAGTCGGGCTACGGCAAGAAGGCGCTGCCCGCAGGACATGCCTGGGGCGTGGCGCTGCATGAATCGTTCAACTCGGTGGTCGCGTACGTCGTCGAAGCGTCGCTGGAGAAGGGTGTGCCGAAGCTGCATCGTGTGACGGCGGGCGTGCATTGCAATCTCGCGGTGAACCCGCTGTCGGTGGAAGCGCAGGTGCAGGGCGCGGCGCTCATGGCGCTCGGCACGACGCTGCCCGGCGCGGCTATCACGCTGAAGGACGGCCAGGTGCAGCAGCAGAATTTCGGCGACTACACCGTGGCGCGCATGTCCAACATGCCGCAGATCGCCGTGCACATCGTGCCGTCTGCCGAACCGCCGACCGGCATGGGCGAGCCCGGCGTGCCGCCGCTGGCGCCGGCCTTCGCCAACGCCATCGCCAAGCTCACCGGCAAGCGCCTGCGCAAGCTGCCGT
>SPQI01000391.1 GCA_004570315.1 Oxalobacteraceae bacterium OM1 | reverse complement strand
GCGACGGCGAGCGCGCCTGCAGCGCGGCGATGCGCTCCTCCAGCGGCGGGTGCGAGGAGAACAGCGACGCCAGGCGTGAGGTGGTCCGGCCACTGATGCCGAAGGCGCGCACGCCGTCCGGCAGCATCGCGTCCTCGTTGCCGCGCTGCAGGCGGTGCAGGGCAGCGACCATCTTGCCGGTGCCGGCCAGCTGCGCGCCGCCCGCATCGGCGCGGAATTCGCGCTGGCGGCTGAACCACAGCACCACGATGCTGGCCAGCAGGCCGAACACCATCTCCGCCACCATGCTCGTCACCCAGAACGCCGGCCCGCGGCCTTCCTCGTTCTTGAACACCATGCGGTCCACCAGCGCGCCGACGATGCGGGCCAGGAAGATGACGAAGGTGTTGACCACGCCCTGAATCAGCGTGAGCGTCACCATGTCGCCGTTGGCGACGTGGCTCACCTCGTGCGCGAGCACCGCCTCGACTTCGTCGTGCGTCATGCTCTGCAGCAGGCCGCTGCTCACCGCCACGAGCGCGCTGTTGCGCGACATGCCGGTGGCGAAGGCATTCATCTCCGGCGCGTCGTAGACGGCGACTTCCGGCATGCCGATGCCGGCACGCTCGGCCTGCCGGCGCACCGTCTCGACCAGCCAGGCTTCGGTGGCGTTGGACGGCGTTTGGATGACCCGCGCGCCGGTCGACATCTTCGCGATCCACTTCGACATCGCGAGCGAGAGGAAAGCTCCGCCGAAACCGAACAGCGCGGCGAAGGCAAGCAAGCCGCCGAGGTTCATGCCGCTGCCGGCCAGCATGCGGTCGAGACCAAGCAGGCGTGCCGCCACGGAAAGCGTCAGCAGCACGCCGAGGTTGGTGAGCACGAAGAGAACGATGCGTTTCATGAGGGTTTCCTCCAGGATGAAAGCGGACTATTTGAATGGCGCCGGCGCGAAGCCGAAGAACCCGGCCCGCATCCACCATGTGACGACGGAATCAAGCATCGCTGTCCTCGCTCAGTTGCGGCGGGGTACGGCCTTGCTCCCGGGTCCGGCTTTTGTCGTGCCGGGCATCGTGGCGAACCTTCACCGCGAGGCGGCAGGCGTGGTACGCCGCGCGCTTGACGGCGCCATCGATCGCGCCGTACATATCCGCGCGCACTTCGCGCACCACCATCTCCGGACGTCCCGGCACGGCGACGCTGACCTGGCACAGCTTGTCGCGGCCGCCGCGCGGACCGTTCAGGTCGCGCAGGCGCACCACGATGCGGCCGATGCGATTGCGGGTGCGCGCGAAGGCGGAAGCCAGGCGGCGTTCGAGGTGTTCGCGCAGCGAAGGCGTGAAGGAAAATTCCTGAGCAACGAGTTGCACGTCCATGAGCGTCTCCTTTCAATGATCGAAATGATCGAGCCGGTAGACGCAGTGTTGCCGATTTCCTGTATTTGAAAAACCTGATAAAAGAAGACGAAAACTTCGCAAAAATCGAAAGCAAACCAAGTGCGTCTTCATTCCTCGTATGTCAGGCAGCGGACGGAACGATCATGCCGCACGGCGCATGATGCGCACTTGTACCTTGCACGTTTTTCATCATGGCAAAACCTCACAAGAAGCTCGGTGCCGGCGATCCATCCGGAGCCTGACATGGAAAGTCTTCCGATCCACGAACAGCTGGCGATGGCGGACCTGTACATCGAGCAAGGGGAGTGGCGGCTCCATATCCAGGAAGAGCGGATACGCCTGCTGAGGGAACTGGGAAAATCGGTCGAGCACGAAGAGCATCTGGTTGCGATCATGCGCGACCTGCTCGAGACCCTGCGCGTCCATCGGGCGCTGATCGCCCGCACGATCGCGGGACAGGCCGACCTCTGACTTCCTCCCGGGCGTTTTTCGGATTCGTTGCTTCCTGCCCGCCCCGGCGCGCCTGCGTCCTCCCTCTTTCCGCCTTTTCACTGAAGCGCCTGCATTCCGCCCGCAACCCCGAGGACTGGTCCGGCAGGAATTGATAGACTTGCACAACTTACCGGCAGGCAGAATGTCCAATCTGGCTGCGACCGCGACACGCAGGCACACTTTTCGATCAAGTCATGGCACATCCCCATCGCGACACGGCGGTCCGCACAGACGCGCACATTCTTTCCACCGGCATCCCCGGATTCGATGCCGTCCTCGGCGGCGGCTTTCCCGCCAAGCACCTCTACCTGCTGCAGGGCCTGGCCGGCAGCGGCAAGACCACGCTCGCCTGCCAGATCGGCTTTAACCATGCCAGGCAGGGCAAGAAGGTCCTGGTCCTCACGCTGATTGCGGAGTCGCACGCCAAGCTGCTGCAGCACCTTGCCAACTTCGCTTTCTTCGACGAGAGCCTCGTCGGCCGGCAGGTACTGTTCTTCGGCGGCTATCCGGCGCTGGCCCAGGGCGGACTGCGGGAACTGCTGAACTTCATTTCCGCCTGCCTGGACCAGCACGAGCCGGACGTCATGATCATCGACGGCTTCCGCTCGGTGCGCGACTCGCGGCCCTCGGACCTCGCGCTGTCCGAGTTCATGCATTCGCTGAACGCCCTGGTCGCCGCGATGGAATGCACGGCCTTCCTGATCTCACCGATCGAAGGCAACATCGCCGAATCCGAGAACACGCTGGTCGACGGCCTCGTGGAATTGAGCCAGAACCAGGACGGCGTGCGCACGATCCGCGAAATGCGGGTGTACAAGATGCGCGGCGCCGACCATCTGCTCGGCAAGCATGCATTCGAAGTCACCCGCGACGGCGTGGTGGTCTACCCGCGGCTCGAAGCCCTCGCGACCCGCAGCAACACGCCCTCCACGCCTTCCGGAAAGCGGGTGGGCTTCGGCATTCCGGCGTGGGACGCGCTGACCAGCGGCGGCGTGGCGCACGGGTCCATCACCAACCTGATCGGCACGCCCGGCGTCGGCAAGACCATCATGGGCCTGCACTTCATCCGGCAGGCGCTGCAGGACAACGAACCCTGCCTGATCCTCGGCTTCTTCGAGTCCCCGCCGCGGCTGCTCCACAAGGCGAAGGCGATCGGCATCGACCTGGACGCCGCCATGGAGGACGGGCGCCTCGAAATGTTCTGGCACCTGCCGCTGGAGGTCCTGATGGACCGGCTCGGCGCGGAACTCCTCGAGAACATCGACCGGCGCAAGGTCACGCGGCTGCTGATCGACGGTGTGGAAGGCTTCCGTGACGTGGCAATGCATGCGGAGCGCATCAAGCCGTTCCTGATTGCGCTGGTCAACGAGCTGCGCGTGCGCAACGTCACGACTTTCATCACGCAGGAACTGCCGTATTTCAAGGAATCGTACAAACCGTCGGAGTCCAGCGAATCGGTCCTGTACGAGAACGTCATGCTGCTGAAGGCGGTGGAAATCGACGGCGCCGACCGCCACCTGATCTCCGTCATCAAGCTGCGCGAAGGCGCCTACGATCCGTCGCACCATGAACTGATCATTTCCGATACGGGCATCACGATCGGGGAACGGGTGTCGGCGCTGGCGGCGAGAACCGCACGCGCGAAAGGACTGTCGTAGGCGCATGTCGGACGACACCACACCGGTCATCGACGGCGCCGCGATCGCGAAAGCGACGAAGCGCATCCTGATCGTCGACGACGAAATGGACATCACCGCGGTCTATTCGATGCTGTTCGAGCTGAACGGCTTCGCCGTCACGACCGCTGCAAACGGCCGGCAGGCGTTCGACCTGATCGGCCAGGAACGGCCCGACATCGTGCTGTCCGATTGCATGATGCCGGTGATGGACGGCATCGAGCTGGCGCGCCTCCTGCGCAGCGATCCGGCGACCGCCGGCATTCCCATCATCCTGATGAGCGCCTTGCCCGACCCCGACAAGCTCGGGACCAGCGAGCACGATCTGTTCGTGCAGAAACCGGCCAAATTCCCGGCGCTGTTGCGGGCGGTCGAAGGCCTGTTGAACGCCGCCGGCGGCTCGCGCACCTGAGCGGCGCAGCGCCGCGGGCTCAGCGATAGACGAGTTCGTCGAACAGCCCGATCTGCACGATGCAGTCGGCGGCCTCGGCATCGATGTCCGAGGCGTCGTCATCGCGGACCGCTGCTCCGATGATCTCCCGGATGGCCGGCGGCACGTCGGTCTCGCCGTCGAGAATGCGCTCGATGGCGTCGGCGATGCCCTGCAGGTCGAGCGTGCCGCCCTGCGACGCATCCTTGGATACCAGGAAGCTTGCGGATTCGTAGACCGGTGCGCCGTCGTCGTCGTGCTCGTCGTCGTCATCGACATAGTCCGAGAGGTCGAAGTCGCGCGCGCCGTTGGGCGTGCCCGTGCCTTCTCTCGCCTCGCCTTCCGTATCGGCCCAGTACGAACAGCCGCCTTCGACCGCCACTTCGAGTATGCGCGACAGAAACGCGTCGCTCACTTCATGGGCGGCGCCGTCCACCGTGATCGTCGTTGCTCGTGCCATAGTGGTTTCGTTTCACCTTTCCGTTCGTTTGAAATTTCGGACACCGCCTGCCATCGGCGTCCGCACCGCGCTCCACATTGCACGCTTCGTGCCAGCAGCGTTCATGCCGGCGCAGCAGGCGGACAGCAGCAAAGGCATCTGCCGCAACGATTGACTACGGCGCCGGCCGCTTGCGCCCTTCGACGCTCTGCTCGTGCACGATGGGATTGACGGCGCTGGCCGATGCTTCGGTATCGAAAGTTTCCGCGCCGGGCGTCTCGCTCTGGGAGGCGAGTACGGCGAAGCCGGTGTGCACCTGCGCGACATCGCCGCGCTCCGGGACGGCGGCGTCCTGATCCTGCGCCTGCAGGAAGGCGGCGATCCGGTCGAGGAAGACCTGCTTGTCCGAGCGGCCGTCGTCCTCGTCGTCGCTGCGCATGCCGAACAGGTCTTCGGCTTGCTCATAGCTCAGTCCGAACAGGTGCGACATCGCCACCTCGAAGCGGCTGGTGGTGCGGCCGTCGATGCGCCAGAACATCTCGATGCCGTAATCACCCCAGTCCTCGACCAGCGGCCGGACGGCATCGACGCAGCCCGGCGACAGCGACAGCCAGACATCGGGCGTCAGCACCAGGCCGTCCCAGTCATCGGGGGCGCGATAGCGTCCGTCGACGATGCCGATGGTCGAATCGCCGGGCGGCATGCGCACGCCTTCGATGTCGAGCGTGACTTGCGTGTCGGGAATGCCGTCCACTGCGGCATAGGCCTCGCGCAGGCGTGGCAAATCGGGACCGGTACGCATGATCGGATACTCCCCGTGTCGGATATCTTCGTTCGACAGGCTCGCCCACCGGGCGTTTCCCACTCGCGTTTTGCTTCCCGGCCGCGATGCCCTCGTTCTTGCAAACGCAGACGCAACACCGCTGTCATACCGATACGCCGTTGCGGCACGCGTCCGTTTCCAGATGACAGCGCCGCCGCAAGGACATCGACAAGGACTTCACCATGCGAACACAACGCATCTGCACATGCCTCGCCCTCGTGGCCGCCACGTCCGCTTCCTGGGCATGGGCACAGATCAGCGGCACCTCGGACATCGATCAGCAAGGCACCTCCAAGCCGGTCTACGGCCAGAGTCCGCAAAGCAGCAAAATGACGCCGGGCGGCTCCAAGGGCAAAAGCAACGACACCGCCAGCTCGGGAAGCTCCGGCAACGCGGACGGCACTGCGGCCTCGGGCAACGACCGCAAACCGGTCGGCAAGCAGACGCACCGCGCAGGCCGGGACCGGGAGCGCGAGAGCAACACCCGCGACGACGATCGCACGCGGGCCGGCTCGGAGGAGAGTTCGCCGAAGTAGCGGCCGCCTCGAACGCGCGCGGCAAAGCGTCATCCAATGGGCTTGACCACCCATGCCATCGAGGAATCCGGATGCCCGAACGCGAGAAGATGCTGGCCGGCGCGCCCTATGACGTCACCGACCCCGAACTCACGGCGGCCCGCCTGCGCGCGCGTGCACTGTGCCAGCGGTTCAACGCCTTGCCTGCGCACACGCCCGAAGAGGAGCGGCGTGCGCTGCTGCAAGAACTGACCGGCGCGGCGACCGACGCCTACATCACGCCGCCCTTCTTCTGCGACTACGGCGCACACATCCTGTTCGGCCGCAGCGTGTACTTCAACTTCAATTGCGTGATCCTCGATTGCGCCCGCGTGACCATCGGCAACCATGTGCTGTTCGGCCCGGCGGTGCAGATCTACACCGCCCTGCATCCGATGGATGCGGACGAGCGCCGCAGCGGCATCGAGTCCGCACGGCCGGTGGTGATCGGCGATGACGTGTGGCTAGGCGGGGGCAGCATCGTCTGCCCCGGCGTCAACATCGGTGCGGGTTCGGTGATCGGCGCCGGCAGCGTCGTCACGCGCAATGTGCCGCCCGGCGTGTTCGCGGCAGGCAATCCCTGTCGTGTCGTACGTCAACTCTGAGGACGATCCGCGGAACCTTAGGCCCGGCTGCGGGAATCGAAGCGATTGCCTTTCCGTCATTCCGCACACTCAAGGATTTTCATGGTATCTGCGCCAGGCACCCGCGACGAACTGCTGTCTCAATGCGACCGGGAACCGATCCACATTCCCGGCGCCGTCCAGCCGTTCGGCGTGCTGCTGACCATCGATCCCGACACCCTGACCATCGAGAACGCAAGCGCCAACTGCGTCGCGCTGCTCGGCGTGCCGCCCGACGCGGCGCTCGGCCAGCCGCTGCCGAGCTTCCTGTCGCCCGGCGAGGCTGAACTGCTGGGCCGTTACGTGGCAAGCTGGCAGGGCGAGGATGCCGGCAGCGTGCAGTTCCATACCTGCGCCGAGGGCGCCCCGGCGTGGGAGGCGCGGGCGCACCGGCACCAGGATGTGCTGTTCCTCGAATGCGAACCGGTTCCCCCGCCTGACAACGACCCCACGCGCTTCCACCATCGCCTGCGCGACGCCGTCCTGACGCTGCAGGGTGCCGCATCGATCCAGATGTTGTGCGAGCTGGCAGTGCGGCAGGTGCAGGCTTTCACCGGCTTCGACCGCGTGATGGTCTATCGCTTCGATCCCGACTGGCATGGCGTCGTGGTCGCCGAGGCGCGCGCCGGGCACATGGACAGCTACCTCGGCCACCACTTCCCCGCCTCGGACATCCCGGCCCAGGCGCGCGCCGTCTTCCTGCAGACCTGGCTGCGCATGATCCCCGACGCGCGCTATGCGCCGGTCCCCGTCCTGCCCAGCCGCCATCCGCGCACCGGCGCGCCCCTCGACCTCGGCAAGGCGCTGCTGCGCAGCGTGTCGCCGATTCATCTGGAGTACCTCGCCAACATGGGCGTGGACGCAAGCCTGACCATCTCGCTGGTCGATGAAGGACGGCTGTGGGGCCTGATCGCCTGCCACCACGCGAGCCCGCGCTACGTGGACTCGAACGTGCGCATGGCGGCCGAGGTGATCGGACAGCTGGTGTCGGCACAGCTGCGCTTGAAGGAGGCGCAGCAAGCCGCCGAGTACAAGGCGCACATCGAGTCCGCGGTGGCAGCGCTGCGTTCGCGCCTCGAAGGCGACGGCGACCTGGTGCAGGCGCTTACGGCCGGCGCACCCAACCTGCTCGACATCGTGTCCGCGCACGAGACCGCGGCCGCGGTGTGCTTCGGCGGCGAATGGACCCAGCTTGGCCGCACGCCGGAGGTGACGGACCTGGAGCGCATCGTGTCGTGGCTGATCGAACATCATCCGCGGGACACGACCTTCTGCACCGAACGGCTGCCGCATCGCCTGCCGGAGGCGGAGCGCTTTTGCGACGTCGCCAGCGGGATGTTCGCGATGCCGATCGGCCGCACCGAGCGCGACTACATCCTCTGGTTCCGTCCCGAGATCGCCGCGACGGTGACCTGGGCCGGTCCGCCGGAAAAGGCGGTGCGCGTGGAGGGCGGCCACGCGAGCTTGCATCCGCGCGAGTCCTTCCAGGCGTGGACGGAAGTGGTGCGCGGAACTGCCCAGCCATGGCAGCGGGTGTAGATCTCGGACATCGCCCAAAAAATAAAAAAAATACTTGCGGCGGCGCTGCAACGCGAATACCGCAGGGAGCAGGCAGCACGCCGGCACGCCGAGCGCGTCAGCCGCGAGAAGGACGAAATGGTGATGATGGTCTCGCACGACTTGAAGACGCCGCTCAACGTCGCGGCCATGAGCTTCGAATTCCTGCATCGCCTGGAGGGCAAGGGCGAGCCGGCCACGCAGCGCATGGTGGAGCGCGGCCTGCGCGCCACCGCGACGATGGAGAAGCTGATCACCAACATCCTGGACGTCGCCAAGATCGAAGCCGGCACGCTGGTGCTGGACGTGAAGCCGGAGTCGGGCACCGAGATCGCCACTCACGTGCTCGACGAAGTCAGCCTGGCGGCGAAGACAAAGAACATCCGCCTCCTGCCGCTGGCGGCCGACTGCGGCACATGCATGGTCCTCTGCGAGCGGGCACGCATCTACCAGGTGCTGAGCAATCTGGTGAGCAATGCGCTGAAGTTCACCAAGCCCGGGGGCGAGATTCGGGTGACGATGGAGAGCAAGGGTGTGGACGTGGTGTTCTGCGTTGCGGATACCGGCGAAGGTATTCCGAGCGAGGACCTGCCGCGCATCTTCGAGCGCTTCTGGCAGGCGGAGGAGACCAGCAGCATGGGCACGGGGTTGGGGCTGTGGATCGCCAAGGGGATCGTGCAGCGGCACGGCGGGCGGATTTGGGTGGAGAGTGAGTTGGCGTTGGGGACGCGGTTTTTCTTTTGTTTGCCGGGGGCGGGGTAACACTTGCCGGGTGGTGGTGAGGCATCTCTGGGTTCCCGTCTTCGCGGGAACGACAGAGAGTGCAGTAAGTGCACGACGCACTCCGTTTTTCACTGTCATTTCCGCGAAGGTGGGAATCCAGCATCGTGGGGTGCGCTTTCGCACCATCACCATCATCGGGACACCGGTGCGCAAGCGCACCCTACAGAGTCTGCCAAGACCTCGAACGATTCCCTCCCCTTCAAGGGGAGGGCTAGGGTGGGGATGGGGTTCGCAGTTTCCCCTGTGCAGACGCCAAAACAGCAGTGCAGCAAGCGGAACAAGAAGCGGGCTTGTTTGAGCCGAAGGCGAGTTTGCCCGCTTCCCGCTTGCTGTACTGCTGTTTTGGGAACCCCGCAGGGGCGGCTGCACCGGGGTCGCCTTTTCTTGCTTACTTCTTTTGGCGAAGCAAACGAAGGTCGGAGCACTGCTCGGACGCTTGCCGGGCCGCCCCCGGCAAAGGTTCTAACGAAGAACCGTCAGCGCTGCATTACCGAAGAGCGCACGGAACAAAGACTCTGGACTCCGGCGTCCGCCGGAATGACGGCGGTTAAGACAACGCCAGTCGACACAAGACCCCCTCAATACACCCTCGGCACACAAATCTCCGCCGGCACCGGCCTCCTCGCATACGCCTCATCCCGCTCCCGCTCCGGCAACACAATCGCCGGATGCTCGATCTCCCGATACGGAATCTGGCTCAGCAAATGATGAATGCAATTCAACCGCGCCCGCTTCTTGTCATCCGCCGGCACCACCCACCACGGCGCCTCCGGGATATGCGTCCGTTCGATCATGACCTCCTTCGCCCGCGTGTAATCCTCCCAGCGCCGCCGCGATTCGAGGTCCATCGGACTCAGCTTCCACTGCTTGAGCGGATCATGAATGCGCGCCAGGAACCGCGAGCGCTGCTCCTCGTCGGAAATCGAGAACCAGTACTTGATGAGCTGGATGCCCGAGCGCGCCAGCATGCGTTCGAACTCCGGCGTGGAGCGGAAAAATTCTTCGTACTGCTCGTCGGTGCAGAACCCCATCACTCGCTCGACACCCGCGCGGTTGTACCAGCTGCGATCGAACAGCACGATCTCTCCGGCCGCCGGCAGGTGCGCGACGTAGCGCTGGAAATACCACTGCGTGCGTTCGCGGTCGTTCGGCGCCGGCAGCGCGGCGACGCGGCACACGCGCGGGTTCAGCCGCTGGGTGATGCGCTTGATGATGCCGCCCTTCCCCGCCGCATCGCGCCCTTCGAATACGATCACGACCTTGTGGCCGGTGTGCACCACCCAGTCCTGCAGTTTCACCAGTTCGCCCTGCAGGCGGAACAGTTCGCGGAAGTAACGGTGGCGGTCTTCCTTGCTTTCCTTCACGAGCGGCACGGCCGCGCCATCCACCGAGTCGTCGAGTTCGAGTTCCAACTCTTCGTCGTAGCTGTCGATGAGGTCGCGCCGCAGCCGGTCGAACGTGTTGGACGGATCGTCTTTGCCCATGGTGTTCATCGAATTGCGGATACTAAATTCAGCATAGCCCAGCGGATTGGACGCGTATTGAGGCGGCGCGCCCTGCTTACGCGCAGCGGTCCGAAGAGGCGAGATTGCGCAATTCCGCCGAGAACGACGGCATGTCTTCATGCTCGCTTGCAAGACGGTTGAGCAACGCGGCACTGGCAGCACGCGCCTGCAGCAGCGGCAGGCGTTGCACGAGGGCATGCAGGAGTTCGATCATCATGGATTCCATTGGGAAATGTAAGCCATGGGATCTTGCCGCGGGCACGTGACGGCGCGATGACGCACGTGGCGACGATCCTCGCCCGGCCCGCTACACTGGATGTTCGATGGGCCACCGCGGGAGACGCCATGGAACGTGAACAATTCGTCAGCATGCTGCAGGCCGAGGGCTTCAGCAACATGGTCAACGTGACGCGCGAACCCAACGGCGCGATGGAATCGCATACGCATCCCTTCGAGGCCAAGGCGCTGATCCTCGACGGCGAGATCCGTATCCGCACCGGCGGCATCGAACGCATCTACTGCGCCGGCGACGTGTTCCATCTGCGAGCGGAAGAGCCGCACTTCGAATCGTACGGACCGCAGGGCGTGCGCTATCTGGTGGGCCGCAAATAGGCGTTGAAGCGCGGGGCGTTGCCCCGATATGCGTCTTATGGAACGCTGCCTCCTGTGCGGCCGGGTGCTCGTCGACGGGCCCTCGGTCAACCTGCATCACCTCATTCCCAAGAGCCACAAGGGCACGGACACGGTGCGGCTGCATCGCATCTGCCACGCCAAGATCCACGCGGTGTTCAGCGAGAAGGAGTTGGCGGACTGGTATCACACCGCCGAACGCCTGCTCGATCACGACGAGATCCGGAAGTTCGTCTCCTGGGTGAGGAAGAAGGATCCGGAGTTCTTTGCGAAGCACGCGCCCGCGCCACGGCGGTGATGCGCGGCTTGCGCTTAAAGGATGTCCCCTTCCCTTCAAGGGGGGGGTTCGGGTGGGAATGGGTTTGACGCGCGTATGCTAACCCCACCCCGCCTTCCCCTTGGAGGGGAGGGACTTCCCTTTATGCTTCGCCCGTCGAGGGGCCGAGCGCATACACCGCTGCCGCGCACGCCGCGAGGCACCAGACGATCAACGCTCCGGACGGCAGGTCGTAGATCGTCGACAGCACCAATCCCGCCAGATACCCCGCAATCCCCACGCCATACGCCAGCGCCAGCCGCCGCGACGGCGCATGGTTGCGCACCGCCAGCGCCGGCACGATGAGGCTGGCGAACACAAGATACACCCCCACCAGCTGCACCGACACCGTCACCGCCAGCGCGAACAGCAGGTAGAACGCCAGCCGCGTGAGGCGCTCGCGGAAATACCGGATTGCCAGCGCCAGTACGGCCGTCACGATCGCCGGGACGACCAGCTGGTCGTAGCGCACCCAGAGGATCTGCCCGGCGAGCAGGTCGCGCAGGTGTTCGCCGCCGTGCGGGTTGTGCGCCAGCAGCAGCAGGCTGCCGGTGGCCGCCAGCACGAAGAGCACGCCGATTTGCGCTTCCTGGACCTCGGGCCAGCGCCGCTCGGTCCAGGTCAGCAGGAAGGCGCCGCACACCGCCGCCGCACCGGCTGCGGCCTGCACCATCCAGCCCTGGTCGAGGTCGGCCATGCCGGCGAGGATGACGCCGAGCGCGGCGATCTGCGCGATGGCGAGGTCGATGAAGACGATGCCGCGCTTGAGCACCTGCATGCCGAGCGGCACGTGCGTCGCCAGCACCAGCACGCCCGCCAGCAGCGCCGGGCCGACGATGGCGAAGTCGATGGCGTCGTTGCCCATCATTTCGCTCCTTCGAGCAGGCGTTGCACGGTGTCGTCGAACAGGCCGAACAGATCCTTGGCCTTGTCGTCGCCGCCGACGGTGAAGGGCAGCGCCACCGCCGCGATGTGCGCATGCTCGGCCAGCCATTGCGAGGCACGCGCGTCCTGATACACCGCGCGCAGCACCATCTTGGCCGGCTTCTGCTGCAGCTGCGCCACCAGCGCCGAGAGATGCGCCGCGCTCGGTTCGACGCCCGGCTTGGGCTCCAGCGTGCCGACGCTGCGCATGCCCAGCCAGTCGAGCAGGTATTCCATGTTCTTGTGATGCTCCACCACCTGCACGCCCTTGAGCGGCGCGGCCTGCTGCTCCCACTTCTGCATCGCCGCGTTCCAGCGCGCGCTGAAGTCCTTGTAGCGCGCCTGGTAGGTGGCGGCGTTGGCGGCGTCGAGCTGTGACAGCCGCTGCGTCAGCGCTTCCGCCACGCGGGCGATGTTGTGCGGATTGAGCTGGATGTGCGGGTTGCCGGACGCATGCACGTCGCCTTCGCTGCGATCCACGCGCGACGGGATTTCCAGCCGCTGCACGAGGCTGCCGGCTTCGAGATACCCGGGCTGGCCGGGCGCAATCTTCCCGTTGCCGGACTGCTGCAGCAGCAAGGGCAGCCAGCCGACTTCGAGTTCGAGGCCGGTGCAGACCAGCAGGTCGGCGTTGCGGGTGCGCGCGATCAGGCTGGGGCGCGCTTCGATGCGGTGCGGATCCTGGAAGGCGGTCGTGGCGCTGGAGGCCTTGACCTTGTCGCCGCCGAGTTCGGTGGCGAGTGCCGCCCACTCGGGTTCGCAGGCCAGCACGTTGATGGCGAAGGACGGTGCGGAGGCGCCTGCCGCGAGCAGCGCGCCGAGGAGGATGAGGATGCGTTTCATGGGGATTCCTTAGAAGGTATGCGCGCCGTGCACGCCGAGGCTCATGATGTATTGCAGGTAGAGCTGGTTGTCGACGGCGTCGGGACGCGACTTGTCGCGGGCGAACTGCAGGCGGAAGCGGCTGAACTCGGACGGTGAGTAATCGACCATCACGCTGGTGCGGCTGGGGTTGTAGCTCGCGAGGCTGGGGAAGTCGGCCAGTGCGAGGCCACCATTGAGGCCGCCGCCGATGCCGGGCGTCCCTGACGTGAGCCGGTCGTAACGCAGGCCGGCGCGCCAGTTCGGCATGAACTGGTAGACCGCTTGCGCATACCAGCCCGACTGCGTGTTGGAAAACGGCGCGGTGCCGGGGGCGCTATCGCTAGTGAGCATGCCGCTGTTGCGCTGGCGGAAATACTCAGCTTGCAACTTCAGGTTGGTGCGCGTGGCATTGCCGTTCGGCGCCCACTTGAAGATGGCGTCGGCGATCCAGGTATTGCCGTGGCCGGTGAAGGCGCCGGCCGTGCCGGTGTCGAGATCGTTGAACTCGCGCGCCGTCGCCCCGGTGTGCAGGTAGGACAGCCCGGCGCGCCAGCTCGCGCTCTCGCCGACGTCGTCGCCCACATGGCCGAACAGCGACCAGGCGCCGACGCCGTTCTTGTTGCGGTCGTTACCCGGAAAGGCGCGGCCGCTGCCCGCTTCGACGCCGAGTTCGAGGAAGCGCTCGGTCGGCGCCAGCCAGGTGAGCTGCGCGCCGTCGGGCTTGTATTGCCCGCCGAGGAAGGCCTGGTAGGCGAGCGGCGCGTCGACGAAGTCCCAGGTGTGGGCATGCTGGCTGTTGAGGTAGCCGATGGACGAGAGGAAACGCCCGGCCTTCAGGTTGAGACCGTTGGACAGGCCTTGTGTGCGCAGGAAGGCCTCTTCGACGCTGACGGTGTTGTCGGCGTCGAGCGAGAAGGTGAGCTGGCCGGCGAATTGCGGGTCGATGTTGGCGCGCAGGGTCAGCTCCGATTCGCCGAGATTGAAACCGCGCCGGCCGGGGCCGGTGTCGTCGCCGGCGGGAAAGAAACCCTGCAGGCGAAAGCGGTTCGGGTCTTGCGAGAGGTTGGCGTAGGTGCCGCCGAGGATGAGCGAGATGTCGGGGTTGAAGTTGCCGCCGGCCGGCGTGGAAGTCGGTGCTGGCGCGGCCGCTACGGCGGCGGCGGGGGC
>SPQI01000467.1 GCA_004570315.1 Oxalobacteraceae bacterium OM1 | reverse complement strand
GCGCAGATTGGCGCGCTGACGACCGGCGCGCTGGGCGCGCTGACGACGGCGGAAGTGGCCGCATTCACGGCGGCGCAGATCGCGGCATTCAAGGCGCCGCAGATCGCCGCCCTGACGGCCGCCCAAGTCGGCGCGCTGACGCCGTCGCAGGCAGCCGCCCTCGGACTCACCAGCGTGGCCGCGCTGAGTTCGGCGCAGGTAGCAGCCCTGCAATCGACCTCGCTGGCCGCAATGACACCGGACCAGATCACCGCGGTGGCCAGCGGCGCCGTCGCTGCCTTGACGACCGCCGAGGTCGCGGCCTTGAGCGTGGCGCAGGTCGGCGGGCTGAAAGCCGCCCAAGTCGGCGCGCTTACCACTGCCCAGGCGGCCGCATTGTCCGCGTCCCAGATTCCTGGCATGGGCACCGGTGCGATCGGTGCATTGAGTTCTGCGCAGATCGCCGCGTTGCCCTCCGCCGCGGTCGCCGCACTCGCGGCCACCCAGTTTGGCGCGGTCGCCCCGATAGCGCTGCTCGGACTGACCACTGCCGAGGTCGCAGCTTTGACCGCATCGCAGCTGGCCGCCATGAGCGGCACCCAGCTGTCCGCCTTGTCCGGCGCCCAGGTCGCCGCACTCGGCGCCGGCCAGATCGGCGCGCTGTCCGGCACACAGCTGGCGGCACTGACCACCGGCCAGGTAGCGGCATTGTCGACCGCGGCGATCGCGGCGCTGAGCACCGACCAGGTAGTCGCGCTCAAGCCGGGGCAGATCGCCGCCCTCACGCCGACGCAGTTCGGCGCGCTGTCCGCTACCAGCGTGTCGGTGCTAACCACCGCAGAAATTGCCGCCATGACGACCGCACAGGTTGTGGCGCTTACGACGGCCGAAGTCGCGGCCCTCACCACCGATCAGCTTGCGGCCCTGTCGTCCAGTGCCGTCACCGCGTTGACGACCGCCGAAGTCGCCGCGCTGACCACCGACCAGGCCGCCTCGCTGAAGGCCCAGCAAATCGCCGCCTTGACGACCGCACAGGCGGCCGCCCTCACGACGAGTGCGGTCGGCGCGTTGTCGCCGTCGGCCGCGGGCGCATTCACGACCGCGCAACTCGCCGCGCTCGGCACAGCTGGAGTCGCCGCTTTCACCACGGACCAGATCGGCGCCATCGGCACGGCTGCCATTGCGTCCATGTCCACTGCGCAAATCGCTGCACTGCCGAGCACCGATGTGGCCCTGCTCAAGCCGAGCCAGGTGGCCGCGCTCGACAGCGCGCAGCTCGGCGCCCTGAGCTCGGCCGAAGTCGTTGCATTTAGCACGGCGCAGCTGGCAGCGATTTCGACAGCCGCGATCGCCGCGCTTACCACCGGTGAAGTCGCTGCGCTTTCCACTGCGCAGATTGCGGCGCTCAAAGGCACACAGGCCGCCGCGATGAGCACCGACCAGATCGCAGCCATCACCACCAGTCAAATTACGGCGCTCTCCACCAGCGCCGTCGCTGCGCTGACGACGGCGCAGATCGCTGCACTGCCCACCGCCGACGTCGCCTTGCTCACCACCGCCCAGATCGCGAAATTGAGCACGGCGCAGATTGCGGCATTGACGTCTGCCGAAGTGACCGCGCTGACCACGACGCAGCTGGCGTCGCTGTCCACCGCAGCCGTCGCGGCGCTCACGACGGCGGAGGTCGCCGCATTGACGACCGCGCAGGTCAATGCACTCAAGCCCGTACAGGTTGCGGCATTGACGACGGCTCAAGTCGCTTCGCTCACGACAGCCGAGATCGCTGCCTTGTCGACGGGCGCAGTGGCCGCGCTGACGACGGCGCAAGTGGGGGCGCTTGGCCCGACCGGCATCGCCGCCATCACGACCGACCAAATTACGGCGCTTTCCGGAACCTCCATCGCTGCACTGACCACAGCCCAGATCGCTGCCTTGCCGTCGGCCGACATCGCTCAGCTCACGACCACCCAGATCGCCAAGCTCAGTCCCGTGCAGCTCGCCGCCTTGACGACGGCCGAAGTCCAGGCGCTCACACCTGCCCAGGTCGCCTCGCTCGGCACCGCGGCGATCGCTGCCTTGACTACCGCGGAAGTCGCAGCCATGACCACCGGGCAGGCGGCAGGCTTGAAGGCAACACAGCTCGCCGCGATGACGACGGCCCAGATCGGCGCGCTCACGACCGGTCAAGTTGCAGCGCTGTCCACTGCGGCCATCGGTTCGTTCACCACGGCGCAGGTCGGCGCACTCAGCACGGCAGACATCGCGGCGATCACGACAGCGCAGATCACGGCGCTGTCCACATCGACGATCGCTGCCCTCAGCACGGCGCAGATTGCGGCCATCACGCCGGCCGACGTCGCCCTGCTCACCACGGCGCAGATCGCCAAACTCGGTACCGCTCAGCTCGGTGCCTTGACCTCCGCGGAAATCGTTGCCCTGACGACGGCCCAGCTTGCCGCCGTGTCGCCGGCCGGCATCGCCGCGTTCACGACGGCCGAAGTCGCAGCCCTGACCACAGGACAAGTCGCTTCGCTCAAAGGGCTCCAGATCGCAGCAATGACGACGGCGCAGATCGCCGCGCTGCCGAGCGCCGATGTCGCCGCGCTTTCGACGGCAGCTGTCGCGGCGCTGACGACCGCGCAGGCCATCGCGCTCGGCACGGCGGGCGTCGCTGCCCTGACGACAGCGCAGATCGCCGCATTGCCGAGCGCCGATGTCGCTGCGCTCTCCGCTGCGCAAATCGCTGCGTTGCCAGCGGCCGATGCGGCACTGCTGACGACGGCGCAAGTCGCCGCACTTTCCAGCGCACAGGTCGCGGCGCTGCCAACCGCCGAAATCGGTGCATTCACGACGACGCAGGTCGCCGCCCTGTCGTCTGCAGGCATTGCAGGCCTGAGCACGGCGGAAGTTGCTGCCCTCTCCACGGCGCAGGTAGCAGCATTGAAAGCGGCGCAGATGCCGGGCTTGAGCGTGGCGCAGATCGGCGCGATCGCCACGGGCCAGATCGCTTCGCTGCCGACCGCTGCGGTAGCTGCCCTCTCCACGGCGCAAGTCGCCGCACTGCCGCCGGCGGATATCGCGAAGCTGACCAGCGCCCAATTTGCGGCGCTGACCTCGGCCCAGCTGGCCGCCCTGACCACCGCCGAAATCGCCGCACTGACCACCGACCAGATCGCGGCGCTCAAGGGCGCGCAGGTAGCGGCCATGACGACCGCCGAAATCGCGGCGATCACCACCAGTCAGATCAGCGCACTGTCGACGAATGCACTTGCAGCGCTGACGACGGACCAGATTGCCGCACTGCCCTCGGCGGATGTCGGGCAATTCACGACCGCCCAGGTCGCGGCGCTGACGACGGCGCAAGTTGCCGTGTTGACGACGGCGGAAATCGCCACCTTGTCGACTGCCCAGGTCGGTGCGCTCAAACCGACGCAAATTGCGGCGATGACGACCGCCGAGATTGCGGCGATCACCACCGGCCAGATCACGGCGCTTTCACCGGCCACGCTCGCCGGCATGACGACCGCGCAGATCATCGCGCTGCCCTCGGCCGACGTCGCCAAGCTGACCACTGCGCAGATCTCCGCCATGACGCCGTTGCAGATCGGAGCGCTGACCGCCGCCGAGGTGACGGCGATGTCGAACACCCAGCTTGCGACGCTCTCCGCAGCCCAGCTCGCCGGCATGACGACCGCGGAAGTCGCCGCACTCACCACCGGCCAAATAACAGCCATCACGACGTCGGCCATTACCGGCTTCAGCGCCGCGCAAATTGCAGCGCTGCCTTCCGCCGATGTCGCCAAGTTGACGACGGCGCAGATCGCGGCCCTCGCCCCGGTACAGGTGGCGGCCTTGAGTACAGCTGAGGTCGCGGCCCTCTCGACCGGCCAGATCACAGCCCTGAAACCGAACCAGGTCGCCGCCATGACCACGGCGGAAATTGCCGCCATCACCGCATCGCAGACGCCCTCGCTTTCCACTGCAGCAATCGCTTCGCTCACCACGGCGCAGGTGCCGGCCCTGACCACCGCCGCCATCCAGGCACTCACCACGTCGCAGGTCGCCGCTCTCACCTGCGCCGAGCAGCAGGCGATGACCTCGGCCCAGGTCAACGCCATGTCGATCGCCCAGATCAACGCACTGCGCCTCGGTACGCCGCTGGCGCTGGACCTGGGCGGCGATGGTGTACAGACCACGCACATCGCGGCCGGCACGCGCTTCGATCTCAATGCCACCGGCAGCAAGGTCGCCGTCGGCTGGGTCGGCCCGCAGGACGGCCTGCTGGCGCTCGACCGCAATCACGACGGCGTGATCAACGACGGCAGCGAACTCTTCGGCAGTGCCACCCGCCTGCCGGACGGTTCGCGGGCGCTCGATGGCTTCACCGCGCTGGCGGCGCTGGACTCGAACCGCGACGGCCGCATCGACGCGGCGGACGCGCGCTTCGCCGAACTGCAGGTGTGGGTGGATGCCAATCAGGACGGCGTGACACAAGCGGGCGAGCTGCATTCGCTCGCCGCGCTCGGCATCGCGGCATTGAACGTCGGTGCCGCCAAGGTATCGATCGCCAGCAACGGCAACAACATCGGCCTGCTGTCGAGCTACACCACGGCCGACGGCAAGACGCACGCGCTCGCCGACGTGTGGCTGCAGGCCGATGCGCATGCGCAGGACCGCGTGATCGACCTGCGTGCCGGGATCGCGGAGAGCGGGCCGATCAGCCTGCCGCACATCGACCTGTCCGGCAACGGCGGGCACGGCGACGTGCTGCTGCTCAATGCATCGACGGTCGCTGCGCTCGGCGCGCCGGCCGCGAACGCCGCGGCGCAGATGCGCATCGACGGCGACGCGAACGACCTTGTCATCCTGTCAGGCGCACCGGGCGAATGGACCGACGGCGGCGTGCTGGCGGCCGATGGCGTCGAGTATCATGTGCTGCATCATGATGCTGCGCAGCTGCTGATCGCCGTCGGACTGCGCCTGGAATTCGTCTATGCCTAGCAGTCATCCCGGCGCCGCGCCACAGGCAGCGGCGCCGGACCTTGCGCAAGTCCTCGCGCACGCCGAACAGTTCATCGCCGCCGGCCAGGCCGACGCTGCCATCGCCCTGTATCGGCAATGGCTCTCGACGGCCGACTCGCCCTTGGCCTACGTGGCACGCTTCAATCTTGCCGTCGCTCTGGGCAATGTTGGCCGGCCAGCGGAAGCCGAAGCCGCCTATCGCGACGCCGTCGCGCATCACCCGCATTTCATTCCGTCCTACCTCAATCTCGGCACGCTGCTCGAGGCGCAGGGACGCCCCGAAGAAGCACTTGCCGCATGGCGTGCGGTACTCGGACTGCCTCAGCAGGTGCTCGCCGCCCATCGCGGCCTGCACCTGCAGGCGCTCAACAACCTCGCGCGCCTGCTCGAGATCCAGCGCCGTTTTCCCGATGCCGAAAGCCTGCTCGAACAGAGCCTGGCACTCGAACCGAAACAGCCGCATGCCTTGCAGCACTGGATTCACTTGCGGCAGAAACAATGCAAATGGCCGGTCTTCGCGTCGCTGCCCGGCATCACGCAGGACGAAATGCGGGCGAGCGTGTCAGCACTCGCCGGGCTGAGCGCGCATGAAGATCCCGCCATGACGCTCGACGTCGCGCGCCGCTTCGTTGCCGAGAAGGTGCAGGCGCAATCGCCGCTCGCGCCGCCGCACGGGTATGCCCATGCGCGGCTGCGGATCGGTTATCTGTCATCCGACTTCTGCCTGCACCCGGTATCCCTGCTGATGGCGGAAGTGTTCGAGCTTCACGACCGCAGCAAGGTGGAAGTGTTCGGTTTCTGCTGGAGTCGCGAGGACGGCTCGGCGATCCGCCGGCGCGTCGTCGGCGCATTCGATCATTACGTGCGCATCGCTGGCATGAGCGACGAGGAAGCGGCGCAGTGCATCCGCGCGCATGAGATCGACATCCTGATCGACCTGCACGGTCTCACCTCCGGCGTGCGTCCCAACATCCTCGCGCGCAAGCCGGCGCCGGTACAGGTAACGTACCTTGGCTATCCGGGCACGACAGGCATGCCGGCCATCGACTACGTCGTCGCCGACCGCTTCGTGCTGCCGGAAGCGCTCGCGCCCTACTTCAGCGAACGCCCGCTCTACCTGCCCGACTGCTTTCAGGCCAGCGACCGCCAGCGTCCGGTGGCGGCTGTGCCGACCCGCGCAAGCTGCGGCCTGCCCGACGACGCCTTCGTCTTCTGCTCGTTCAACAACAACTACAAGTTCACGCCCGCACTGTTCGAGGTGTGGATGAACATCCTACGCACCGTCCCGCACAGCGTGCTTTGGCTACTGGCCGACAATGAATGGGCGCAGGCGAATCTCATTGCCGAAGCCGCAAAGCGCGGCATTGCGCGCGAGCGGTTGGTCTTCGCTTCCCGCGTGGCACCCGAGGTGTATCTCGCACGCTATCGTTTGGCCGATCTGTTCCTCGATACGACGCCCTTCAATGCCGGCACCACCGCCAACGACGCCCTCTGGATGGGCCTGCCGCTGCTGACCTGCACGGGCAAGACGTTCTCCTCGCGCATGGCGGGAAGCCTGCTGCATGCCTTGGGATTGCCGGAATTGATTACGACCGATCTGACGTCGTATGAAGCCGCTGCCATCCGGCTCGCACAGGAGCCGAGTGCACTGGCAGCGTTGCGTGAACGGCTGGAGCGTGCTCGCAGGGAAAGTGCGGTGTTCGACATGCCGCGCTTTGTTCGGAATCTCGAATCTGCATTGGAAGACGTCGCGATACGGCAGGCGCCGGCTGGATCGCCATTGAGCGCAGCCGAGGAACAGCGCAGGCACATCGAAGCGGCGCAGCGACGCTTCCCGGGACCGACATGGCTGGAATGGATGGCATGGCTACTGCAGCGCACGCCGCGGCTGTATGCGGCCATTGGTCAGGAAAGCACCCGCAGCCTGCATCTCGTGCAGCGCGGCACGCGTGCAATCGCGATCGATCCTGAACCGATGATCGACGATTCGCTGCCTGCGTGGAGCCGCGTCTACAAATCGACGACCGACGCATTTTTCGCCCGCCACACGCTGATGGAGGCCACCGACGGCGATCCCATCGACCTCGCCCTGCTTGGCGGCGACCATGCATTTGAGCCGGTCCTGCGCACTTTCCTGCAACTTGAACGCCATGCGCATAGCGATACCGTCATCGCGATCCGCGACACCTTCCCGCTGTCCGCAGCGACTGGCTCCTCCGACCGGCAATCGCTGTTCTGGCTCGGAGATACGTGGAAAGCGGTATACATTCTGCGCGAGTTGCGGCCGGACCTCGACATCGTGACCATCCCCGCATTCCCGGGTGGACTCACGCTGATCACGCGGCTCGATCCACATGCAAAGCTGCCAACAGAACGCCTGGACGAGGCCATAGCCCGCTGGCGCGATGCCGCGCCCGCAAACTGGCTGAATGATCTGGAAGAGAGCTTGGGTGTCGTGCCGAACGATTTCGCGCAATTCGCTGACCGCCTGACGCAATAATCGGCGGGTCTGGAAGGCTTGGAAGAACGAATGACGCCGCCGAAGCGGTCGTTAATGAAGCTGTCGTAAAGGCAGGGAGAAAAACTGGTCGGGGCGAGACGATTCGAACGTCCGACCACCTGATCCCAAATCAGGTGCGCTACCAGGCTGCGCTACGCCCCGAGAGACACGCATCATACCGGCCCGCAGAGGACCGGTCAAATTGCACGGCGGCACGCCGCCGTGCGGATCAGACAGCGACCTTGTCGGCGATGCGGCGCGCCAGGCTGGCCGCCAGTTCGCCGTTCTTCGCCTCGACCATCACGCGAATCAAGGGCTCGGTACCGGATGCACGAATCAGCACGCGGCCATCGTCACCCAATTCGCGCTCGACGCGCTCCTTTTCGTCGACGACATTGCTGTTGCGCTGCCAGTCGAAGCCGGGCGTGACCTTCACGTTGACGAGACTCTGCGGGAACAAGGCGAGCTCTTCCGTCGCCTGAGCCAGCGTCTGGTTGCTGCGCTTGAGTGCGGACAGCACCTGCAGCGCCGAGACGATGCCGTCGCCAGTGGTGTGCTTGTCGAGTACCAGCAGATGGCCCGATCCTTCGCCGCCGAGCAGCCAGCCGCGCTCCTGCAGCACTTCGAGCACGTAACGGTCGCCCACCTTGGCACGTGCAAAGCCGATGCCCATCTGGCGGAACTCGACCTCGAGCGCCATGTTGGTCATGAGCGTACCGACCACGCCGGCCACCGGGCCGACCTTCAGGCGATCCTTCACCATCACGTAGAGCAGTTCGTCACCGTTATAGGCACGGCCGCTTGCATCGACCATGAGCAGGCGGTCGGCGTCGCCGTCGAGCGCGATGCCGAGGTCGGCGCCGTGCTCCTTGACCGCCGCGATCAATGTCGACGGCGCAGTTGCGCCGACGCGGTCATTGATGTTGGTGCCGTTGGGCTCGTTGCCAATGGCGACGACATCGGCGCCCAGTTCATGGAAGACGTTCGGTGCGATGTGATAGGCAGCGCCATGCGCGCAATCGACCACGATCTTGAGCCCTTTGAGGTCGAAGTCCGACGGGAAGGTGCTCTTGCAGAATTCAATGTAGCGCCCCTGCGCATCGAACAGGCGCTTGGCCTTGCCGAGCTTCTCCGACGAGACGCATTCCATCGGCTGCTCGAGCTGCATTTCGATCGCGCTCTCGACGGCGTCGGGGAGCTTGTTGCCGGAGGCCGAGAAGAATTTGATGCCGTTGTCGTCGTAGGGATTGTGCGAGGCGGAGATCACCACACCGGCCGACAGGCGCAGTGCGCGCGTCAGGTAAGCGATGGCGGGGGTCGGCATCGGTCCCGCGAGCATCACGTCCACGCCGGCGGCTGCGAAGCCGGCTTCGAGGGCGGCTTCAAGCATGTAGCCCGAGATGCGGGTGTCTTTCCCGATCAGCACGACCGGCTTGGCGGTGCTGCCCTGTTCCTGCGCGAGCACCTTGCCCGCCGCATAGCCGAGGCGCATGACGAAGTCCGGCGTGATCGGCATCTCGCCGACGCGCCCGCGGACGCCATCGGTACCAAAATATTTACGGCTCATTGATTATTCCTCCTTCTTGGGCCACAGCGTGCCATACGCGGACTGCATCGAGCGTGGCGGCGACGTCATGCACGCGCACGATGCGCGCGCCGTGGGCAATCGCGGCCAACGCAGCGGCAATACTCCCCGCCAGACGCTGCTCGACCGGCTTGCCGGTGATCTGCCCGATCATCGACTTGCGCGACATGCCGGCCAATACCGGAACGCCAGTCTCACGCGCGATCCTTCCAATATTGCGCATCAGGGCGAGATTATGCGTTAGCGATTTTCCGAACCCGAACCCCGGATCGACACAAAGCCGGTCTTCCGCGACGCCAGCAGTTTTTGCAGCGGCAACACGCTCATTCAGAAAGTCGCTGACCTCTCGCACAACGTCGTCGTACGTCGGCTCGACCTGCATGGTCTTAGGCTCGCGCAGCATGTGCATCATACACAGCGCCGCTTCCCCATCCTTGACGGCACGCAACGCTCCGTCCGCACGGAAACCATTGATGTCATTCACCATGTCGACACCGGCGGCGACCGCCTCGCGCATGACTTCCGGCTTGTACGTGTCGATCGACAGCGGCTTCCCACAGTCACGCAGGGCATAAATGAGCGGCATGACGCGCCGCAGTTCCTCGTCGAGCGGCAAGGGATCGGCGCCGGGCCGGCTGGACTCGCCGCCGATGTCGATGATATCGACCCCCTCGGCGATCATGTGCTCGGCATGGGTAAGCGCGATATCCAATGATTGAAACCGGCCGCCGTCGGAAAACGAGTCGGGAGTGACGTTGAGGACGCCCATCACGAGCGGGCGCGCTTGGGCGTGAACGGGCAGCCGGAAGCGGCCGCACTGCAGATAGTCTCGGGTCATACAAACAAAAAGGGCGAGGATTTCTCCTCACCCTTTTCCTTACGTCAATAGATGGGCAATCAGGCCGGTGCGGTCGCGTTGGGCGACATGCCGCCGGAAGCGGAGTCGGACGACGGGCGCTTCACCGGCAGGCCGGTCTTCGGCGGACGCGGCTCGTGGCCGGCCATGATGTCGTTGATCTGGTCGGCGTCGAGGGTCTCCCAATCGAGCAGCGCCGTGGCCATCATTTCCACCTTGTCCTGATGCTCTTCCAGCAGGCGGCGCGACAGTGCGTACTGTGCGTCGAGGATCGAACGGATCTCGGCATCGACCTTCTGCTGCGTCGCCTCGGACACGGTCTTCGAGGTCATGCGGCCGAAGTAAGCATCTTGCTCGCTGTCTTCGTAGACCATCGTGCCCAGCGTCTCAGACATGCCGTAACGCGTGACCATCGCACGGGCCAGCTTGGTGGCACGCTCAAAGTCGTTCGAAGCGCCGGTGGACATCTGGTGCATGAAGATTTCCTCGGCGATGCGACCGCCGAACAGAATGGAAATCTCTTCCAGCATCTTGTCCTTGTACATGTTCACGCGATCATGTTCCGGCAGCTGCCAGGTCAGGCCGAGCGCATAGCCGCGCGGCATGATGGTGACCTTGTGAACCGGATCGGCCTTCGGCAGCAGCTTGGCGACCACTGCGTGGCCCGACTCGTGGTAGGCGGTGTTGCGGCGCTCTTCCTCGCGCATGACTGCGGACTTGCGCTCCGGGCCCATCACGATCTTGTCCTTGGCATCCTCGAAGTCCTGCATCTCGACCAGGCGCTTGTTGCGGCGCGCGGCGAACAATGCAGCCTCGTTCACCAGGTTGGCCAAGTCGGCGCCCGAGAAGCCCGGCGTACCGCGGGCCAGGATGTCGGCCTTGACGTCGGGTGCGATCGGCACCTTGCGCATGTGAACGTACAAAATTTGCTCGCGACCGCGGATGTCCGGCAGGCCGACCATCACTTGGCGGTCGAAGCGGCCCGGACGCAGCAGCGCCTTGTCGAGCACGTCGGCGCGGTTGGTCGCAGCGATCACGATCACGCCGGAGTTGGCTTCGAAGCCGTCCATTTCAACCAGCAACTGGTTGAGGGTCTGTTCACGCTCGTCGTTGCCGCCGCCGAGACCGGCGCCGCGATGACGGCCGACTGCGTCGATCTCGTCGATGAAGATGATGCAGGGCGAATGCTTCTTGGCGTTTTCGAACATGTCGCGCACGCGGGATGCACCCACGCCGACGAACATTTCGACGAAGTCCGAACCGGAGATCGTGAAGAACGGGACCTTGGCTTCGCCGGCGATGGCGCGAGCCAGCAGCGTCTTACCGGTACCTGGCGGGCCCACCATCAGCACGCCGCGCGGAATACGGCCGCCGAGCTTCTGAAATTTGGTCGGGTCACGCAGGAAGTCGACCAGCTCCTGTACCTCTTCCTTGGCTTCGTCGCAGCCGGCGACATCCGCGAAGGTGACGGTATTGCTTGCCTCGTCCAGCATGCGGGCCTTGGAACGGCCGAACGAGAATGCCCCGCCCTTGCCGCCGCCCTGCATCTGGCGCATGAAGAAGACCCAGACGCCGATCAGCAGCAGCATCGGGAACCAGGAAATGAAGACTTGCGACAGGAAGGACTGTTCTTCGGGCTGCTTGACGTCGAACTTGACGCCATTGTTGACGAGATCGCCGATCAGGCCGCGGTCAAGGTAGGTGACGGCCGTCTTGACTTTCTTGCCGTCGGTCGTGGTCGCGACAATGCTGCGGTCCTCGATCGTCGCTTCCTTGATGTGCTTTGCCTTCACCTCGTCCAGGAAGTCCGAATACGGAACGGGTGTCGCCCCACCTGCTAGCGTGCGGCCATCGAACTGCTTGAATACCGTGAAAAGTACCAAAGCGATGACCACCCAGATGGCGGCTTTGGAAAACATGTTGTTCACTAGAACTCCTTAGACGCAGGAAGCGCCTATCGACAAGACTTGTAAAATTGATTCTACCTGCAATGCACAACGCTTGCTAGGCAACATGTGCGGCTAACCCTTTGGATATCAAGGGGTTTGCAAAATATCAAGAGGGGTGTTTGAGCCCCTTGCCAAGCAGGAATATCTCGGAGGATTTGTCCCGGCTTGCCTTGGGCTTCTTCGGAATGACGGTCTTGAATTCCTCGCGGAACCGCTCGACCAGCTGGGTATACCCTGTGCCGTTGAAACATTTGACGAGGAGTGCCCCGGAAGGTTTCATGTGATGCCGCGCAAAGTCGATCGCGAGCTCGATGATATGCTCCACGCGCGCGGCGTCGGTCACCGCGACGCCCGACAGGTTGGGCGCCATGTCCGACAGCACCAGGTCCACCTTGCGCTCGCCGACCACCTCTTCCAGCTGCTTGAGCACCTCGTCTTCCCGAAAGTCGCCTTGAATGAAATGCACGTCGGCGATGGGTTCCATCGGCAGGAGGTCCAGTCCGATGATGGTGCCGCGAATGCCGCCGCCTTCCGCACCGGCCAGCTTGTTGCGCGCGTACTGCGACCAGCTCCCCGGCGCGCAACCCAGGTCGACGACGATCTGGCCGGGCTTGATCAGTTTTTCGCTTTCGTCGATTTCCTTGAGCTTGTAGGCGGCCCGCGCGCGATACCCCTCTTTCTGGGCCAGCTTCACATACGGATCGTTGATGTGGTCATGCACCCAGCTCTTGTTGAATTTGTTCTTTGCCATTCGCGTAGAATACCGCTTTTAAGGAATTGCCAATCATGTTGAAACTCACCCCCGCCGAGCGCAGCGCGCTGCGTTCCGAGGCCCACGCGCTCGATCCCGTCGTCATCGTCGGCGACGCCGGCCTGACGCCTTCGGTCATGAAGGAAATCGACGCCAGCCTGAACGCGCACGGCCTGATCAAGGTGCGGGTGTTCGGCGACGACCGAGAAGCGCGCATCGAGATGTACGAGACAATCTGCGAAGAACTCGACGCCGCGCCCATCCAGCACATCGGCAAGCTGCTGGTGATCTACCGCCCGAAGAACGAAGTCAAGAAGGAGCGCAGCGAGAAGCGCGGCAAGGGCTTGCGCGAGGTCACCATCGTCAAGCCAAGTCCGAGCGGCACGAAGAAGCCGACGGTGCAGAAAGTAGTCCTGAAGGGCAACGAGCGCGTCACGCAAGGCGGCAATGTCAAGCGCGCCAAACCGCGTCAGCGCAGCACCAAGAAATCCGCACTAAGCCGCTGAAGCGGAGCGCCCGGCCAATCTCCAGATCAGCGCGGCACCCAGCAAACTCTGCACGAGGTAAATCGCGCTGGACACGCCATGCAGGACGCCGAAACGCGTCCTCGCCTCCGCATCCATCACGCCCCCCGGCCCTGCAGCCGCCTTCAATGCAGCCATGAACGGCTGCAAGCCGAAATAACCGATCACGGTACAGGCGAGCATCGCCGCGGCGATCTGCCACGTCTGCACCCGCCGCTTTCCCGTCGCCTGGCCGCGCAGTAGCGCCAGCATGGCGATCGCACATGCGACCGAAAGCCAGGCCTGGCTACGAAACAGACTGCCCGCGATCGTTCCGGCCAGAACACGGTCCGCCAGTGTGGTGAACAGCGTCGGTGCCGCAAGATAGCCGATCGTCCAGATGCTGCCCACCCACAGCGTGGCGATCAGCATGCGGATGCGTTCGACGGGCATGGGAATCAGACGTAGCGGACTTCGAGAACTTCGTACTCGCGCACGCCGGAGGGCGCATTCACTTCGACGACGTCGCCGGCGTATTTGCCGATCAATGCACGCGCAATCGGCGACGTGACAGAGATCTTCATGTGCTTCAGGTCGGCTTCGTCTTCGCCGACGATCTGGTAGGTCACCTTCTGGCCGGACTCGAGGTCTTCGAGATCGACGGTCGACGCGAAGACCACGCGGCCTTCCGCATCCAGCACGGCCGGATCGATGACCTGCGCTGCGCTCAGCTTGCCTTCGAGTTCGGCAATGCGCCCTTCGATGAAGCTCTGGCGCTCCTTGGCGGCATCGTACTCGGCGTTCTCGGAGAGATCTCCCTGGGCACGTGCTTCGGCGATCGCGTTGATGACCGACGGACGGTCTTTGGTTTTCAGGCGGAGCAGTTCTTCTTTCATCATTTCCGCGCCGCGCTTGGTAACAGGTACAGTACTCATGAATTCTTTCTTCGCAAAACGAAAACCACAGAGGTCACAAATAGTGCCGTGATATGGCACCGTTTGCGACCTCTGTGGCTTGGGTTGGTTTCGGATTAGTGTAAAGAGTTATGCAGGCCTTGTAAATCGTAGACGTGCAGCTCGTTCAGGTGACGCATCCCTTCGACGGCCGCCTCGGCGCCGGCGATGGTGGTGTAGGTGGTGA
>SPQI01000446.1 GCA_004570315.1 Oxalobacteraceae bacterium OM1 | reverse complement strand
CGGTTGTTCGACGGCTCAGTCGGCAGCGATGACGCGATTCTTGCCTTCGCGTTTCGCGCGATACAGCGCCGCGTCCGCGCGCTTGATCAGCGCAGCCTGATCCTCGCCCGGCTGGCGCAGCGCCACGCCGGCGCTGAAAGTGACAAGCAGTTTCTGCTGTTCGTACATGAAGATCCGTTTGGTCAGCTCGCGCTGCAGCCGGACGACAGTGCGCGTCGCGTCGTCGAGCGGCGTGTCCGGCATCACGACCAGAAACTCTTCGCCCCCGAAACGCCCGATGACATCCATCGTGCGCAGCGTGTCCTTCACCACTCGCACGAGATGAATCAGCGCCTCGTCGCCGGCGCTGTGGCCATAGGTGTCGTTGAGGCGCTTGAAGTCGTCGAGGTCGAGCAGGGCGATGCACAGCGGCGATGCCTTGCGTTCGGCCCGCGCGACTTCGCGCTCGAACACGTCGTCCAGTCCGCGGCGGTTCAGGCTGCCGGTCAATTGATCTTCCTTCACCAGTTCGCTCATCTCCTGCAACTGGTTCTCCAGTTCCTGCACGCGCGCCTCGGCGTCCTGCACGGCCTGCTTGGCGGCCATCATGTCGTCGCGCGAGCGCAGCGTCGCGGCCTGAATGTGCTTCGTCTCGCGCATCACCTCATGCAGGATGGTGTTGAGCTCCGGAATGCCCTTGGCCTCGCTGATCTTCTGCGCATAGCCGTCGATCTTCTTGTGATAGTCGTCGGTCGTCGCGGCGACTTCGCCGAGGCGGTCGATGAAGGTGATCATCATGTTCTTCACCGTCACCTTTGCCTCGGACAGGCTGTGCTTGAGCAGGCCCTGCTTGTAGATCACTTCCTTGAGGCTGCGGTGCGCGTCCATCAGCGCCGCATGGTTGATCGGCCCGGCGAGCACGTTCTGCACGGTCGCGATCTGGCCGCTCAGCCAGGAATCGTCCTCGAGCAGTTCGCTGATGTTTTCGAGCAGCAGATTGAACAGCCGCATCAGCAGCTCGTGTTCCTCTGCGACGTCGGCCGCACGCAGCTCGATGCGGAAGCACAGCTGTTTAAGGCGGGCGCTGGCATCGGTCAGCGCGCCTTCGGTACGCGCCTCACGCACGACATTGGCCAGGCCTTCGGCCTCCTGCAGCAAGTCGGGAAGGTTCTGCAGCAGCGATCCCAATGCGAGCGTCAAGGTGCGCACCAGCAGATCGCGCAGCGTGCGGGCCTGGGCCGTTTCGTTGAAGCCGGGGGCTGCGGGACCGAAGCGCGGCTTCTGGCGCACGGAGGGATCGTCATCCACGAGCGGAAGATCGGAAAGCTTGGGCTTTGCCGGTGCATCATCGACCAGTTGGATGCCAGTGTTGCGTGGCGGTGCGGCGACCGGATCGACCAGCGGGATGCCCGCCGAACGCGGCGCTGCCGGTGCGATCGGGTCGACAAGAGGAATCGAAGGCTTGCGCTCGACTGCTGGCGCAAGTACCGGCGGCGGGCTCGCTTCCTTGGTTGACGAGGCGAGCAGGTCGCGCAATGCCGCGCTGCAGGCGTTCCAGTCCTGCATATCCAGCGCGCGACGAAAATCCGCCGCCAGCTTGCCTGCGGCAGCGTCGGCGGAAGCGAGCGTCGCCGCAACGTCCGCCAGGAGCTTTTCCGGGCCGTTGTCGCTGGCTGTGCCCGCGATCTCCTCATACACCTTGCGATAGGCGTCCGGCGTGGGAACGATGCGCTGCACGGCGAGCCGCTTGAACGCCTCCCGAGCGATTTCCGCAGGGCTGGGCTGGTCGGTCTTCTTCTTGTTGTCTTGCATGGACGTCTACTCGACGAGATGATTTTTGATCGCGTAATGCGTCAGTTCCGCGTTGTGCCGCAGCTTCATCTTTTGCAAGAGGCGCGAGCGGTACATGCTGATGGTCTTCACCGACAGCGCCAGTTCGGCTGCGATGTCGCTCACGGTCTTGCCGGAAGCGATCATGACCAGCGTCTGGTACTCGCGGTCGGAGAGCGATTCGTGCGGCGGCGCGTCGCGATGCTCGTCGCCGAGGTGGTTGGCCAGTTCCTGCGCCAGCGTCGGGCTGATGTACTTGCGCCCGGACGCGACGAGGCGGATCGCATCGACCAGTTCGGCCGGCGCGCTCTGCTTGTTCAGATAGCCGGACGCGCCCGCCTTGAGCGAGCGGATCGCGTACTGGTCCTCGCGGTGCATCGATAGCATCAGCACCGCCGTCTTCGGCGATTCTTTCTTCACCTGCTTGAGCACGTCGATACCAGTACGGTCCGGCATGGAGATGTCGAGCAGCAGCACGTCGCAGTCGCCCTTGCGCACGAGCTTCATCGCGTCGTGGCCGTTCTCCGCCGCCCCGGCGACGGTGATGTCGCCGGTATCGGCCAGGATCTGCTTGAGGCCTTCACGGACGATGGCGTGATCGTCCGCAATCAGCACTTTGATGGTATCGGTTGTTGTCATGTTGCCTGTCTGGACGGGGCAAGCGGAATGCGCAGCGACACTTCCGTGCCGCCATTGGCGCCGTTGGTCACCGACAGCTGACCGCCGAGTGCGCTGGCGCGTTCCACCATGCCGCGTATGCCGAAGGATTTTGCCTTCAGCCGGTCGGTCGTGGCAATGCCGCGGCCGTTGTCGGTCACTTCGAGGCGCACGCTGCGGTTGGTGCGCGCCAGCCGTACGCGTACGCGGGTGGCATGCGCATGCTTGCCGACGTTGGTCAGCGTTTCCTGGAAGATGCGGAAGAGGGCGGTCGACTGGTCCGGATCGAGTTCGATGTGCTTGGCGTTGGAGGTGAATTCGCAGGGAATCCCGAGCTGCTTCTCGAATTCCTTGGCCTGCCAGTCGATCGCCGCGACGATGCCGAAGTCGAGCACGCTGGGCCGCAGATCGACCGTGATGCGATGCACCGCCTCGATCGTACGGTCCACCAGCGAATCGACGTAGTCGGCACGCTCGGCCAGCGCCGCGTCGCCTTCCGGCATGCGCTTGCGCATCAGCGCCATCGCCATCTTGATGGCAGTGAGGTTGCCGCCGAGGTCGTCATGGATTTCGCGGGCGATGCGGGTGCGCTCCTTTTCCTTCACGGTCTCGACGTGTGCGGAGAGTTCGGCCAGCTGCTCGCGCGAGCGCTTGATCTCCGCTTCCTCCAGCTTGCTCTGCGTGATGTTCGTCATGATGCCTTCCCACTGCACGCCTTCGCCGGGAAGCGCGCGCGGTGTGGAACGCAGGTTGATCCACTTGATGTCTTTCCACTTTTCGATCCAGAGCCGGCCTTCCCAGTTCCACGCCCGCATGTCGGCGGCGGAAGCGGCCATCGATTCGAGATAGGACGCGCGGTCTTCCGGAAGGATCAGGTCGAGAAAAAGGCTGGAATCGGCGCGCAGGCGTTCGGCGCTGATGCCAAGCAGCGCGTGGCAGCCTTCGCTCAGATACGGAAAGGACACGCTGCCGTCCGGCCGCTGCAGGAACTGGTACACCAGGCCCGGCGTGTTGGAGACGATGGCGCGAAAGCGCGCCTCCGACTGGCCGAGCGCGCGGGCAGAGGCCTGGCGGGCGCTGGTGTCGTTGCCGATGGCGACATAGACCGGTTCATCCGACAGGCACAGCATCAGACGGAATTCGACCGGATAGATGCTGCCGTCCTTGCGCCGGTGCTCGGTCTCAAGCTGGACGTGGCGCGCGGTGCCTGTGCGCAACGGCGCCAATGCGGTGTCCAGGGCCGGCGCGCTTAGCGCGGGCGCCAGGTCAAAAGGCGTCATGCCGCACAGTTCTCTGGCCGTGTACTGCAGGTTCTTGCGCGCCGCTTCGTTCGCGTGCCGGATGCGCAGCGTGGCGCAGTCGATGACGTAGATTTCGTTGAACGCGCCCTGGACCGCTGCCGCCAGCCATTCGGGGCGGAGGGCGGTGCCGGTTGTGCGTGATGGATCGCGGGCGTTCATGAGGGCATTCAGGCGCTGGCGGCCGCGCGCGGCGCGGACACGCTGTCGGCCGCAACGGGCGGCGTCCACTGGGCAATCCAGCCGGCGAACTGCTCGGCGGGCATCGGGCGGCTGATGTAGTAGCCCTGAGCTTGATCGCAGCCCATGCGGGCGAGCAGTTCCCACACCGCGATGTTTTCAATCCCTTCGGCCACCACCTTCAGTCCCAGGTTGTGTCCCAGATCGACGGTCGAACGCACGATCTTCGCATCGCCGGCATCGCGCTCCATCTTCAAGACGAAGGATTTGTCGATCTTCAGTTCCTGCACGGGCAGTCGCTTGAGGTAGGCGAGCGAGGAGTACCCGGTGCCGAAGTCGTCGATCGAGAGGTCGACGCCCATCGCATGCAGGCCGGCCAGCGTCTGCTGCGCCCGCAGGGGATCGTCCATGATCGCGCTTTCGGTAATTTCGAGGCAGAACAGCGAGGACGGCAGATTGTAGCGGCGCAGCACGTCGGCAAATTTGGCGGGCAGGTCCTGATCCATCAAATCGCGGGTCGAGAGATTGACCGAGACGCGCAGCGGCGTGCCGGCGCAAGCGAGTTCGCTGCACACGGCTGCCGCACGGTCGAGTACCCATTGGGTCAGCGTGCGGATGAAGCCGGTCTGTTCGGCAAACGGAATGAACTGGTCCGGAAAAACCATGCCCTTGGTCGGATGCACCCAGCGCACCAGCGCTTCCATGCCGGTCACCTTGCCGCTGGCGAGGCAGACCTTGGGCTGGACATACAGCCGGAACTGGTTCTCTTCGGCTGCGCGACGGAGCTCGGTCAGCAGCGAGAGATTCTGTTCGCTGCCGTTGTCGATGCCGGCATCGTAGAGCACCGCGCCGCTGCCGCTGCCCTTGGCTGCGTACATCGCAATTTCCGCCCGGCTCAGCAGCGATTCCGCATCGAGGCCGTGGTCAGGGAAGGCGGCGATGCCGATGCCCGCGCCGAGGTCGACGTTCTGGTCTTCCAGCGCGAGCGGCAACTCCAGCGATTTGAGGATGCGTGCAGCGACGGCGTTGGCCTCGGCCAGCGATGCGCCGGGAAGCAGGACTGCGAACTCGTCGCCGCCGAGCCGCGCGATGGGGACGCCGGCGTCGAGTTGTTGGGCGAGCCGCTGCGCGACCTGGCGCAGCAGCGCGTCGCCGAAGGAGTGCCCGAGCACGTCGTTGACGTTCTTGAAGCGATCGAGGTCCATCATCAGGACATAGCAGCCGGCGCCTGAGCGACCCGCCTCGGCAATGGCGTCGTCGAGCAGGTTGGCGAACTGCGCACGATTGGGCAGGTCGGTGAGCGTGTCCCAGTAAGCGAGGCGGCGGATTTCCACTTCGCGGTTCGAGATGCCGTCGCGCATGCTGGCGAAGGCGCGCGACAGTTCGCCGATCTCGTCGTCGCGCCGCACGTCGATCTCGCCCTGGTAATCGCCGGCACCGAGCCGTTTGGCCGTCTCGCCGAGCTGGCGCAGCGGGTTCGTGATGCGGCGGGCGAGGAAAATGCTGCCGCCTGCGCCGATGGCGATGCCCAGCGCGGTGAGGATGATGAGGTAGAACTCCAGACGCGCGTAAGGCGCGACGGCTTCGCTGATGGAGCGCTGCAGCACGACGATCACCGACTTGCCCCCGTCGTCCGCAAGCTTCATCACGCGTGCGCTGTATTCATTCTCGCCAATCGCGATTTGCGGAAGGAAATCGTTGCCTGCACCGTGCTTGGCCAGCTCGGCGGCGAGGCCGGCAGCGTCGGTCTCGGGCAAGGTGGAAACGTCGACCGTCCAGCGGTCGGCCGTGCCGGTGAGGATGGAAACATGCAGCGAAGTCAGCCGGCGCATGTCGTCGGCAATCTGGCGATCGACGAGGAAGGCCATGGCGACCCAGCCGATCGTGACCGGCGCCTTCACCGGCACGACGACGATCTGGTACGGCAGGCCATCGACGATGCCGATGCCGTTGGCGCTGCGGCCTTCGCCGGCGCGGTCCACGAGTTCCAGCAGCGAGGCTTGCAGGGTGCCGTGGACGCTGTCGGTGGTGGACGCCTTGATGCTGCGGTCGAGCCCGATCAGCATCGCGTGCGTGGCCTTGATGCGTTCCTTCTGATTCAACAGTGCAGAGGTGATGGTCTCGCGGTCATCGGTGCCGATGGCCTGCTTGAAGCCGTAGTCGGACGCGAGCAGGCGGGCGCCTTCGGTCAGGTTCTGCGCGTATTGGTCGAGTAGGCGCTGGAACACGCGTTCGTTCAGCGCGAGTTCGTTGCGGATGGCGCTGCGCGCGTTCTGCTGGATGCCGGTCTGGATTGCCAGGAAGTCCGTCACCTGAAGTGCCAGGATCAGCACCAGGAACAGGACGACGATACGGCTCTCAAGGCTGCGCAAGCGCATGGGCTGTCCTAGTTGGCCGCTTTGGCGTTGAGCTTCAGTGCGGCCGGCACGTCGCCGTCCGTGGCAGCCACCGCGAGTTCCGCGGGCGCGGCGTTCGCCGGCTGGCCGTAGTGCCAGGCTTTCACGGCATAGCGGCCGGCGGGCACCTCGAGCCTGGCGTTGCCGTTTGCGTCGGTCTTGGCGAAGTAGGGCGTCGGCACGACGTGGATGTAAGCCACCATCTGGTCATGGATGTTGCAGCCGATGACGACGGTGCCAGGCTTGTCGAACAGAATGGGGTTGGACTCGCCCGAATACAGCTTGATGTCGAAGGTCTTCGCCGGCGAGAAGGAATAGACGTGGTGGCGCACCGTGTCGTTGTTCGGGAACGAGATGTTCGTCCCGGCTTGCACCACGGTCACCAGCGGCAGGAATTTGCGTCCCTTTTGTTCAATCTCGATTTTTTTCCCCGGCTTGGCGCTGGCGGCCGTGCCCGGGGCTTCCGCGTACACCGCTGCGTCGGCCAGTGGCTGTCCGGCGGCGTCGGTGACATGCACGGAGATGGAGCCGGCCCATGTTGCGCCTGCCGCGCAGACCAGCCCTGCGGCGAAGCCCAGCCGCGCCCGCGAAGTCCTTGGATTGTGTCGTGTCATGCCAGATATCCGTGAGCGGGGATCATCACAAAAAGTGACGTATGGAAATGTTCTGGGCGACTTTATCACAAGTCGTTTTACCGTCGGAGCAGAGGGGCGGGTAGCACGCCGGTGCAGCAGGTATTCAGCGCGAAGTGTTGGGTTGGCCCGACAGAGTTGTCATTGCGTTGACAAGGCGTATGACGACGAGCGTGCCGAGCAGTTGGCCGGCGAAGAAAGCCCGGGCGGCGAAAGACGCTGGCGAGAGTCGAGCAGCCGAGAAGGCGTCGAGTAAGCGAGGGCAAAAAGCGAGGACAAAAGAAAAACGGGTTAGTGTTTTCACACTAACCCGTCCTTACTGCATAAATGGCGCGGCTGGCAGGAATCGAACCCACGACCCCTTGGTTCGTAGCCAAGTACTCTATCCAGCTGAGCTACAGCCGCGTAAAACGAAAGTATAGCACCTGTTCAACGAAAAAGGGAAGTCCCCTTCATGAAAAGGAGGCATGCCCGGCCAGGCCCTCGGTGTCTCGTTTATTTGCCCGGTTTTCCACCCGCCTTGGCCTCTGGCTGTGCCGCTGGCTTTCCCTTTTCGATCATCAGAAAGAAATGCGCCTTCAGGCCGGCCACCCGCTTGTGCCCCACATCGTGCGCCGGTTTGCCCGGCAGCAGCATGGCGAAGTTGTAGAGGGCCTTGGAGTCCAGCAGATGCAGCGGCGCCTCGGCGGCAAACCGGTCCCGGCCCAGCCAACGCAGCGTCCGGCGCCACCAGGCGGCGGGGAGCCAATGCAGGAAGGGCACTCCGGTATTGAATTCGAGCGGATGGCGGCGGTTCGAGGTCGTGATGAAAGCGCCGCGCCGCGACACCCGTGCCAGTTCCTTGACCAGTGCATATTGCCGCTCGTAGCTCGGCACATGCTCGATCACCTCCGGGCAGATCGTCCAGTCGAACTGACCGTCGGCGAAGGGCAGGTGCACGACATCGTGCGGCCGGTCCGCCGGCGACGTGCGGCGTGCCGCGTGGCCCGGCACGTCGACGGTGTAATGCGTCACGCGCAGGCTGTTCGGCACGTCGAGCGGAGCCTGGTCGGCGGCCTGGCCGGCGGAGTCGATGCCGACGTAAAGCACGGTGCCGTTCGCTGCTGGCTCGACGAAATTTGCGAAAGCCGCCGCGAGGCGCCGGCGTTGCGACTGCACGAGCTTGTGCACGAAGCCGCCGGCCGGGGCCGGAGGGTATTGCGCGTCAATGGTGTTCTTCAATCCAATCTCCCGTTGCATGCCGGCATTGAGACGGCCTTGCCGGCACGTCCTTATTATTTGGCCGGGGCTTGCCGGGTCGATTTGTGATTCAACAAACAACATTTCGTTGCAGCGCGGCGGCTTGCCGTGGCGCAGGCGGGCGCTCAGGAATCGAGCAGACGACCACAGCTTGCGGTGTAACAATGTGTGCCGTCATTGCAGACGATATTAAGAATGATTATCATTCATGTGTACGCTTAGTTTAGGAAAACCATGTCTGTCCATTGCGAAGGCAAAACCCTGGCTTCCCTGAGAAAAGGGGAGAGCGCCACGGTCGTCGGCTTGCAGGACGTGGGCCGCGACAACGCGGCGCTGCGCATGCGGCTGCTCGAACTCGGTTTTGTCGCCGGCGAACGCGTGCGGGTCGTGGCGGAATCCTTTCCGAGCCGGGACCCGATCGCGGTACGCATCGGGAATACCACTTTTGCGCTGCGGCGCCACGAAGCGGCGATGATCCATATCGATCATCCGGCCGCTGGCACATGATGAATACCACCAAGCCGCTGCGCCTCGCGCTGGTCGGCAACCCCAATTGCGGCAAGACCGCGCTGTTCAATCGCCTGACCGGCGCCCGCCAGAAAGTCGCCAACTATGCCGGCGTGACGGTGGAGCGCAAGGAAGGGCAGTTCACTTCCGAATCCGGGCGCCATTACCAGGTCGTCGACCTGCCCGGCGCCTACAGTCTCAATGCCCTGACGCCGGACGAAGCCATTACGCGCGACGTGTTGTTCGGCACGCAGGCCGACGCGCCGCCGCCCGACGTCATCGTCCTGGTGGCCGACGCCACCAATCTCAAGCTCAATCTGCGCCTCGTGCTGGAAGTGCTGCGCCTGCAGCGTCCGACGGTGCTCGCATTGAATATGATGGATGTCGCGCAGCGGCGCGGCATGGTCATCGACATCGGCGCCTTGCAGAAGGAACTCGGCATTCCCGTCATTGAAACCGTGGCGATCAAGCCGGGCGGCAGTGCGGCGCTGATCACGCAGCTCGAAGCGATGGCTGCGCATGCGCAAACGCCGCTGGGCGAATCCGCCGCGGCCGACGTGCTGGCCAGTCATGCCGACAGCCTCGAGGCAACGCAGCGGGAAGTGCGCCGCATCCTCGGCAAGGTGATCCGCCAGGAAGGCGACCGGCACGACTTCGCGGATCGCATCGACGGCGTCGTGCTGCATCCGGTGCTCGGCTATGTCATTCTCGCCACCATCCTTTTCCTGATCTTCCAGGCAGTGTTCAGCTGGTCGAAGCTGCCAATGGATCTGATAAAGGAAGGCGTCGACGGTCTCGGCCAGACAGTGCAGGCGGCAATGCCCGAGGGTGTGCTGCGCAGCCTGCTGGTGGACGGCATTCTGTCCGGCGTAGGCAGCGTGCTGGTCTTCCTGCCGCAGATCCTGATCCTGTTTCTGTTCATTCTCTCACTCGAGGAATCGGGCTACCTCCCGCGCGCGGCATTCCTGCTCGACCGGCTGATGGGCAGCGTCGGTCTCTCCGGGCGTGCCTTCATTCCGCTGCTGTCGAGCTTTGCCTGTGCCGTTCCTGGCGTGATGGCGACGCGCACCATTCAGGATCCGCGCGATCGGCTCGCTACCATCATGATCGCGCCGCTGATGACGTGCTCGGCGCGGTTGCCGGTGTATGCGCTGATCATCGGCGCCTTCATTCCGGACCATTCGATCGGCATCTTCAATCTGCAAGGCCTCGTGCTGTTCGGTCTTTACATCGCCGGCATCGTCTCCGCGATGGCTGTCGCCTATGCGATGAAGCGCACGGTGAACCGCGGCCATTACCATCCTCTGATGCTCGAGCTGCCCGACTACCACTGGCCCAATCTGCGCAACCTCGCACTCGGTCTGTGGGAGCGCGCCAAGATCTTCGTCGGCCGCGTCGGCACCATCATTCTCTGCCTGATGATCGTGCTCTGGTTCCTGTCGAGCTTCCCCGCGCCGCCGGACGGTGCGACCGGCCCGGCGATCCAGTACAGCATCGCCGGCCATCTGGGTCGCATGCTGCAGGTGGTCTTCGCGCCGATCGGCTTCAACTGGCAGATCGCCATCGCGCTGATCCCCGGCCTCGCCGCACGCGAGGTGGCGGTGGGCGCGCTGGGTACGGTGTATGCGCTGTCGGCGACCGGCGACCAGCTCGCCACCACGCTCACGCCGATGATTTCTTCCACCTGGACATTGCCAACGGCCTTGTCGCTGCTGGCCTGGTACGTCTTCGCGCCGCAGTGCGTGTCGACGCTGTCCATCGTCCGCCGCGAGACCAACTCCTGGAAGCCGGTGCTCGCGATGGTGGCTTACATGTTCACGCTGGCGTATCTCGCGTCGTTCGCGACGTACCAGATCAGCCGCGCGGTATTGGGAGGTGCATGATGCAAGAATGGATCACTGCAGTCATCGTCGTGGTGGCGTTCTTTGCCGTGGGGAAGCGCTACTTGCCAAAGGCTTGGAAGCGGGCGCTCGGCGGGTCGATTGCTGAAGCAGCGCGCCGGCGCGGCTGGAACGGCATCGCCGACCGGTTCGCATCGGCCGGGCAGGCGGGCGGGTGTGGTGACGAAGGTGACGGTTGCGGCGGCTGCAATGGCTGCGGGACCGCGAAGCCTGCCAAGCCCGCCAAGGAATTCAGCATTGCCGTTGCCGATATCCGGCGCACGTCCCTGCGTTAATTGTTCTCCGCATCGGTCCGCCTGAATCCCGGCGGACCGCGTCTTTTTCGTTCCCACCCTCGTCAGCTTTCTTGCGCCGATCTGCATCGGCGAGACGGAGCATCAGCTTTTGTCATGCGAAAAGGAACAGCAAACGCTTTCCTTTTTAAATGAGAATGGTTATCATTAGCGTTAATGCGATTAGCCGAAAGCCAAAGCAGCCCACTTTGACTCGAAAGGCTAATCCATGCAGCAGTCCGCGTTCTGGCACGACCCTCCCGTTTTCGCCGCTTCCCCGCAACGCCAATTCGGCACGACCCTGCTTCCCATCAGCGCCCTTGCAGCTGCCATGGCCATCGGCATGCAGCCTGCCGTCGCGCAAACCGCGGACACCGCAGCCAAGGACACCACGCTCGCGCCGGTCACCGTCAAGGACAAACGCGACCGCGAAGAGAAAGGCTACCAGGGCGACAAGACGCGTGTCGGCAAGACGTCCCAGTTAACCAAGGACATCCCGCAATCGGTGACCATCGTCTCCGAGCAGCTCATCCGCGAGCGCAATGCCGATACCTTCAAGGAAGCGCTGCGCAACGTGGCGGGCATCACCTTCAACGCGGGCGAGGGTGGCCGCATCGGCGACAACATCACGCTGCGCGGCTATTCAGCGGTCGGCGACCTCTTCCTCGACGGCATCCGCGACATCGCCCAGTACAACCGCGAAACCTTCAACCTCGAGCAGATCGACATCCTGCGCGGTTCGGCTTCCATGCTGTTCGGCCGCGGCTCGACCGGCGGCGTCATCAATCAGGTCAGCAAGAAAGCCAAGCCGGTCGACGCCAGCGAAGTCGCGGTGACGGTCGGCAGCTTCAATTACAAGCGTCTGACGGCCGATCTGAACAAGGTGCTGAACGACGATCTCGCCGTGCGGCTGAACCTGATGGACACGCAGACCGACACTTTCCGCAACGACGTCACGCAGAAACGCTGGGGCGTGGCGCCGACGGTCACCTGGGGCGCCGGCACCGCAGACGAAGTCACGCTCGCGTACTACTACCTCAAGGACGACAACATCCCGGACTACGGCGTCCCATACTTCAACGGCCGCCCGCTGGATGTGCCGATCGAACGCTTCTACGGCCTCTCGAATGCCGACTACGAGAAGAACCAGACGTCCATCGGCACTGCGTCCTACACGCACCTGTTCGACAACGACACCTCGATTCGCGCCATCGTCCGCAAGGCCGATTACGACCGTGACTTGCGTGCCGTGGCGCCGCGCCTGATCGGCAGTCCGGCGACGATCACGGAGGCGACCGGCCTCAATCGCCAACGCCAGGCGCGCGGCGGCGCCGAGCACACGTTGGCGGCGCAGGTTGATTTCAATACCAAACTGAAGCTTGCCGGCATGACGCACGAGATGCTGACCGGTGCGGAATACCTGCGCGAAGACGCTTCGCGCTTCAGCAACGTGAGCACGTTGACGAATCCGACGACGACAGTGGGCAGCGACAACACCACACCTGCGTTGCCGGCAAGCTTCGACAGCGCTTTCGTCCGCACCGCCTACAACATGTACACCGGCCGCACTGCCAGCCTGTACGGCCAGGAGACTATCGAGTTCGCGCCGCACTGGAAGCTGCTGCTGGGCGCGCGCTACGACAGCATGCGTGCGGACTACAACCGACCGGCTCCGGCGGGGCCGCTGTCGCGCAGCGACGATGTCTGGAGCTACCGCTCCGGCCTCATGTACCAGCCGACCACGCTGTCGACCTATTACGTGTCGTACGGCACCTCGTTCAATCCCTCGGCCGAGGCTTATCAGCTCGACAATCGCACAGCCAACACGCCACCCGAAAAGAGCCGCAACCTGGAACTCGGCGCGAAATGGGAGCTGCTGCAGGGCGACCTCTCGGTCCGCACGGCGCTGTTCCGCTCGGAGAAGACCAACGAGCGCAATACCGACGTGGCCTCGCCCGACATCGCCGTGCTGTCCGGCCGCCGCCATACCGACGGCGTGGAATTCGAGGCGGTGGGCCGCATTACGCCGGCATGGGAATTGTTCGGCAACGTGGCGCTGATGAAAGCGAAGGTGGACGAAGCCTCGGCCGATCAAGCCAATACCAAGGGCAATGAGCCGACCAACACGCCGGGACATACCTACAGCGTCTGGACGACCTATCGGCTGGCCGATGCATGGAAGGTGGGCGGCGGCATCGAGGGCGTCGGCTCGCGTTATGCAAATGCCGCCAACACCATCGTGGTGCCGAGCTACAAGCGTGTCGATGCGTTGGTCGAGTACACGGCGAAGGCGTACTCGTTGAAGCTCAACGTCTTCAATCTTTTCAACGAGAAATATTACGAGGGCGTCTATACCGGCCATGTCATGCCGGGCACGCCGCGGGCCGCGCAGCTCACCCTGACCACCAAGTTCTAAGGACGACACGATGCTCCTGCATGTACCGCAAGTTCTGTCCCCCGAGGCGCTCGCGCGCTGCCGGGGCATCGTCGAAAGCGCCGACTGGGCGGACGGCAAGCTGACCGCCGGCACCCAGTCGGAACAGGTCAAGCACAACCGCCAGCTTCCCGAAGGCAGCGAGGCGTCGATCGCGGCGCGCGCTATCGTGGTCGATGCGCTGGCGCACAGCGCCATGTTCTTCTCCGGCGCGCTGCCGAAGAAGACCTTTCCGCCGCTATTCAATCGCTACGACGGGAGCGCCAACCGCTTCGGCAATCACGTCGACAACGCGGTGCGCACGTCCACGCTCACGGGCGCATGGGTGCGCACCGACGTCTCCTGCACGCTGTTCCTCACCGAGCCGCATGAGTACGACGGCGGCGAACTGGTGGTGGAAGATACCTTCGGCTCGCAGCGCATCAAGCTCGCCGCGGGCGACACCGTGCTGTACCCGTCGAGCAGCGTGCATCGCGTGGAACCGGTGACGCGCGGCAGTCGGATCGCATGCTTCTTCTGGGTGGAAAGCATGGTGCGCAGCGACGAACAGCGCCGGCTGCTCTACGACATGGATCAGTCCATCATGGCCTTGCGCGCGGTGCAGGGCGAAAGCGCGGAGGTCGTGCGCCTGACGGGCTGCTATCACAACCTGCTGCGCATGTGGGCCGACACCTGACATGAGCGGATCGATTTCCTATCGCACTGGGCTGCTGGCCTCCGTCACGGCAGTGCATGTCGGCGCGCTGTGGTGGCTGCTCTCGGGCTTTGTACAGGAACGCACGACGCAGCCGACGCCGCTGCCGACGGTGATGGCGGAAATGCTGCCGGCGCCGCAAGTCAAACCCGAAGCGCGTCCGCAACCCGAAAGCAAGCCGGAGCCCAAGCCGGAACCGAAGCCCGTACCCAAGACGCCGGCACCGAAGCCGGTGCCGAAGGCGACCAAGAGCGACAAGGCGCTGACGACGCCAAAAGCGGAGCAGCCGACGCAGGCAGCTCCCGCAGCCGAGCCGGCCCCCGCGCCACCTGCACCGGCCGCACCGGCA
>SPQI01000279.1 GCA_004570315.1 Oxalobacteraceae bacterium OM1 | reverse complement strand
TGCGTAGCGTGCGCGAGCCGCAGGCTGCGAGCTGGGACCTGACGTCCGTCGAAGACCTCGACCACATCGGCGCACAGTGGCTGTGGCGCGCCTGGGGGCGCGCGCGGCCAGCGCAGTTGCAGCTGGCACCGCAGCATGAAGACCTGTTCCAGCGCATCGCGGCGGCCGGAGCGCTCGAGCTGCCTGCCGCGTCCGATCGCCGGCTGCTGTCATTCGAAACACCGCGCCGCGCGCTGCGCACCCTCGCCGATCATGGACTGTCCTTCATCGCCCTGCTCGGCCAGCTCGCGCTCGACCTGATCCGCTTCGTGCACCGACCGGTGCGCGGACCGTGGACCGAAATCTCGGCCAACGTCTATCACATCGGCTACCAGGCGCTTGGTATCACGGCGCTGGTCGGCTTCCTCATCGGCATCGTGCTGTCTTACCTGTCGGCGCAGCAGCTGCACATGTTCGGCGGCGACGTTTACCTCGTGAACATCCTCGGCATGGCAGTGATCCGCGAACTCGGCCCGCTGCTTGCCGCCATCCTGGTCGCCGGCCGTTCCGGCTCCGCCATTACCGCCCAGCTCGGCGTGATGCGCGTGACCGAGGAACTCGATGCGATGCTGGTGATGGGCATGCCGCACGGCTTCCGGCTGATCATGCCGCGCGTCATCGCGTTGGCCGTGTCGATGCCGCTCCTGGTGGTGTGGACCGACGCCGTCGCCTTGCTGGGCGGCATGGCGGCGGCGAAGGTGTCGCTCGGTTTGTCGGGCACCTACTTTCTGCAGCAACTGCCGCAGGCGGTGCCGCTGGTGAACTACTGGATCGGCCTCGGCAAGGGCGTGGTATTCGGCGGGCTGATCGCGCTGGTGGCCTGCCACTTCGGCCTGCGTATCGAGCCCAACACGGAAAGCCTCGGCGCCGGCACGACGCTGTCGGTGGTCTCCGCCATCACCGTGGTGATCGTGGCCGATGCGGTATTCGCCATCGTGTTCCAGGGCGTGGGGTTCTTCTGATGGCGGCGCCGGTGATCGACATCCGCGGATTGACCACGCAGTTCGGCGACGTCGTCGTGCATCGCGACCTCGACCTGCTGGTGCGGCAGGGCGACATCCTCTCGCTGGTCGGCGGCTCCGGCTCGGGCAAGACCACGCTGCTGCGGCAGATGCTCGGCCTCGAGCGTCCCGCGCGCGGCACGGTGCAAGTGCTCGGTGTGGACGTGCAGCGGGCGAACGACGCGGCGATGCAGCGCCTGCGCACCCGTTGGGGCATGCTGTTCCAGCACGGCGCGCTGTTTTCGGCGCTGAACACTTTCGAGAACGTGGCACAGCCGATGCGCGAGCTGCGCACGCTGCCCGAGGACGCCATCCGCGATGCCGTGCTGCTGAAGCTCGACATGGTGGGCATCACGCCACGCGATGCATTGAAGATGCCGGCCGACCTCTCCGGCGGCATGGTCAAGCGCGTGGCGCTGGCACGCGCACTCGCCCTGGAACCCGAGCTGCTGTTCCTCGATGAGCCCACCGCCGGCCTCGATCCGGATCGCTCGGAAAGCTTCGTCAGCCTCATCCGCGACCTGCATGCCGCGATGCGCCTGACGGTGGTGATGGTGACGCACGATCTCGACACGCTGCTGGCGCTCTCGAATCGCGTGGCGGTGCTCGCGGACAAGCGCGTGATCGTGAATGCGCCGCCGCAGGACGTCATTCAAGTGCGGTACCCGTTCATCGAACACTTCTTCCTCGGCGAGCGCGGCAGACGCGCGCTCACCGTGCTTCAAACTTAGGACCCGCCATGGAAAACAAGAGCCATGCCTTGATCGCCGGCGCCTTCACGCTGCTGCTGGTGGCCGCCGTCGTGCTCGGCGCGATGTACTTCAACCGCGACCGCACGCAATGGGTGCCGTACCAGATCGCCACCAAACTTTCGATCCCGGGCCTCAGCCCGCAGGCGGCGGTGCGCTACCGCGGCCTCGACGTCGGCAAGGTGGATGAGATCAGTTTCGATCCGCAAGTCGTCGGCCAGATCCTGGTGCATATCAGCGTCAAACCCGACACGCCGATCACGCAATCGACCTTCGCCACGCTCGGCTATCAGGGCGTGACGGGCATCGCCTACGTGCAGCTCGACGACGACGGCAGCAAGCCGGTGCGGCTGGCGAGCAGTCCGGAACACATCGCGCGCATCGCGATGCGGCCCAGCCTGTTCGACGAATTGCAAAACCGCGGCCTCGCCATCCTGAAGCAGACCGAGGAAGTGACGCGCCGGGTGAACGACTTGCTCACGCCGGAAAACGAGCAAGCCATCCTCGGCGCCTTCAACAAGGTCAGCGAGGCGGCGACGCAGGTTGCAACGATTCCGCGTGCGCTGCAACCCACGCTCGACAAGCTGCCCGCCGTCACCGCGCAGGCGCAGCAGACGCTGCGCTCGCTCGACCGTCTGTCCGCCAGCACGACGGCCTTGACCGACAAGCTGCAGCAGCCCAACGGCGCCATCGACAAGCTTGCCAATTCAGCAGAAGAGCTGGGTGCCGTGGCCAACCGCTTCGGCGTGGAGACGCTGCCGCTGGCGACCGACGTGCGGTCCTCGCTGCGCGCGCTGAACCGCACCCTCGACAACCTCAATGAACGTCCGCAGAGCGTGTTGTTCGGTTCGCCGACGACGACGCCCGGCCCGGGCGAACCGGGCTTTGCCACGGCCCGCTGAAGGGAGATGCCATGATCGATTTGTCACGTACCGCCAGACTGCTGCTGTTGTCCGTCCTGCTCGCCGGTTGCGCCACGCCGCGCAGCGAAACGCCGCATCTCTTCGATTTCGGGCCGATCGACGCGCCCGCCGGCACGGGCAGCCGCCTGCCGCCGGTGTCGGTGGCCGAAGTCACCGTGCCGAGCTGGCTCGACCGCCCGCAGATGTTCTATCGCCTCAACTACGCGAATGCTCAGCAGCCGTTGCCGTATGCGCAAAGCCGCTGGAGCATGGCGCCGGCGCAGCTGCTCAGCCAGCGCATCAAGGCGCGCATCGTGCAGGCTGGCGGCGTGGCGCTGTCGGCGGCCGACGGCGCGCTGAACGTACCGGTGCTGCGCGTGGAAGCCGACGACTTCTCGCAGAGTTTCATTGCGCCGAACCAGAGCATCGGCCAGGTTTCGCTGCGGGCGGCGGTGTTCAACGGGCGCAACCTCGTCGCCCAGAAAAGCTTCGTCCGGCAGGCAGCGGCCCCGACGCCGGATGCCGCCGGCGGCGCCACGGCCATTGCACAGGCCAGCGATGCCGCAATTGCCGATATGATTGCGTGGCTGGCGACTTTGCCGCTGAAAGACTCGCAGTCCAGGTAATCCATGCACACCCCGAAGCAAGACCCGACGCCGCCGTCTGCCGGCGCGGAGGCGTTCGCCGCGCGCAACGTCTCCACCTTCGCGCGCGTCGGGCTGCTGATGTATGCATTCCTGATCGTCTACGCCAGCCTCTACCCGTTCTCCGGCTGGCGCAGCATCGGCCTGCCGCCGTGGGCCTTCCTGTTCCAGCCGCTGCCGTATTACTGGACCGGCTTCGACGTCGTCACCAATCTCATCGGCTATTTCCCGTTCGGCATGCTGGCCGTCTTGGCGCTGTATCCGGGCCTGCGCGGCGCGCCGGCGGCGCTGGTCGTCTGCCTGGGCGGCGCGCTGCTCTCGGGCGGCATGGAAGCCGTCCAGACCTATCTGCCCACGCGCGTCTCGTCCAACCTGGATTTCTTCACCAACAGCGCCGGTGCCTGCCTCGGCGCGCTCGCCGCCGTGCCGCTGAGCCGCGCCTTTCTCGAGCAGAGCCGCCTGCTGGACCTGCGCTCGCGCTGGTTCGCGCATGACGCCGGCCGGGGCCTGATCGTGATGGGCCTGTGGCCGCTGGCGCAGATCTACCCGCAGGGGTATCTGTTCGGCCACGGCCAGCTGGTGCCCATCCTCTCCGAATGGATTTCGGACTTCCTCGACCGCCCTTTCGATCTCGGCATGCTGCTGCGCGAAGACCTGCGCCTCACTGCGCAGGAGTACTGGCTTGCCGAAAGCATCATCACCGCTTGCGGCCTGACCGGAGCAATCCTTACCGGCACGTGCCTGCTGCGCAAGCAGGCGCCCAGGGCAGCGCTGGTGCTGGCCCTGCTGGGCGCCGCACTGCTGGCAAAGACGCTCACCAGCGGCCTCTACTTCACGCCGGAGAACGCCCTCGTCTGGCTGACGCCCGGCGCCAAGGGCGGCTTGCTGTTCGGCGGCATGATGCTCGCCGGCCTCGTGTATGCGCCGGTCGCGGCGCAGCGGCGCATCGCAGTGTTCAGCCTGCTGATCTGCTTCATCGCGCTGAACATCGTGCCGACCAATCCCTATTTCGCCGCGACGCTGCAGACCTGGAGCCAGGGGAAATTCTTGAACTTCAACGGCGCCGCCCACTTCCTCTCGCTGACCTGGCCCTTCTTCGCGCTGTGGTTCCTGCTGCACCCCGCGCACCGCCTGAAGCCGCATTGATGCGGGTGTATCATCGATGCTTTACCTGCATCGCATTGCCATGTCTGACAAGCCGTACTACGAACACCACGTTTTCTTCTGCCTCAACCACCGCGAAGAGGGCCGTCCGTGCTGCGCCGACCGCGGCGCGCAGGCTGCGCAGGAACACGCGAAGAAGCGCATCAAGCAGATGCACCTGAACGGCCAGGGCAAGGTCCGCATCAACAAGTCCGGCTGCCTCGACCGCTGCGAGGACGGCCCGTGCGTCGTGATCTATCCGCAAGGCACCTGGTACACCTACGCAGACGAGAAGGACATCGACGAGATCATCGACCAGCACATCGTCGGCGGAAAGATCGTCGAACGCCTGAAGATCTGACATGAACGCTCAGACGCAACGCTTCTTCCTCGCCGGCGCCGCCGGCCGGCTCGAATGCGCGCTCGACCTGCCGCAGGAGGCGCCGCGCGGCATCGCGCTGGTCGCCCATCCGCATCCGCTCTACGGCGGCACGATGGACAACAAGATTGCGCAAACCCTGGCGCGCGCCTTCGTCAGTCTCGGTTATGCAACGGCACGCATGAATTTCCGCGGCGTCGGCCAGTCCGAAGGTACGCACGAGGAAGGCCGCGGAGAGACCGACGACATGGCGCTGCTGCTGCAGCACATGCAGTCGCAGTATCCGAACCTGCCGTTCGCGCTGGCCGGTTTCTCTTTCGGCACCTTCGTGCAGGCGCAGTTGCAGAAACGCCTCGAGACAGAAGGCGCACAGACGGCCGAACGCCTCGTGCTGGTCGGCAGCGCGGCGGGCAAGTGGCCGATGCCGACGGTACCCTCCAACACCCTGCTCGTGCACGGTGAACTCGACGACACCATCCCGCTGTCGGCGGTGCTCGACTGGCTGCGTCCGCAGGACATTCCGGTACTGGTCGTGCCGGGCGCCGACCACTTTTTTCATCGCAAGTTGCAACATATCAAGAGTTTCGTTGTCGAAAGCTGGCACCGCTGAGTCCTGCCGGAAACAGAGGCAGGTTTTGCCTTGCCAAGCCTTTATTTTTCGCGGATTCGCGAATATTGCGGCGCTATAATGCGCAGCGTCTTTCCACCGGTCATCCGCTTTCATGGCGGACTTTTCATTTTTGGCACCCATGAAAAAATTCTTCGCGGTCATCGCCGCCTGTGTTGTCTCCTTGTCTGCGTTCGCGCAGGCCGTTCCCGCACCCAACATCGATGCCAAGGCCTACGTCCTGCTCGACGCGACCAGCGGCCAGGTGCTGGCCTCCAATGCTGCCGACCAGCGCGTCGAACCGGCTTCGCTGGCGAAGCTGATGACCGCGTACGTCGCCTCCAGCGCCATCAAGGAAAAACGCCTCAACCCCGACCAGATGGTCAACGTTTCCGTGCGCGCCTGGAAGGTCGATTCGGGCAGCTCCAAGATGTTCATCGATCCCGCGACGCCGGTGAAGGTGAACGACCTGCTGCAGGGCCTGATCATCCAGTCCGGCAATGACGCCGCGGTCGCGCTCGCCGAAGCGGTGGCCGGCACCGAGGATTCCTTCGTCACGCTGATGAACCGCGAAGCCGAGCGCATGGGCCTGAAGAGCACCCGCTTCGCCAACGCGCACGGCCTGCCCGACGCGAACAACTACACGACGGCCTTCGACCTCGCGCAGCTGGCCAAGCACGTCGTCTACGATCACCCCGAGGACTACAAGCTGTACTCGATCAAGGAGTACACCTACAACAAGATCAAGCAGCCCAACCGCAACCGCCTGCTGTGGCTGGACCCGACCGTCGATGGCCTGAAGACCGGTCACACCTCGAGCGCCGGCTACTGCCTGATCGCCACCGCGCATCGCCCGTCCGGCAACCTGGACCGCCGCCTCATCGCCGTGGTCATGGGTACGCCGTCCGACGCCGTGCGCACGCAGGAAAGCCAGAAGCTCTTGAACTGGGGCTTCCAGAACTTCGACACAGTGAAGCTCTATTCCAAGGGCCAGGCCGTCGCCACGCCGGACGTATGGAAGGGTTCGCAGAACCACGTGAAGATCGGCTTCAACCAGGACGTGGTCGTGACCGTGCCCAAGGGCGTGGCCGACAAGATGAAGCCGGTCCTCGAGCGCAAGGACCCGCTGGTGGCGCCGGTGAACCAGAACAGCCAGGTCGGCACCCTGAAGATGGTGGTCGACGGCAAGCCGCTCACCGAACTGCCGGTGCTGGCGCTGGAGCAGGTGAACCAGGCTTCCATCTTCGGCCGCGCCTGGGACTCGGTGCGTCTCTGGATGAAGTAAGGCTCGCCCGCTTCATGACAATGCCGATGCGTGACTGCATCGGCATTTTTTTTGCGCATACGGATTTTGCATAACGGTGCCTGCGGCCTTGTGCAAGAATGGTTCGTCACCCACTCGAACCACACACCACCATGCAAGATCCGCTCGTCTACCTCAACGGCGAACTCACGCCGCTCTCCGAAGCGAAGATTCCCGTGCTTGACCGCGGCTTCATCTTTGGCGACGGCGTCTACGAAGTCGTGCCGATGTACGGCCGCAAATTGTTCCGCGCCAAGCAGCATCTGGCCCGCCTGTTCCGCAGCCTGAAGTCCATCGGTATTCCGAATCCGCATGACGAGGAAGCGTGGGCGGCGCTGGTGAAGCGCGTGGCGGATCATCATCCGGCGCAGGACCAGCTGGTCTACATCCAGGTCACGCGCGGCGTCGCCAAGCGCGGCCATGCCTTCCCGAAGGAAGCGATCACGCCGACGGTGTTCATCATGACCAATCCGCTCAGCGTGCCTGGCGCCGAAGCGCGCGAGAATGGCGTGGCATGCGTGACGATGGAAGACAAGCGCTGGCTGCGCTGCGAGATCAAGTCGGTCTCGCTGCTGGGCAATGTGCTGGCCGCGCAGCATGCGGCAGAGAACGATGCGGTCGAAGTGATCCAGTTCCGCGACGGCTTCCTTACCGAGGCGTCGGCGTCGAACGTGTGGATCGTCAAGGACGGCACGCTGCTCGCGCCACCGAAGGACAACCTCATCCTCGAAGGCATCCGCTATGGCCTGCTGGAAGAGCTGAGCAAGGCAAGCAAGATTCCGTTCGAGGCAAAACGCATTACGCGTGACGAAGTCTTCGGCGCCGACGAGGTGCTGCTGACCTCGGCCTCCAAGGAAGTGCTGCCGGTCACCCGCATCGACGGCAAGCTGGTCGGCAACGGCAAGCCCGGCCCGGTGTTCGCGAAGCTGTACGCCGCTTACCAGGAAGCGAAGGCGTAAAATAATGGCATCCTGCCGGCGCGTCCTGCGCCGGCGCCTCAGCTTCACGGATTGCCGCCATGCTACCCAACGTTCCCCCCAATGAAAGCCTGATCGAGTATCCGAGCGATTTCCCGATCAAGATCATGGGCGCCATGCAGGACGCCTTTGCCGAAACCATCGTCGAAGTCGTGACCCGCCACGATCCGACCTTCCACGCAGGCAAGATGGAAATGCGCCCGTCGTCCAAGGGCAACTATCTCTCGCTGACCGCCACCGTGCGTGCCACCAGCCGCGAACAGCTCGACAACCTCTATCGCGAGCTGTCGTCGCACCCGATGGTGAAAGTGGTCCTGTAATCAGGGACCGCTACGGCCCGCAGTCGCACCGCGCCAGCTCATCCAGCAGCCAGGTGCGGAACGCCTTGACCTGAGGTTTCTGCAGGGTTTCCGGCGGGCACACGAGGTAATACGCGTTCGGGCACTGCACCGCGACGTCCGACAGGCGCACCAGTTCACCGGAAGCAAGTTCGGACATCGCCAGCACATGCCGCCCGAGCGCCACGCCATGGCCTTCCGCGGCCGCGCGCAGCAGCAGCGACGAATCCTGGAACACGAGACCGCCGACCGGTTCGAGATGATCGAGCCCGGCCGCGCGGAACCACGGCGTCCACGGCTCCATTTCACACCGCAGCAGCATGCTGCCGGCGATGTCCTCCGGCGAGCGTGGCAGCTTGCCGCCGCTGAAGCGCGGGCTGGCCATCGGGTAGTACCAATCGTCCAGCAGCTTTTCCGTCGCCAGCCCCGGGTAATTGCCGCGTCCGAAGCGGATGCCGACGTCCACGCCTTCGCGCACGAAATCGGTCAGCGTACCGCTCGATTGCAGCATCACTTCCAGGTCCGGATGGTCTTCGATGAAGCGGCCCAGCCGCGGCGAGAGCCAGCGCGCTGCGAACGAGGGCAAGGCGGTGATGGTGAGCTTCTTCTGCTTGCCGTCGGCCCGCAGGGCGTCGGCCGCCGCCGCGATGTCGCCGAGCGAACGCCGCAGCACGGCGGCGAAGCGTTCGCCCGCCTCGGTCACCGCAATGCGCTTGCCGTGGCGTGCGAACAGCGCGACGCCCAGCTCCTCTTCGAGCGCCCGCACCTGATGGCTGATGGCGCCGTGGGTGACGTGAATTTCATCGGCCGCACGCGAGAAATTGCCATGCCGGGCGGCGGCTTCGAAGGCGCGCAGGGCGGCCAGGTTGGGCAAGCGTCGGAAGTCGGCCATATGTGAATGAATCTAACAAGGTCAACGAAAATATATCGTTTCTGCATGGCCGGAGCAAGCACTAGAATTCCTCTCACAGGGCGGAGAAATCGGACCCGCAGCCCGCGAAACCAGCCGCCTTCCTTGTGAGGAGCATGCGATCATGAGAAGCTTGTTCACAAACCGCGCATTGACCGTCGAGCCCGGCCAGGCCGTTTCCGGCATTGCCGAGCGGACCCGCACCTTCCGCGTCGTCGAAGGCGACGTTTGGGTGACCGTCGAAGGCATCGACCAGGATTACTGGCTCTCCGCCGGCGACGCCTTCGTCGCGCAGCCGGGCCGCCTGGTGGTGGTCGAATCCAACGGCGCCGCGAGCCGCATTGCCGCAGAACCGGCGACATCGCGCTGGGCGATTCTGGCACGCGAACTCGGCCGCGAACTGCTGGCCGCGCTGCGCCCCGCGGCACCGGCGTCGTATGCGGTCAAGCGGCGCGACGCCCTGTGTGACGGTTGCTGAGCAGCATTCGGAGAGCGCCATGCCACGCACCTGCCATCTTGCCCAAGTCAACGTCGCTCATGCAAAGGGGCCGATCGACGACCCCATCATGCAAGGCTTCGTCGCCCAGCTCGATGCGATCAACGCCCTCGCCGACCGCAGTCCCGGTTTCGTCTGGCGCCTGCAGACCGACGAGGGTAACGCGACCTCGCTGCAGCCGTACGACGACCCGCGCATCCTGGTCAACCTCTCGGTCTGGGAATCGCCCGAAGCGCTGAAGGCCTTCGTGTACCGCGGTCCGCACGTGCAGATCATGCGCCGGCGCCGCGAATGGTTCGAGCGCTTCGACGGCATCTATATGGCGCTGTGGTGGATTCCGCCGGGTCATCGCCCCACCATCGCCGAAGCAAAGGAGCGCCTGCAGTACCTGCGCCTCAACGGCGAAAGCGAATTCGCATTCACCTACAAGACCGTGTTCGACGCGCCCGGCGGCAAGCCGGCGGGTCTCACATCGCATCACAACGAAGAGGAAATCGCCCGATGAAAGTCATTCGCAGCCGCGAATTCACCGCCGAACGCGCCTGGGGTGCGCTGCCGATCGCCAGCATGAACGGCGTCACCACGCGCCTGCACTGGACCGACGCACCGTATGAATGGCACCTCAACGACGGCGAGGAAGTCTTCGCGGTGCTCGATGGCACAGTCGATATGCATTACCGCGAGAACGGGGCCGAGCATGTGGCGACGCTGCAGGTGGGCGACGTGTTCTTCGCCGGCGTGGGCTGCGAGCATGTGGCGCATCCGCGCGGCGCAGCGCGCATCCTCGTGATTGAAAAAGAAGGCAGCGTCTGAGATGGCACAGGGAGCGAACATGGACGTCGGCGTGCAGGTCGTGAACGCCTTCGTCGACGGCGGCAAGGGCGGCAATCCGGCGGGCGTGGTGCTCGGCGCGGACGCGTTCTCGCGCGAGCAGAAGCAAGCGATTGCGGCGCAGGTCGGCCTGTCCGAGACGGCCTTCGTCTCGCGGTCCGAGGTCGCCGATTTCAAGCTTGAATTCTTCACGCCCAACCGGCAGATCGCGCACTGCGGTCACGCCACCATCGCGACGTTTTCCTTCCTGCAGCAGAGCGGGCGCGTGCCGCGGCCGGATACCTCGAAGGAAACCATCGACGGCTGCCGCGCCGTGCAGATTTCCGGCGACATGGCGTTCATGGAACAGCTGGCGCCGAGCTACTCGGACACTGGCATGCCGGCCGCGGAACTGCTTGCGGGACTCGGCTTGCACACCGACGACTTGCTCGATGGCCGTGTGCCCGAGATCGTCCATACCGGCAATGCCTTCCTCATCGTGCCGCTGAAAGACGAAGCCGCCGTCGCGCGCGCCCGGCCCGACCTCGTTGCAATCGAGGCGGTCAGCGAACGCTTCGATCTCATCGGCTACTATCTCTTCTCGCCGCAGACGCGCATCGCCGGCCGCCATGCCGGGACGCGCATGTTCGCACCGCGCTACGGCATCGCCGAGGAAGCCGCCACCGGAATGGCCGCCGGTCCGCTGGCCTGCTATCTGCATGACCGCCTGAACGTACGCGCCGACGGTGATATCCTCATCGAACAAGGCCATTTGATGAACCCGCCTTCGCCCAGCGTCATCCATGTTCGCCTGGACCTCGACGATGACCGCATTCGCCGCCTCATGGCCGGCGGCCGGGCGGCGGTAACCGAGCGGCGCGCCATCAGCCTGTGAGCGCCGCCATGACAAGAACTGCATGCGACACGGCGTATCGATCCTGCTCTTCGTGACCCTCGTCTGGGGCACGACCTTTCCTCTCCTGAAATCGGCGGCCGGCAGCCTGAGCGGCGTGGAAATTTCCGCGCTGCGCTTCATCGTGGCCACCGCCTGCATGGCGCCTTTCCTGCTGAAGGCGTCGCGGCAAGCCTGGAAGGACGGCACGCTGCTCGGGCTCCTGGCGCTCGTGTCGTATGTCGCCCAGGCTTACGGCCTGCAGCACATCTCATCGAACCGCAGCGCCTTCCTCACTAGCCTCAACGTGTTGATGGTGCCGTTGCTCGGCGTCCTGGCCGGCGCGCGCCTCGCGTGGGAAGTGGTGCTCGCCGCGGCGGTGGCATGCCTGGGCATCGGACTGATGTCGTGGGAAGGCGGCGGCAATGTCGCGGGCGATACCGCGACGGTCGTATGCGCGCTGGCCTATGCGCTGTACGTCATCGCGCTCTCGCGCTGTTCGCACAGGCACGACGCGCGGCACCTTGCGGCGACGCAGATTGCGGTCATGGCCATCGCCGGCACTGCCTGGCTCCTGGTCAGCGGGAGCGCCGACGGCGCGCTGCAGACGCTGGCCAACCGCGCGACGCCGCATGCGTCGACCCTGCTGTATCTGGGCGCCGTCGCCACCGCCGGCATGCTGTTCCTGCAAGCCGTCGGCCAGCGCCAAGTGAGCGCCGACAAGGCGGCGCTGATCTATGCGATGGAACCGGTGTTCGCCGCGCTGTTCGGCTGGCTGTGGCTGGACGAGCAGCTCGGTTGGCGCGGTGCCCTGGGCGGTGCGCTGGTGATCGGCGCGATCGTGCTCAGCGAATGGCGGGCCGCGAATCGCGCGGCCGCCTGATCACTTCGACGTGGGGCGCAGCACCAGCAGCGCCAGCACGCCCGCCACCAGTCCCCAGAATGCCGAGCCGACGCCGAACAGCGTCACGCCCGAAGCCGTCACCAGGAAAGTGATGAGCGCCGGCTCGCGCTCCTTCTCATTGCCGAGCGCGGCAGCGAGACCATTGCCGATAGTGCCGAACAGCGCCAAGCCGGCAATCACCAATACGAGTTCTTTCGGGAAGGCCGCGAAGAGCGCGCCGACCGTCGCGCCGAACAGGCCGATCAACAGATAGAACGTACCTGCCGCCACGGCAGCGACGTAGCGCCGCTCCGGCTCGGGATGCGCTTCGCGTCCCATGCAGATTGCCGCCGTGATGGCCGCGAGATTGAGGGCATAGCCGCCGAACGGCGCCAGCACCAGGTTCGCGACGCCGGTCAGGCCGACGATCGGCGAAATGGGCACCTGGAAGCCGGAGGCGCGGATCACCGCCACGCCTGGCACGTTCTGCGACGCCATCGTCACCACGAACAGCGGCAAGGCCACGCCGATCAGCGCGGCGAGTGAAAGATGCGGCATGGTGAACACCGGCCGCGCCAGCTCAAGATGGACGTCGTTGAGGTGCAGCAGTCCCTGGACGGCGGCGATCGCGATGCCGACGGCAAGCGTGACGATCACGGCATAACGCGCATAGAGGCGCCGCCCGACGAGGTAGACGAGGAACATGGCGAACGCGAGCGCGAACTGCGTCTTCATCGCCCCGAAAACATCCATGCCGAAACGCAGCAGCACGCCGGCCAGCATGCCCGAGGCCACCGATACCGGAATGCGGTTGATCATGCGCTCGAACCAGCCGGAATAGCCGGCGACGGTGATCAATGCCGCGGACACGAGAAAGGCGCCGGTCGCGTCCGCCAGCGAGACGCCGGCCGCGCCGGTGATCAGCATCGCCGCGCCCGGCGTCGACCACGCCGTCACCACCGGCACCTTGTAGCGCAGCGACGGCAGGATGCAGGTGAGGCCCATGCCGATGCCGAGCGCCCACATCCACGACGCCACTTCCTGCGTCCCCGCGCCGACCGCGTGCGCGGCCTGGAAGACGATGACCGCGGAACTGGTGAAGCCGACCAGCACGGTGACGAAGCCGGCTACCACGGCCGACACGGAAAGATCTTTGAAGAAGGACATGCTCGCTCCGTCAGGCGCTGATCTCGCCGGCCAGGTCGCGCGCAAGCGCGCCGCGGACCGCGTCGGGTGCCAGGCCGCGTGCCAGCAGGTGATGCAGCTTGGTGTAGATGGCTTCGAAGGTCATATCGCCGGCGCCGACGATGCCGGCCGCCGCCATGCCGGAGCCGACCGCGTAGGCGCCGATGCTCACGCGTCCCTGCTGCGCCTGGCTGCAGGCAACGACCACCGTGCCGCGCGCGGATGCCTCGCCCAGCATGCGCAGCAGCGCCGGATCGCGGTCGGGCAAATTGCCTGCGCCGTAGCACTGCAGGATCACGGCTTCCGGCTGCAGGTCCAGGATCGATTGCACGTAGCGCAGCGGCAGTCCCGGGGCGAAACGCACGGGCAGGACGGCGGCTTCAGGGTAGTCAGGAAGCTCGAATGCTTCCACTGCGGGTCGTGGCAGCAAAGCATTGTGATCCAAGCGGGCATGGATGCCGATCGTGGCAAGCGCCGGATGGTTGGGCGTATCGAAGGCATCGAAGCGCTCGGTGCTGATCTTGGTGGCACGGTTGCCGCGCAGGAGGCGCTGGCCGAAGCAGATCGCCACTTCATGGATCGCGTCCGACGCGGCCAGCTGCAATGCCGTGACGAGGTTTTGCGCGGCATCCGAACGTGCGAGGCTCAGAGGAACCTGCGAGCCGGTCAGGATCACCGGCTTGCGCAGTCCTTGCAGCATGAACGACAAGGCGCTGGCGGTGTAGGTCATGGTGTCCGTGCCATGCAGCACGACGAAACCGTCGTAGTCGGCGTAGCGTGCCGCAATGTCGCGGGCGATGGTTTGCCAGTCCTGCGGCGTCGCGTTGCTGCTGTCGATGGGGCGGACATAGGCGTGCAAGGTGTAGCGCGGCAATTCGTCGCCGGGCCGACTCAGCAGGCCGGCGAGGACGCGGTCGAAGTCCGGCATCGGTGCGTAGCCCTGCGCGGTCTGCGCCATGCCGATGGTGCCGCCGGTGTAGAGGAGCGCGATGTGTTTGCGGGTCATGGGGCTGGTCCATGCATTGGGAAGCGTCGATCATACCGGCTCGCCCACGGGGCAGACAGGTACAGTTGGCCTCGCGCCGCAAACGCCAGGCAATAAAAAAGCCCCGCCGCAGCGGGGCTTGGTTACCACAGCGTCCGGGTGTTAC
>SPQI01000276.1 GCA_004570315.1 Oxalobacteraceae bacterium OM1 | reverse complement strand
GTGCCGAGATCGCGCATGCGGCGTCGATGAAGTCCGCTTCGTGCTGCGATTCGCCCAGCCAGCGCAGCAGCGCATTGCCGCCGAGCGAGACACCTACGGCATAGAATTTCGCATCCCGGCGTCCCGGCTGCGCTGCCAGGCGGCGGATGATCCAATCGACCTCTTCTGCGTCGCCGGAATGATAGAAGCGCGGCGCGTGATTCAGTTCGCCCGAGCAGCCGCGGAAATGCGGAATGGCGCCGGACCAGCCCATGGCTTGAATGCGCGCCATCAGCGAGCGGGCGTAGTGGCTGTCAGAGGAGCCTTCCAAGCCGTGGAAGAGTACGACGAAGGGCTGGCCGGGCGTGCCGTCGACGAAATCCACGTCGATGAAGTCGCCGTCGGGCGTGTGCCAGCGTTCGCGCCGGTAGGTCACCGGCGGCTTGCGGATGAAGAGCGCCGGATAGATGGTCTGCAGATGCCCGCCGGGCAGCCAGGTGGGAGCGGCGTATTTCATTGCATCGAAAATGGAAAACGGATGGGCCGGGTCGTCAGTGCAGCAGTGCGGTCACCGGTGTATCCGGCGGCGCCTCGCCCGGCACAACCGACGCATGATGCGAGACGATGCGCCAGCCCTGCGGCGTCTTCATGTAGACGTTGGTGGCCAGGATGTGCACGTCGCGCTGACGCGAAACCGTGCGGTGCACTTCTTCGATGATGTTGTGCACCGAGGTCATGACATTCTGCGTGACATGCAGCTGCACCGGGCGGATGTTGACGCCGCCCTGTTCGAAGATCTGTTCCCACGCCGAGCGGATCGACGCGTGACCGACCAGGCGTGGCGCGCCGGGGTGAATGCAGACGATGTCTTCGTCATCGGACCACAGTGCCATCAGGCCTTCGATGTCGGCGCGGCCGATCGCGTCGTAGAACGCGGTCTCCGTTTCGTCGGCGGTTTCCAGGATTTTCGTGGGTATGGACATGGCGTGGAGTGCTGACACTCGGCAACTGTAAGGGGAACGCTTCATTGTAATACGGGCAGCAGCAGCGCCTCTGCCGCTCAATCGGCGTAGCGATCCAGTGCTTCGCGGATAGCTGCCGCGACCTGCTCGGGCGGCAGGGCGCTCACCTCTGCCGGCGATTGCAAGGGCAGGGAATGATTCGCCGGCGTGAGGCGCAGCGCCGGCGCGATGTGGCGGTCGAACAGCGCAACCGTCGGCACGCCGGCCGCATGCGCCAGGTGGAGCAGTCCGCCATCCGCGGCAACGGCCAGCGTGCAGCGTTCGAGGGCCGCAAAGGTTTGCGGCAGGGTCAGTCGATCGACGGCATCGATGATGCGTGTGCCGCTCGACGAGGCAAGGCGGGCGAGCACCGCATCGCGCGCAGCCAGGGCGTTCTTCGAACCGAGCAGCACGAGCGGTGTGCGCGGTGTCGCGTGCAGCAACCCGGAGAGCAAGTCCGGCCAATGGGCATAGCTGCGAACGGGGTCTGCGCCGCCAAGCGCCACAGCCACCGCACCGGGCGGAATCTTGAGTGCGTCGGCGTCGGCTTCATCCTCGTTCGATGCGAACATTGCCGGCTTCGCCATCGCGCGCAGCGTGCGTTCCGGCGTGTCGAGGCCGAGCAGCTGCTTCATGCGGAAGAAGCTGAAGAGCGTGCGATTGAATTCCGGTCCGGAAAACACGCCGCGCATCGTGGCGAAGGGAAGGGTGCGCAAACGGCCGATCTTCGCTTCGATGCAACGCCCCTTCAACGAATCCAGCAAGACAAGATCGTAGTCGGCCGGGGCTGCGGCATCGGACGTGTCAAATACGCGGCCGAAGAAACGGTCGGCGCGGTAGAGACCCGCAAGATGCGCATCGGTGACGAGGTCGACGGCGATGCCGCGCTGCACGAGCAGCGCACGGCTGGAGAGGTCCATGAGAGAGTCGCCGATTTGCGGCGCGCCCTTGTAGATCCACAGCACGCGCCGTGTTCCCTTCGGAATGCGGTCGCGCCGCAGCCGCGCCTGCCCATGCCAGCGCAGGCTCAGCGCCGGGCGCAGCCGGCGCCAGAGCAGGCTTGCTCCCGGCTTGCCATGCACCGGCCCGTAGTCCACGGCAACGTCCTCCGCGAACGGCGGCAGCAGCACCGGGCCCGCGAATCGGACGAACGGAGATGCCGGAAGGAAGGGATTCATTGCGCGGACGTCCTCCGAAGGGCGATGCAAAGCCCGGCCAGCGCGCCGACGCCGATGGTGTAGAACGCCGAACCGATGTGGTGGGCGAACAGCACCTGTGTCATGCCGAAATCGATAAAGGACAGCACCAGCAGCAGTCCGGCCAGCGCATAAGGGCGTGCCGGATCGTCACTGCGAAGACGCCGGACGAAGAAGACGAAAGGCGCGGCATAGAGGAAGGCCAACGCCAGGCCACCGATGAGACCCTCGGTCGCCAACGCGTTCAGCATCTCGTTGTGTGCGTGCCGCAGCCCGGCGATGGACGGATGCAACTGCCCCTGTTTGGCCAGCCCTTCGAGTTGCGCGCCGTAGTTGGCGCGGCCCACGCCGGTGAGCGGGTGTTCCGTGAACATCTTCACGGCGCCTTTCCAGTTTTCGAAGCGCAGGCCGACCGAGGTGAACGGATCGCCCGCTTCGTACTTCTGCACGTCGGTGACGACGTCAACCATCCGCTCCCGCACGCCGAGCTGCGGCACGAACACCGCGCCCGCCAGCAGGACGATGCCGGCGGCGCCGATCGCCAGAATGCGCCGGCCCGCCGCAGCGCTGCCGTAGGTGGTCAGCGGAATGAAGGACAGTACGAGCGCCATCCAGCCGCCGCGCGTGCCGGAAAGCACCGAGGCGAGCAGGCCGCACAGGAAGGTAAATACCGGCAGCCATGCCAGGCGCGTGCCGGCGAAGCGGGCGATGCCGGCTAGGCCCATCAGTCCCATTGCCATTGCCACGTCGCCGAACATGATCGCCATGTGCACGCCTTCGGCGCGCGGCGCGAAGAGCACGAAGCGCTGGTAGCCGGCGGTCAGGGCCGCGCCGAGCGTGCCGATGCACAAGCCGTACCAGAGCCAGTCGGCGCGCGGCCGCGACATGGCGACCAGGCCGATCACCGGCACGACGAGCAGAGCCTTGGAAGGGTTCTCGAGGAAGCGCCAGTCGAACCCGGTGAGCAGCAGCGAGAGCGTGCCGAGCGCGAAGATCAGCACGACCGACAGCACGATGCGCTTCGCGTCCGCAAACAGCAGATCGCGTTGGCGCCAGAGCGTGCGCGCGTGCCAGATGGAGGCGGCGAGGATCGCAATCTCGATCAACGAGATGCCGGTCCGAACGAGCAGAGCCAGCGACGGCAGCAGGAAGAGGACGCAGGACACCGCAAGGGAGTACGCATCCGGGCGCGCCAGGTTCAGTTCAGCGGAAGAGGTTGGGGTGGCCATGCGGCGAGATAGTGACGGTCATCGCGGCGGCTCGTTTTGCCGGACAGGGTGTCGCCGGAAAAAAACGATCGAAGCGGGGAGGCGATGCCGGATGGCGCCGTCCCACGCGATCGGCGGGACGGCGTGTGCATCAATGATGACGGCCCTTGGCGATGGCGCCGGGCTTGAGCTTGTAGACGGTGCCGCAGTATGGGCATTTGCCGGTGCCGTGGTCGCCGAGGTCGAGGTAGACGCGCGGATGCGTCGACCAGATCGGCATCGCCGGATTGGGGCAATAGGCAGGCAGGTCTTTTTCGTCGAGCTCGACGTAGCTCATGTTCTCTTTGATGTCGCTCATGGTTGCTTGATGGTGTGGTCGCGAGTGTGGTTAAACGAGGGTCAGCCAGTGCTTGTATTCCGGCGCCTTGCCGGCGACGACGTCGAAGAACAGCGTCTGCAGTTTCTCGGTGATCGGGCCGCGCTTGCCTTCGCCGATCTGGCGGTTGTCGAGTTCGCGGATCGGCGTGATCTCGGCGGCGGTGCCGGTGAAGAAGGCTTCGTCGCAGCAGTACATCTCGTCGCGCGTGATGCGCTTCTCGATCACGGGAATGCCCATGTCGCGTGCCATGGTGAGCACGGCGTCGCGCGTGATGCCGTCGAGGCAGGACGCGAGGTCAGGTGTGTAGATCTTGCCGTTCTTGACCACGAAGACGTTTTCGCCGGAGCCTTCGGAGACATAGCCTTCGGTGTCGAGCAGCAGGGCTTCGTCGTAGCCGTCGGCCAGCGCTTCCTGGTTCGCGAGAATGGAGTTGATGTAGTAGCCGCAGGCTTTCGCGCGCACCAGCGAGACGTTGACATGGTGACGGGTGAAGGACGAGGTCTTCACGCGGATGCCCTTGGTGATGCCTTCCTCGCCGAGATAGGCGCCCCACGGCCAGGCCGCGATGGCGACGTGGATGGTGTTGCCCTTGGCGGAGACACCAAGCTTCTCGGAGCCGATCCACACCAGCGGACGCAGGTAGCACGACTCCAGTTTGTTCTCGCGGACGACCTGGCGCTGCGCTTCGATAATGGTCTCCATGTCGAACGGGATCTTCATCTGGAAGATCTTCGCCGAGTTGAACAGACGCTGGGTGTGTTCCTTCAGGCGGAAGATCGCGGTGCCTTCGTCGGTCTTGTAGGCGCGCACGCCTTCGAAGACGCCCATGCCGTAGTGGAGCGTGTGAGTGAGGACGTGGATCGTGGCGTCACGCCACTCGATGAGTTCGCCATCCTTCCAGATTTTTCCGTCGCGGTCGGCCATGGACATGTTGACTTCTCCACAAATGTTGCAAAGCGACGATTTTACTCCGGAAGCCCGAGCCAGGGAGGGCACCGACGCGCTTTTCCGATCGTCGCTAAAATAGTGCGTTTTGTACCTTCGCGGCCGTTTGCGTTTTGCCAAATTCCGGCCGACACGGCGCCACGCCGTCCAAGAATTCCAATGAAACTGACCGAAGCAGGCCTGACTACCGCCGCCCATGACGTGGAACGGCGCGCGTTCCGCGAAGCATTCAAGCTCTCACTCCCGACGATGGCCGGCATCTTCGCCTGGGGCATGGTCACCGGCATGGCCATGATGAAGTCCGGCCTCACGATATGGCAGGCCCTCGGCATGACCTTCATCGTGTTCGCCGGCTCGGCCCAGCTGGCGTCATTGCCGCTGATCGCGGCCAACGTGCCGGTATGGGTGGTGTTCGTGACGGCGCTGGTGGTGAACTTGCGTTTCGTCATCTTCGCGGCCGCCATCGCGCCGCACTTCACGCACCTGAAGTGGTACAAGCGCCTGTTCCTCGGCTACTTCAACGCCGACATCACGATGGGCTACTTTCCGCAGCGCTTCCCGTCCGATACGGCACATCGCACCGACGGCAAGGTCGGCTTCTACAAGGGCATCGGCTATCCCAACTGGGTCGCGTGGCAGGGCGGCTCGGTTGCCGGCATCCTGCTGGCCAGCCAGATTCCGGAAAGCTGGGGCATCGGCTTCGCCGGCACGCTTGCGCTGCTGGCTGTGATGATTCCCATGACGATCAATATCGCTGCGCTCGCCGGCGTGACGGTTGCCGGCATCACCGCCGTCCTTGCGATCAACTTTCCCTACCGCCTCGGCCTGCTGATCGCCGTCATCCTCGGCATGGCAGCGGCCATGGCCGTCGACGCCGTACTCGACCGCAAAAAGGATCACGCATGAACGCGCTCGACACCTGGCTCACGATCTTCCTGCTGCTGCTCGCCACACTGATCACGCGTGGCTCGTTCTTCCTCATCGGCCACGCGGTCAAGCTGCCGCCGAAAGTGCAGCATGCCCTGCGTTATGCGCCAGCCGCGGCGATGGCCGCCATCGTCATTCCCGACCTCGTGATGACCAACGGCGCGCTCGACGTCGGCATCGCCAACCCCAAGCTCCTCGCCGGCATCGGCGCCACGCTGTTCTTCCTGGCGACGCGCCACCTGCTCGGCACCATCATCGCCGGCATGGCTCTTTTTACAATTCTCCGTCTTACGCTTTAGTGATCTATGACAAGTTTTGCACTTGTCAAAAGGGTTCTTGGGCGGTAGGCGCTGGAGTAAAATAGCGGCTTTTCCATTCTTTCAATACCCCTCCCGCCGCTATGCAATTCAACCGTCTGAGCGACCTCATCGCAGCGAAGCAACTCCAGGGCAAACGCGTTTTCATCCGAGCCGACCTCAACGTCCCGCAGGACGACAACGGCAACATCACCGAAGACACCCGCATTCGCGCCTCGGTCCCGGCGATCCAGCAAGCCCTCGACGGCGGCGCCGCCGTGATGGTGACCTCGCACCTCGGCCGCCCGACGGAAGGTGAATTCAAGCCGGAAGATTCCCTTGCCCCGATCGCCACGCGCCTGTCCGAGCTGCTCGGCAAACCGGTCGAGCTGAAGCAGAACTGGGTCGACGGCGTGCAGGTTGCGCCGGGCCAGGTGGTGCTGCTGGAAAACTGCCGCGTCAACAAGGGCGAGAAGAAAAACAGCGACGAGCTGGCACAGAAGATGGCCAAGCTCTGCGACATCTACGTCAACGACGCCTTCGGCACTGCGCATCGCGCCGAAGCCACGACCCACGGCATCGCGAAATTCGCGCCGGTCGCCTGCGCCGGTCCGCTGCTCGCCGCCGAACTCGACGCGCTGGGCAAGGCGCTCGGCAACCCGGCCCGTCCGCTCGCGGCTATCGTTGCCGGCTCCAAGGTGTCCACCAAGCTCACCATTCTCAAAACGCTCGCCGAAAAGGTCGACAACCTGATCGTCGGCGGCGGCATCGCCAACACCTTCATGCTGGCCGCGGGCCTCAAGATCGGCAAGTCGCTCGCCGAGGCCGATCTTGTCGGCGAGGCGAAGGTCATCATCGACATGATGGCCAAGCGCGGCGCCTCGGTGCCGATTCCGGTGGACGTGGTGTGCGCCAAGGAATTCGCCGCGACGGCGGCTGCTACCGTCAAGGACGTGAAGGATGTGGCCGACGACGACATGATCCTCGACATCGGTCCAAAGACGGCCGCGCAGCTTGCCGAACAGATCGCCAAGGCCGGCACGGTCGTCTGGAACGGCCCGGTCGGCGTGTTCGAATTCGATCAGTTCGGCGAAGGCACGAAGACCCTCGCCATGGCCATCGCCAACTCCAAGGCCTTTTCCATTGCGGGCGGCGGCGACACGCTGGCCGCGATCGCGAAGTACAACATCGCCGACAAGGTCGGCTACATCTCCACCGGCGGCGGCGCCTTCCTCGAGTTCCTCGAAGGGAAGACCTTGCCCGCTGTCGAGATCCTGCAGCAACGCGCAGGTTGAGACGCGAAAGGCCGGCAAGAGGATGATGAGAATGCAACGAGCAACCAAGATCGTTTCAACGATCGGCCCGGCATCGAACGACATGGCAACGCTGGTGCGCATGATCCGCGCAGGCGTCAATGTCGTGCGGCTGAATTTTTCGCACGGCAAGGCGCAGGACCATATCGACCGCGCCAAGATGGTCCGCGAAGCGGCCGCCGAGTGCGGCGTCGAGATTGCGATCATGGCCGACCTGCAGGGGCCGAAGATCCGCATCGGCAAGTTCGAGCAGGGCAAGATCAACCTGGAGAACGGCAGCAAGTTCATCCTCGATGCCGAATGCCAGATGGGCAACCAGGCGATGGTCGGCCTCGACTACAAGGAACTGCCGCGCGACATCCGCGCCAATGACGTCCTTCTGCTTAATGACGGCCTCATCGTGCTGGTGGTCGACCGCGTGGTCGGTTCGGCGATTCACACCACGGTGCGCATTGGCGGCGAGCTGTCGAACAACAAGGGCATCAACCGCCTCGGCGGCGGCCTGTCCGCGCCGGCACTGACGGGCAAGGACATGGAAGACATCAAGACCGCGATGAGCTTCCAGGCAGATTACGTCGCCGTGTCCTTTCCGAAGAGCGCGACCGACATGATCATGGCGCGCCAGCTGGCCAACATCGCCGGCGAGCAGTACAAGCACAAGCCGCAAATGATCGCGAAGATCGAGCGCGCCGAAGCGATTCCGGCGCTGCAGGAAATCCTCGACGCGTCCGATGCCATCATGGTGGCGCGCGGCGACCTCGCCGTCGAAGTCGGCAACGCGGCGGTGCCGGCGCTGCAGAAGCGCATGATCAAGCTGGCGCGTGCATCGAACAAGATGACCATCACCGCGACGCAGATGATGGAGTCGATGATCGTCAACGCCGTGCCAACCCGCGCCGAAGTGTCCGACGTGGCGAACGCGGTGCTGGATGGTACCGACGCGGTGATGACTTCGGCGGAGACGGCATCCGGCAAGTACCCGGTGGAGACGGTGGAGGCGATGGCGGCGATCTGCCTCGAGGCGGAGAAGTCCGACGTCGTGAAACTCGACGCCGACTTCCTCAACGCCACCTTCACCCGCATCGACCAGTCGATTGCCTACGGCGCGCTGTTCACGGCCTATCATCTGCGAGTGAAGGCGATTGCCGCGCTGACTGAATCCGGCTCGACGGCGCTCTGGATGAGCCGCCACAACATCGACATCCCGATCTACGCGCTCACGCCTTCGCTGCTGACCCAGCGCAAGTCCGCGCTGTACCGCAACGTCACGCCGTTTGAGCTGCCGCATTCCACCGACCGCGAGGCCGTGCTGAAAGCCGCGCAGGATTTGCTTCTGGCCAAAGGGGTGGTGCAGAAAGGTGACATGATTGTCGTCACCTGGGGCGAGCCGATGGGGCAGATCGGCGGCACCAATGCCCTGAAGATCATGAAGATCGGCGAGTACTGAAGCGAGGGCCACGAGCCTCGCGCTTCGAGCCGGCGCAGAATTTTTTTATTGTTTGGAGAACTAACATGCCTCTCGTATCCATGCGTCAACTGCTGGACCACGCCGCGGAAAACGGCTACGGCCTGCCGGCGTTCAACGTGAACAACCTGGAGCAGGTCACGGCGATCATGCAGGCCGCCGATGAAGCCGGTGCGCCGGTGATCATGCAAGCCTCCGCAGGTGCCCGCAAGTACGCCGGCGAAGCCTTCCTGCGCCACCTGATCGAGGCGGCGGTGGAAGCGTACCCGCACATCCCCGTCGTTATGCACCAGGACCACGGCCAGTCGCCGGCGGTGTGCATGGCCGCGATCAAGTCCGGCTTCACTTCGGTGATGATGGACGGCTCGCTGATGGAAGATGGCAAGTCGGTCGCCAGCTATGAGTACAACGTCGAAGTCTCGCGCAAGGTGGTTGAGTTCTCGCACGCCATCGGCGTCACCGTCGAAGCCGAACTTGGCGTGCTCGGTTCGCTGGAGACGATGAAGGGCGACAAGGAAGACGGCCACGGCGCCGAAGGCACCATGACGCGCGAGCAGCTGCTCACCGACGTCAACCAGGCTGCCGACTTCGTCAAGCTGACGCAGTGCGACGCGCTGGCCATCGCCATTGGTACTTCGCACGGCGCCTACAAGTTCTCGCGCAAGCCGACCGGCGACATCCTCGCCATCGAGCGCATCAAGGAAATCCACGCGCGCATTCCGAACACCCATCTGGTGATGCACGGGTCGTCTTCCGTGCCGCAGGAACTGCTGGCCGAGATTCGCCAGTTCGGCGGCGACATGAAAGAGACCTACGGCGTGCCGGTGGAAGAGATCCAGGAAGGCATCAAGCACGGCGTGCGCAAGATCAATATCGACACCGACATCCGCCTCGCGATGACGGCAGCGATCCGCCGCTTTTTCGCCGAGAATCCGTCGAAGTTCGATCCGCGCGAGTACTTGAAGCCGGCGCGCGAAGCCGCCAAGGCGATTTGCAAGTCGCGCTTCATTGCTTTCGGCTGCGAAGGCCAGGCCAGCAAGATCAAGCCGATCCCGCTTGAAAAGATCGCTGAGAAATACAAAAAGGGCGAACTCGCACAGATCGTGCAGTAAAATTACGCCTTAGAAATACCAAAACTCCAACCGGCGGCGTCCCCAAGCACTCCCGCCGGTTTTGGCTTTTTTGCAATCTCGAAACTGTCCCAACTTGCCCCATGATCAGCCTCTACCAGTCCACCATCCAGTCCCTTCCGCTGCTGGGCCGCGGCAAGGTCCGCGACAACTACGCCGTCGGCGACGACAAGCTCCTCATTGTCACGACCGACCGGCTGTCCGCTTTCGACGTGGTCATGAACGAGCCGATCCCCGGCAAAGGCATGGTGCTCAACCAGATGAGCGATTTTTGGTTTGAGAAGCTCGGCCACATCGTGCCGAACCACCTGACCGGCATCGCGCCCGAGAGCGTGGTAGCGTCGAACGAGGTGGACCAGGTGAAGGGCCGCGCCGTGGTGGCGAAGCGCCTGAAGCCGATTCTGGTCGAAGCAGTGGTGCGCGGCTACATCATCGGCTCGGGCTGGAAGGACTACCAGAGCACCGGCGCCATCTGCGGCATCGCGCTGCCGCCGGGTCTGCGTCAGGCCGACAAGCTGCCGCAGCCGATCTTCACGCCAGCGGCCAAGGCGGACATCGGCGAGCATGACGAGAACATCAGCTTCGAAGAAGTCGAGCAGCGGATCGGCAAGGAACTGGCCGCGAAGATCCGCGACATCAGCATCCAGCTCTACCAGACGGCGGCCGACTACGCTGCGACCAAGGGCATCATCATCGCCGACACCAAGTTCGAATTCGGCCTCGACGACAACGGCGTGCTGCACCTGATGGACGAGGTGCTCACCGCCGATTCCTCGCGCTTCTGGCCGCGTGACTCGTACGCGCCAGGCATGTCGCCGCCGTCGTTCGACAAGCAGTTCGTGCGCGACTACCTCGAGACGCTGACCGACTGGGGCAAGACCGCGCCGGCGCCTGCATTGCCGGAAGACGTGATCGCCAAGACCGGCGCCAAATATCGCGAAGCCCTGGAGCGCCTGACCGGCGACACCCTGAAGGACTGACATGAGCCAGCCGAACGCAAGCGCGCCGCTGGTCGGCGTGGTGATGGGGTCCTCTTCCGATTGGGACGTGATGCAGCATGCGGTCGCGATGCTGAAGGAATTCGGCGTGCCGCATGAAGCACAGGTGATCTCGGCGCATCGCATGCCGGACCAGATGTTTGCCTATGCCGAATCTGCACGCCAGCGCGGCCTGCGCGCTATCATCGCCGGTGCCGGCGGTGCGGCCCACCTGCCGGGCATGATCGCGGCCAAGACCATCGTGCCGGTGCTCGGCGTGCCGGTGCCGTCTAAGTATTTGCGCGGCGAGGATTCACTGCTGTCCATCGTGCAGATGCCCAAGGGCGTGCCGGTGTCGACCTTCGCCATCGGCGAGGCGGGCGCCGCGAATGCCGCGCTGACCGCCATCGCCATGCTGGCGGCGACCGACGAAACGCTCGCCGCCCGCCTGCAGGAATTCCGCGCGAAGCAGACGCAGGCCGCGCTCGACATGAAGCTGCCGGTATGAACGAGAAGCATCCCGCATTCCTGCCCTCCGGCACGCCGCCGACCTGGCTGGGCGTGATGGGCGGCGGCCAGCTCGGCCGCATGTTCGCGCATGCCGCGCAGATGATGGGCTACAAGGTCGCCGTGCTGGAGCCGTCGCGCGACTGTCCTGCAGGCCATGCGGCGGACCATCTCATTTGCGCCGACTACAGCGACCAGAAGGCGCTTGCGGAATTGGCCGCGCAGTGCGCCGCCGTCACGACCGAATTCGAGAACGTGCCGGCGCAGAGCATGGCGTTCCTGGCGGAGCGCACCTTCGTGGCACCGTCTGCCGCCTGCGTCTCCATCGCGCAGAACCGCATTGAAGAGAAGCGCTTCTTCGTCGACTGCGCGCCGAAGTCGGGCGTGATGCCGGCGCCGCACAAGACCATCTCCACCGAAGCCGATATCGACGCCATCGACGATGCGCTGCTGCCCGGCATCCTGAAGACGGTACGCATGGGCTATGACGGCAAGGGCCAGATTCGCGTGAAGACGCGCGACGACGTGCGCGCCGCCTTCGACAAGATGGGCCGCGTGACCTGCTTGCTGGAGAAGATGCTGCCGCTGGCCTATGAGGTGTCGGTGCTCACCGTGCGCGGTGCCGATGGACAGTCGGTGGTGTATCCGATCGCCGAGAACGTGCATCGCGACGGCATTCTCTTCACGACCACGGTGCCCGGCCCGAACGTCACGGCGGAATGTGCTTCGCGCGCGCAGGCGGCGGCATTGGCCATCATCGAGCAGATGGGCTACGTCGGCGTGCTGTGCATCGAGTTCTTCGTGCTGACCGACGGTTCGCTCGTGGTGAACGAGATGGCGCCGCGTCCGCACAACAGCGGGCACTACACCATCGACGCCTGCGTCACCAGCCAGTTCGCGCAGCAGGCCCGCGCGATGGCGAAGCTGCCGCTGGGCGACGTGCGCCAGCATTCGCCGGCCGTCATGCTGAACATTCTCGGCGACGTCTGGTTCGAGAACGGCAGCGACACGCCGCGTGAGCCGGCCTGGGACGAGGTGCTGCGGCTGCCCGGTGCCAACCTGCATCTCTACGGCAAGGATGCTCCGCGCCGCGGCCGCAAGATGGGCCACGTCACCTTCATCGCGCCGACGCTGGCGGAAGCACAGGCGAGCCTTGCTGCGGCCTGTCGCATCCTCGGCATTCCGCTCTGAGGGCGTGAGGCCATGACTGCCGTCGTTCCCGACTCCGCCGCCATCGAAGGCGCCGCACGCGCGCTCGAGCGCGGCGAACTGGTCGCCTTTCCGACCGAGACCGTGTACGGCCTCGGCGCGGATGCGGAGAATCCGGCTGCGGTCGCAAAGATCTACGCCGCGAAGGGACGGCCGTCGAACCATCCGGTGATCGTGCATGTTGCTCCGGGCGCAGACCTCGCGTATTGGGCTGCAGAGATTCCGTCCGAGGCGCGCCAACTGGTCGATGCCTTCTGGCCGGGACCGCTGACCCTGATCCTGAAGCGCGCGCCGCAGATTCCCGATGCCGTGTCGGGCGGCCAGGATTCGATCGGCGTGCGTTGCCCATCGCATCCCGTCGCCCAGGTCCTCCTGCGTGCATTCAAGGGCGGGAAGGGGGGCGTCGCGGCGCCTTCCGCAAACCGCTTCGGCCACGTCAGTCCGACGGCGGCGCAACATGTGCGCGACGAATTCGGGACAGGCGCCGGCAGTCCGCTCGCTGCCATTCTCGACGGCGGGGCGAGCCAGGTAGGCATCGAATCCACCATTCTCGATTTGTCCCGCATGCAGACGCATGGGCCAGTGCTGTTGCGGCCCGGGCATATTGCTGCGGCCGACATCGCGGCAGTCATCGGACGGATGCCCTCCGTGCCCGATGCGAGCGCGCCACGCGCATCCGGTACGCTCGAAGCGCATTACGCGCCGCGCACCCCGGTGGCGCTGGTCGACGCACCGAATGTCGCGGCCACGCTTGCCGCGCTGCAGGCGCGCGACTGCCGTGCCGCCTTCATTGCCTGCGGGGGATCGGCGGCCGTTCCATCGATTCCGCATATCGTGCTGCCTTCCGAACCGGCGGGCTATGCACATGGGCTATATGCGGCGCTGCGCAGCATGGATACGGTCGACGCCGCGGTCATCCTTGTCGAGACACCCCCGGTCGACGGCGCATGGCTCGGCGTCAACGACCGACTTCGTCGTGCGGCGCACGATTCGCGCGGCGTACTCGGTCGTCTGCTCGCCGACTGAACCGTCGCAACGATTGCCCGACGCGCAGTCAAACTGCGCGCACTCAAACATCCCCAAAGATTAGAAGCAACACTCTAGCGCCGAGCCGCATTTTGCACGCAGTGTCAGCTATGCAAGCCTCGTCATTCGATGACATACTAATCCGCCAAGAATGGCACGGCCGTTCGATTTTGCAACGCAATATAAAACGAGGAGACTTGATGAGACACCTTCCCTTTGCCGCCGGCATCCTGGCTGCGGCAGTCCTGTCCGCTTGCGGCGGCGGCAATAGCAGCGGTCCCAACATCGATACGACGGTCGCCCGCGGCACGCTGTTCGCCAATCCGCCGAACCTCGTTCCCGTACCGCAACCCGACGGCACGGCAGTGACCCAATTGCAACCGGCCGCTTTCGCCGCTTCACTCGAAGCCGCCAAGCCTGGCTTCACGCAAATCACCGGCACGCCGAAATGCGCGATCTCGACCTACTACATGAAGTACAGCACGGTCGGCGGCGCCAACGAGAGCACCGACGCCAGTGGCGCCATCATGGTGCCGTCCGGCAGCGACCCGGCCTGCGCCGGCCCGCGCCCGGTGCTGCTCTACGCCCACGGCACGACGACCGACAAGAACTTCAACCTGGCCAACCTGCGCGACAACGCGGAAGCCTCCCAGCTTGCCGCGTTCTACGCCGCCCAAGGCTTCATCGTCGTGGCCCCGAACTACACCGGCTATGACATCTCCACGCTCGGCTACCACCCGTACCTGAATGCCGAAGCGCAAGCGAACGACATGATCGACAGCCTGCGCGCTGCACGCAAAGCTTTCCCGACCATCAATGCGCAGGATTCCGGCAAGCTGTTCATCACCGGCTATTCGCAGGGCGGCTACGTCGCGATGGCAACGCAGCGCGAGATGCAGCAAAAGTACGCGTCCGAGTTCAAGGTCACGGCGCTGGCCGGCCAATCCGGTCCGTATGCGCTCGGCCTGCTGACCGACGTGACCGTATCCGGCTCGCCGAACGTGGGCGGCACGATCTTCCTGCCGCTGCTGACGACCGGCTTCCAGCGCGCGTACGGCAACGTCTACAGCTCGCCGGCCGACATCTACGAAGCGCAGTACGCGACCGGCATTGAAACCCTGCTGCCGACCACGTCGTCGCTCACCCAGCTGTTCACGTCGGGCAAGCTGCCGCAGACCGCCGTCTTCGCGGCCGATTCGTTGCCCGGCCCGTCGTCGCCGCAGTTCGCTGCCTTCTTCGGTCCGAACAACCTGGTGAAGACCAGCTTCCGCAACGCTTATCTGGCCGATGCGGCTGCGAATGCCTGCAACCCGGGCCCGACCGGCTTCACCTGCAATCCGACGAACGGCTTCCGCAAGGCGGTCTACAAGAACGACC
>SPQI01000171.1 GCA_004570315.1 Oxalobacteraceae bacterium OM1 | reverse complement strand
CGGATGCGTTGTTGCAATTCGGCCAGCGGCGACAGCCCGCGCGACAGGGCGAACCAGACCAGGGCCAGCGCGATCGGCAGGATGAGGAACTGCGGCAGGATCACGCCCTTGATGATTTCGTTGGCGAGCTGAGTCCGCTTGTCGAGGGTTTCTGCGACCTGCACGACGGCATAGCGCGGGTCGCGCAGCGCATCGCGCCCGACGCGGTCGCGGCGCAGGTCAACCTGAATGTACGCCACGCGCACATCGGCGCCGCGCACCGTCTCGTTGCGGAAGCGCACGGTGCCGCTCTGCGTGTTGTCCTCCTCGGGCGGCGGCGCAGGCAGTTCGCGGTCGCCATCGATCACATCGCCCGACGGGCCGATCACCTGGTAGTAGACGTTGTCGATGTCGTCGGCGCGCAGGATGTCGCGCGCCGAATTGTTCATCTGGACCATTACGCGGCCATTGACCTCATGCACTTGCTGAGCAAGCACGGTGACGTTGTCGTCGAGGGCGCGGTCGAAGGGATGGTTGGCGATGGACTTGGCGACCAGGTAGGTGATCGCGATGCTCATCGGCCACAGCAACAACAGCGGCACCAGCATCCAATCGAGAATCTCGCCGAACAGCGAGCGCTGCATGCGCTCTTCGGGTTTGGTCGGCGCTGCCGGCGCGGCAGGGGAGGGAGGAGAGGCGGCGTTCGGCGCCGCGTCCAGGCGCTGGGCGTCGCTCATCGCTCGAATCAGCTATGCGGAGAGGCGGGCGATGGCGCGGCGGCCTGAATGCCCGCGTCGGAAAACTTTTCCAGGCAATACCCGAGGCCGCGGACGGTGGCGATGCGCACGCCGCCGGTTTCGATCTTCTTGCGCAATCGGTGAACGTAGACTTCGATGGCGTTGTTGCTGACTTCCTCGCCCCATTCACATAGATGGTCGACCAGCTGCTCCTTCGACACCAGCCGCCCGGTGCGTTGCAGCAGCACCTCCAGCAGACCGAGTTCGCGTGCCGACAGGTCGAGCATCTGCTCGTTCATGTAAGCGATGCGGCCGACCTGATCGTATGAAAGCGGACCGTGCTTGATGACGGTTGGACCGCCCCCTGCGCCACGCCGGGTCAATGCGCGAACGCGCGCCTCAAGCTCGGAAAGGGCGAAGGGCTTGGCCATGAAGTCGTCGGCGCCCAGATCGAGCCCCTTGACGCGTTGCTCAATAGAATCCCCGGCGGTGAGAATCAGCACGGGCAAGCGAGAATTGCGAGCGCGCAACCGGCGCAACACTTCAAGGCCGGGCATTTTCGGCAGCCCGAGGTCGAGAATCAAAAGATCGAAATCCTGGGTCGAGAGGGCCGAGTCCGCCTCCAGCCCGTTCTTGACGCAATCGATCGCGTATCCGGACTGGCGCAGCGAACGGGTGAGTCCGTCGGCGAGTACACTGTCGTCTTCGGCAAGCAAGATACGCATGATCGGCACGCTGCGGTAGGAGTGACCTAGTCTATTGCGTTTCAGCAAGAGCGGCAAGGCAGCTCGCCGCCGCATCCATGCTTCCATGGTAATAAATATTTTTGCCGCCGGACGCATTTTCAGCTTGCGCAAATCACTGGATTTTTATACAGTGGTGTTTGTGACGTAGCTGAGCAGTGCCCGAACCGGACTCCGGTTCTCCTCAATTTCAACCGTCGAAAGAAAGTGTATGGACGACAAGAAATCCTCCCAGAATCCGGAAAAGAGCAAGGCCCTGGCTGCAGCCCTGGCGCAGATCGAAAAGCAGTTCGGCAAGGGCTCCGTAATGCGCATGGCCGACGGCGCCGTGCAGGAAGAAATTCAGGCGGTATCGACCGGCTCGCTGGGCCTCGATATCGCGCTGGGTATTGGTGGTCTGCCGCGTGGCCGCGTGGTGGAAATCTATGGTCCGGAATCGTCCGGTAAAACCACACTGACCCTCCAGGCCATCGCCGAAATGCAAAAGCTCGGCGGTACCTGCGCTTTCATCGACGCCGAGCACGCCCTCGACGTGGTATATGCGCAGAAGCTGGGCGTGGACCTCTCCGAACTCCTGATCTCACAGCCGGATACCGGCGAACAGGCGTTGGAAATCTGCGACGCGCTGGTGCGCTCCGGCAGCGTGGACCTCGTGGTCGTCGACTCGGTCGCCGCACTGACGCCTCGCGCCGAAATCGAAGGCGACATGGGCGACTCGCTCCCCGGCCTGCAAGCCCGCCTGATGTCCCAGGCGCTGCGCAAGCTCACCGGCAGCATCAACCGTACCAATACGCTGGTCATTTTCATCAACCAAATCCGCATGAAAATCGGCGTGATGTTCGGTAACCCGGAAACCACGACCGGCGGTAACGCACTGAAGTTCTACGCCTCCGTGCGCCTGGACATTCGCCGTACCGGCTCGATCAAATCCGGCGAGGAAGTGATCGGTAACGAGACCAAGGTTAAGGTCGTGAAGAACAAGGTTGCGCCGCCATTCCGCGAAGCACACTTCGACATCCTGTATGGCGAAGGCACGTCCCGTGAAGGCGAGATCATCGACCTCGGCGTCGAGGCGAAGATCGTCGAAAAAGCGGGTGCCTGGTACAGCTACAGCGGCGAGCGTATCGGCCAAGGTAAAGACAACGCGCGTAACTATTTGAAGGAGCATCCGGAACTGGCTCGTGAAATCGAGAACAAGGTCCGTGCATCCCTCGGCGTGCCTGAACTGGGGCCGGTCACAGCCGCCGAAAAGGCTGCCGAGTAATCGGGCTCCCGAAGTACCGAGCCGGAGCCGCGCTCCGGTTCGTTTCGAATCCGCAAGACAGCTTACTTCACGTGAGGGGCCTGCGCCGATAGAACACCATGGCGAAACCGCAAATGAGTCTAAAGGCGCGGGCCCTGAAGTATTTGTCGACCCGCGAACACAGCCGCCTTGAACTGGGGCGCAAACTCTCCCGCTATGCCCAGGAGGGCGACGACGTCGACGCGTTGCTCGACTGGCTCGAATCCTCCAAATTCCTCTCCGAAGCCCGCTTTTCCGAATCGCTGGTTCATCGCCGGGCGGCACGCTTCGGCAATAGCCGCATCCTCTCCGAACTCCACAGCCACGGCATCGACGCCGAGTCGATCGCCGATATCAAGGCCAACCTGTCGCAAGACGAGGCGGCCCGTGCAGCCGAAGTCTGGCGCAGGAAATTTGACGCCTTGCCCGGCGATGCGGCCGAACGCGCCAAGCAGATGCGGTTTCTGCTGCAGCGTGGCTTCTCTCAGCAGGCAATTCAGCGTGCCATGCGGATGGTCGCCGAACCGGACGAGTCGAACGGCATTCTGGATTGAAGTCTGCCGTGCCAGCCGGCGCGCCGACGACTAGGCGGCTGCATCGCCGCACGACTTGTTGCTAGTGCTGGATACATCCTCCCCCTGCCCGCCTTCCCAACCGCTTTGAATTCTGGCCTCGCGCAGCCGCCCAGGTTGCCAAAATTGGCGGGGCGACGGCGACCTGTGCTAAACTTTCCCGGTTTTTTGCAGCGCCGCAAGAGCGGCTGTTGCCGTAGAAGCTGCGGCAGCGACACGCAACTGCGGCATCATTGGCCGCCTCACAGGCAATGGTCCGTATGCCCCTATCTCCGCCGTCCTCCCGCCGCGCACTCAAGCACACGCGCGCAATCCAGATCGAAGCGTATGCACGCGACGACGGTTTGTGGGATATCGAAGCACACCTCACTGACGTGAAGACACGCGATGCCAAGCTGGCATCGGGAGTCCGCCCCGCCGGCCAGCCGATGCATGATCTCCGGCTGCGCCTGACCATCGACCGCAAGCTCACCATCGTCGGCGCCGAAGCGGTTTCCGATGCCGTTCCTTATCCCGGCTATTGCGACACCATTGGCCCGGATTACCGCAAGCTCGTCGGCTTGAATCTGCTGAAGGGCTTCCGCAACGAAGTGAAGATGCGCCTGTCCGGCACCCAGGGCTGTACGCACCTTACCGAGCTGGCGCAAGTCCTGCCGACGGCGGCTATTCAAGCATTTGCGGGCGAAGTCATTGATACCCGCGACGGCGCTGCGGCAGGCGCCCAAGAGCAGACCGAGAAGCCGTTCCAGCTCGACCGCTGCCATGCCTTGCGCACCGACGGCGCAGCGGTTGCCAAGTATTACCCGCGCTGGGTCGCGACACCGGCGCCGGCAAAGAAAACCGGTTGACGTCCAACCAATTCGTTCAATTCAATTCACACAGCGTCTGAAGGGAAGCTCGCATGAAAATCCATGAGTATCAGGGCAAAGAAATCCTCCGCAAGTTCGGGGTGACGGTTCCGCGCGGTATCCCGTGCTTTTCGGTCGAAGAGGCGGTCAAGGCCGCTGAAACTCTTGGTGGTCCGGTCTGGGTCGTCAAGGCACAGATCCACGCCGGCGGCCGCGGCAAGGGCGGCGGCGTCAAGGTCGCCAAGTCGCTCGAGCAGGTGCGCGAGTACGCGAACCAGATCATGGGCATGCAGCTGGTCACGCACCAGACCGGTCCGGAAGGCCAGAAGGTCCGCCGCCTGCTGATCGAAGAAGGCGCCGACATCAAGAAAGAACTCTACGTCTCCATGGTGACCGACCGCGTCACCCAGCGCGTCGTCATGATGGCCTCCAGCGAAGGCGGCATGGACATCGAGGAAGTCGCAGAGAAGCATCCCGAGCTCATTCACAAAGTTGCCATCGACCCGTCCGTCGGCCTGACCGACGCCGAAGCCGATGACATCGCCGCCAAGATCGGCGTGCCGGCCGCTTCCATTCCCGACGCACGCAAGCAGTTCCAGGGGCTGTACAAAGCCTACTGGGAAACCGATTCCTCGCTCGCCGAAATCAACCCGCTGATCCTGACCGGCGACGGCAAGGTAATCGCCCTCGACGCCAAGTTCAACTTCGATTCCAACGCGCTGTTCCGTCATCCGGAAATCGTCGCCATGCGTGACCTCGACGAAGAAGATCCGGCCGAAATCGAAGCCTCCAAGTTCGACCTCGCCTACATCTCCCTCGATGGCAACATCGGTTGCCTGGTGAACGGTGCGGGCCTGGCCATGGCCACCATGGACACGATCAAGCTGTTCGGCGGCGAGCCGGCCAACTTCCTGGACGTCGGCGGCGGCGCCACGACCGAGAAGGTCACCGAGGCGTTCAAGCTGATGCTGAAGAACCCCAACTTGAAAGCCATCCTGGTCAACATCTTCGGCGGCATCATGCGCTGCGACGTCATCGCCGAAGGCGTGATCGCCGCTTCCAAGGCCGTCTCCCTGAGCGTGCCGCTGGTCGTGCGCATGAAGGGCACCAACGAAGACCTGGGCAAGAAGATGCTGGCCGACTCCGGCCTGCCGATCATCGCTGCCGACAGCATGGAAGAAGCCGCGCAGAAAGTCGTCGCTGCGGCCAACGGAAAATAATCGAGGGAAGAATATGTCGATCCTGATCAACAAAGACACCAAAGTCATCACCCAAGGCATTACCGGCAAGACCGGCCAGTTCCACACGCGCATGTGCCGCGACTACGCCAACGGCAAGAACTGCTTCGTCGCCGGCGTGAACCCGAAGAAGGCTGGCGAAGACTTCGAAGGCATCCCGATTTTCGCGAACGTGAAGGAAGCGAAGGCGCAGACCGGCGCGACCGTCTCCGTGATCTACGTGCCGCCCGCCGGTGCCGCCGACGCGATTTGGGAAGCCGTCGAAGCTGAACTCGATCTGGCCATCTGCATCACCGAAGGCATTCCGGTCCGTGACATGATGGTCGTGAAAGACCGCATGAAAAAGGCCGGCAGCAAAACCCTGCTGCTCGGCCCGAACTGCCCCGGCCTCATCACCCCGGACGAAATCAAGATTGGCATCATGCCGGGCCACATCCACAAGAAAGGCCGCATCGGCGTCGTGTCGCGTTCGGGCACGCTGACCTATGAAGCCGTGGCGCAGCTGACCGCGCTGGGCCTGGGCCAGTCGTCGGCAGTGGGCATCGGCGGCGACCCGATCAACGGTCTGAAGCACATCGATGTGATGAAGATGTTCAACGACGATCCTGACACCGACGCCGTCATCATGATCGGCGAAATCGGCGGTCCGGACGAAGCCAACGCTGCCTACTGGATCAAGGACAACATGAAGAAGCCGGTAATCGGGTTCATCGCGGGCGTCACTGCGCCCCCGGGCAAGCGCATGGGCCACGCCGGCGCGCTGATCTCAGGCGGTGCCGACACCGCTCAGGCCAAGCTGGAAATCATGGAAGCCTGCGGCATCAAAGTGACGAAGAACCCGTCCGAGATGGGCCGCCTGCTGAAGGCAGCGCTGTAATCCGTCGCTGCAGCAGCACGAAAGGGAGCTTCGGCTCCCTTTTTTGTTTCGTGCGCCCGCAGCAAATTGCTGCGCGCTAACATGCTTTTCGTATAATCGCCGCATGTCCCGCAAGCCTCGACTCGAATTCGCGTGCAGTACCGATACCGGCATGGTGCGTCCGCAGAACGAAGACGCCATCGCCGTGAGCCCCGTCTATGACTTCGCCATCCTGGCGGACGGCATGGGCGGTTACAACGCCGGCGAAGTCGCAAGCGGCATGGCGGTTGAAGTGATCCGGCAGTACCTCGAGACGGCACTGGGTCGCCGACGGCGCCTTGGTCTGCCGTTGCGGCGCGGGAGCGACATGCGTTCGCTGATCGCGGAGGCTACCGAACGCGCCAACGACGCCGTGTATGCGGCTGCGCAGTCTGAAGCTGCCTACAACGGTATGGGCACGACACTCGTGGTGGCGGCATTCGAGAAGGACCGTGTCATGCTCGCCCACATCGGCGATTCCAGGGCCTACCGCCTGCGAGCGGGCCGCCTGGACCAGCTGACACGGGATCATTCCGTGCTCCAGGAACAGCTCGACGCCGGCATCATGACGCCGGAGGACGCGCGTCTTTCGGTGCATCGCAACCTGGTGACGCGTGCGCTGGGCGTGGTGCCCGAAGTCGAGGCGGACCTGGTTGAATACGAGACGATGCCGGGGGACGTCTACCTGCTGTGTTCCGATGGCTTGTCCGATATGCTCGACGATGAGGACATCGCGGTGATCCTCGCGGAAGAGGGATGCTCGCTGACTGCCATCGGCGAAGCATTGATCGCAGCAGCCAACGAGGCGGGCGGCCGAGACAATGTTTCGGTCGTGCTCGCCCGCGTCACCGGCGATCGGCCGAAGGGGCTTTTGGCGAAACTGCTGCCATAAAGTTTGTTAGTCGTAAAAGAGCATGCCAAGCATCATCCTTAGCAAAGACGGTAATGTGTTGCGCGAAGTGCGCCTGGTGAAGGAGCGCCTCACCATCGGCCGTGCACCGCACAACGACATCGTGCTCGAAGAGCTGGCGGTCAGTTCGGAGCATGCGGTGATCGTGACGCGGGATGGCGACTCTTTTCTCGAAGACCTCAATAGCACGAACGGCACCCAGGTGAATGGGCAGCCGATCAGAATGCACTTTTTGCAACATGGGGACGTGGTGGAACTCGCGGAATACCGAATTCGGTACGACGCAGATGCTTCTGCCGATCCATCACCGCGCCCGTTGCAGGGACCGAAGCTTATCGTGCTGGATGGCCCGAACTGCGGTAAGGAGATATCGCTTTCCCGACCGATCGTGACCTTGGGCAGGCCGAACGACCACATCGCGCTCGTCATTCGCGAGGCGGATCAGTATTACTTATCCAACGTAGAGGGACTTGACCCTCCTGTCGTGAACGGCGTCCCTTTGGGCAGTCAGCGGCATCGGTTGGCTGATCGAGATGTCATTAATTACTGTGGCGCTCGCCTGCGCGTGTTTCTCTCGAATTGACAAGAATTGTCGTTTCGCTCGTTCGTCTGATACGCCGATGGACTTCCAAGTGACAAATATTGTCATCAAGCGTCCCGCTGACCAAATTTGCTACAAATGGCTCGCGCAGCCTTGCAGGTTTCCGGCTGGCATGATGGTTGCGTTAGAGATCGCAGGGCAGGGAGCCTGCCTATTGTCAAAAAGGGAGAAACAAATGAAATCGATGAAGATGAAAGCACAACAAGGTTTCACGCTGATTGAACTGATGATTGTCGTGGCAATTATCGGTATTCTGGCTGCCGTTGCGATTCCGGCGTATCAGCAGTACACGCTCAAAGCACGATTCACTGAGGTCGTTGCATCCACGTCTGCTCTGAAGACTGGCGTTGAGGTTTGCGCCCAAAACGGCTCTTGTGTGACGAGCGGCGCACTCGCAGGCATCTCCGCCGGCGTGGGTGACATTCCGGCCGTCCCGGCATCGACCGCTGTCCTGGCTAGCGTTGCCATCGGCGACACAGGTACCATCACGGCAACCGCAACGACCGCCAATGGCCTGAACGCGCAAACCTACGTTTTGACCCCGACGCTGAATTCTACGACGGCACAGGTCACCTGGGCCACTTCGGGCTCCTGCGCTTCGGGTTCTCCGAAGCTCTGCTAATCCTTTGGCATGATAGGGGCCGGCGCCGCATGCGCCGTCCTTTTGTCAGGTTCCGACACCCCGCTCTGTCATCGGACCGGGGTGTCTTCATTTGGGGCGCAGCACTGCTGCCCTGCCATATCGTTCTACTTCCCTTAGGTCAATGAGATCAGAACCTAACCAAAGTCATTCGGCGCTCGAGGCCGTCCATGCGATCCGGTTATTTGGCGCTGGTGCGCTTCTGCTGCTGCTGGGTGCGGCTATGGGCTTGAACGCCTGGCCTGCGCATCGGATCTTCGCGGCGGCCGGCAAATTTTCGGTAGGGCAGCTTTACGATTTACTGCGCGGCTATGGCTTAATTTTCCTGGTCCTCTTTTGGGGTTCCAGGCCAACGGCGCGCATGCAATGGGCCGCGCTCGTGCCCGCACCCATTGTCACCTGGTCCCTGTGGCAGGCGCTGGACGAGAAGAATCACTTCTTCCAATTGGGGCAGTCCGGTTTTCCGAATATCAGCGAGATTTTGAACCTGATTACCAGCGGTCTTGCGCTGCCTGCGGCTTGCGTCCTGTTGCTGCGGTTGGCATCGAGGCCCACGCAACTGTCTGACCGCAGCTTCGAATCGCGCTTGAAGCTTCTCACCTGTCTCGTTTTGCTTTTCACCATCGTCCCTGAAGCGGCCCTGACGCTGACCGCGACTCTGCATCCCATGACGTTCGACTTGTATGCGATGCGCTGGGATCACGCGGCAGGACTCGGTTTTACGCCAGCGATCATCGATGTGGCGGATGCCATTCCGGGCGCACGGCAACTGTTGCTGAGTGCGTATTCGATGACGCCGCTCGGATTCGCGGCCGTCGCGCTGCGCCACTTGCGCGGCAGACCGCAACACGTACCGGACGCAGTGCTAACTTGGGTGGTGCTGACCAGCTGCGCTCTGCTGGCCTATAACTTCTTTCCCATCACCGGGCCCAAATACGTATTCGGGTCGGATGGCTACGCCGCGGCCCTTGCACGGCACGGCCAAGCAGCAATCGAGCTGATCAAGGTTGCTTCGTTCCCACGCAATGGCATGCCATCCATGCATTTTGGCTGGATGTTGGCAAGCGCCGTCCTGTGGTGGCAAAGCGGCGCGCCGCGCTGGTCGCGCATCCTGTTCGCAGTCCTGGCGTCGCTGACGGCCGTCTCAACGCTTTATGTCGGCGAGCATTACGTCGTGGACTTGATCGTGGCCGTGCCGTTCGTGCTCGCTGCTCTGGCGCTCTCGTCGACTTCCGTCCCGTGGACCTACAAGCCACGCGTTTACGCTGTGCTCACCGGGTTTGGTGCCTGGGTCGTTTGGGTCATCGCCTTGCGAACGTTCATGCCCTGGCTGGCAGAAAATGGTTGGGCATGCTGGATGATGATTGCAGTGACCGCTTCCGCCGTGTATTTCCAGGCAAAGTGCCTTGCAACTTTTCGTTCGGCTGCACTGCCGGCTGACCAGGAAGTGACATCGGTTGGCCTGACTGGCGATTCCTTTGGACGTAAGCTTGGCGCCATGTTCTTTGCCTCTGGAATGGCCGCGCTGGTCTATCAGGTTCTATTCGCCAAACGCCTTGCTTTGGTCTTCGGCAGCACGGCGACCGCAACCTTCACCGTGCTCGCGACATTCCTCGGCGGCATGGCGATCGGTTCGCTCATCGGCAGCCGTATCGCTCAACGCGCAAAGCGTCCCTTGCAAGTGTACGCATACGTCGAACTGCTGATCGCCGTGTACTGCTTGGCTACACCATTGCTCTTCGATTCGATTCAAACCGCATATGTGGCAGCGGCAACCGGACAACCGCCGGGCGCACCGATCCTCCTCCTTTTTCGCGTCGCGCTCGGTGCGGCCGTCCTGCTCGTTCCAACGGTGCTAATGGGCGCCACCCTGCCTTTGCTTACACAGGTCATGAGCGGCCAGAAGGATCCAATTGGCGCACAGGTTGCCTGGCTCTATTTCGTCAACACGGCCGGCGCGGCAACCGGCGCGCTATGCACCAGCTATTTCATTATTCCGCTGGTTGGCGTGCGCAGTACGACGCTGGTGGCGGCAGTGCTCAATATGCTGGTCGCACTGGGTGCCCTGGAGCTTGCCAAGAAGGCGATCCCAGTGGCGGCAACCGCTGCCGTAGAACACTCGTCGTTCAGGCCCGCTACTCGCCGCGCAGTCATTGCGGCGTTGGTGTCTCTCGGCGTAACGGGCGTTCTGTCGCTCGGACTCGAGGTTGTCTATGTCCATATGCTCTCCATTGTTGCCGGCAACAGCGTCTATGCATTCGGACTGATGCTGGCCACGTTCCTGATCGGGTTGGCTATTGGAGGCGAGGGGGCACGGCGCCTGCTCCTTAATGCGCAGAACGATCGCGTGCAGCTTCTCGCTTGGTCGCTTACCGGCTTTGCGATCGCAATCGCATTGAGCGTGTGGTGGTGGAACGAAATTCCCGAGTATTTCGGCAGTTTTGCGAATTACCCGGTGGCGACCCAGTTCGCAGCGCGTGAAGCTATTCGAGGCCTGGTCTGCGCGTTGCTCATGATTCCTCCGACTGTGTTCATCGGTTCGGCATATGCCTTCAGCATGGATCTCATAACCAGTCGCGGAGACGGCAAGGCCGTCGCCATGCTAGGCGTCGGCGCCTCATTGAACACGCTAGGCAATATTTCCGGAGTCCTGATCTTTGGTTTCGTACTGCTCCCGCTGCTAGGCGGGCTTGTGACGACGCGGATCGTTGCTCTTGGCGCACTGAGTACTGCGATCGCGGTTTTTGCAATCGCAGCCCCACGAATTCGGCGCCGAGACCTCGGACTGGCTGGGGGCGCACTAGCAATTATTGCGGCATCCTTTGCCGTCCGTCTCGATTACGAATCGCTCAGCTCCGGATCGAACGTCTATTTCTATCCGCAGAAATGGGGAACGGTAATCGACCACGCCGAAAGCATCGACGGTGGCCTGACGACAGTGGTGCGTACATCCGCTGGCGGATCCCAATTCAAGACTCTGCTTACCAATGGCAAATTCCAAGGCAACGACTCATGGAAAGGCGAAATGCAGGCACAGCTGGGTTTCGCACTGGCGTCGTTGTTGCACCAGGACGCTCGGGACCGGGCTCTTGTGATCGGTTACGGCACTGGCGTGACGAGCCGCGCTTTCCATGAAGCGGGCTTTCGACAGCTCGACATTGCGGAGCTCTCACGCGACATGGTCCGCATGGCTGACGCGCATTTCGCTACGGTGAACAATCGCGTTTCGTCTGCCCCCGGTGTGAACCTGCACATCACCGACGGTCGCAACCTGCTGCTGCTGACGCCGGACAAACAGCGCTATGACGTGGTCAGTATCGAAATTACGTCGATCTGGTTCGCCGGTGCAGCTTCGCTATACAACAACGAGTTCTATTCGCTTGTTCGGTCCCGCATGAGCGAGCGCGGCGTACTGCAACAGTGGGTCCAGCTCCATCATCTCGAGCCGCTCGATATCCTGAGCATCGTGGCTTCGCTGCGTTCGGAGTTCCGTTATGTGTCGCTCTACGTAATGGGAGGTCAGGGAATCCTGATCGCCACCAACGATCCGTCGCGCAAGGACCCGGTGCGCGGTGCGATCGAGAAGCTGGAAGGCACACTGGGCCTGGAACCGCTCAAGGTGGTCCTGAACCGGCCCATTGCGGAATTGCAGCTCGAACGGATGCTCGACAGCGACGGTATCGACCGCTTCATTTCCGGCGTAGGTGGGGATGGCAGGATCTGGTGGTCGACGGACGACAACTTGAGCTTGGAGTACAGCACGCCGAAGGGCAACGTCAACAGCGCAGAGCTTTCGTACGTCACGAACCTGCAACTGCTCTCTCGGTACAAGCAAAAATAACGGTCCGACTTGGAACGGGGTCAGGTTGGCTGTGTCCAGGACCCCGTTTTCCCGCCGTGCTTTTCCAGTAGACCGATGCCGTTCATGACCATCCCGCGGTCGACGGCCTTGCACATGTCATAAATGGTAAGCAGCGCCACTTGGACCGCCGTGAGCGCTTCCATTTCGACACCGGTTTTCCCTACACATTCGGCGCGTGCAATACAGGTTACGGTGCAAATGCTTGCATCAACTTCAAATTCGACCGCGACCCTCGTCAGCGGAATCGGATGGCACAGCGGAATGAGGTCGCTGGTACGCTTTGCGGCCATGATGGCGGCAATGCGGGCAATGCCAAGTACATCCCCCTTTTTTGCGTGGCCGGACTGAACCAGTTCCAGCGTTGCAGGCTGCATCGTAATCGTCCCCTTCGCGATGGCTATGCGATGAGTTTCGGCTTTTGCGCCGACGTCGACCATGTGTGCCTGGCCGGTATGGTCGAAATGGGTGAGTGTCGCGCCGCCGCTGCGGCCCCTCTGGTCCTGATCTTTGCTCATTGGTAACGAAGCCGCCGGCGTCCTTGAATGATTCTTGAGTGCGGTTATCATAGCATCGTGAAACGACCCACCTTTCCGGCAACGGCCTACCTTTTGGCGCGCCTTGGCATTCGGCTCGTCTTCGCCGCCCTATTCGGCGGCGCTTCTGCATTGCCGCCCTTACCAGCGCTCGCCCAAAACCTCCCCATCCTAGGCGACGCCGACCGCGAAACCCTCTCGCCCGCTCTCGAGCGCAAGCTCGGCGACGAGATCATGCACAACGTCCGGCGCGACAAGGACTACCTGGACGACCCGCCCACTCTTGAATACCTGAATACCTTCGGCACCAAGCTCGTCGAGGCCCATCCGGAGGCGCGCGGCGAAGCGGGATTCGACTTTTACTTCTTCGCCGTACGCGATCCGCTGCTGAATGCATTCGCACTCCCCGGCGGCTACATCGGTGTGCATACCGCATTGCTGCTGGCCGCGCAGAACGAATCCGAGCTGGCGGGCGTGCTATCGCATGAAATCGGGCACGTCGCGCAACGCCACATCGCGCGCATGCTGGGCAAGCAGAAGCAGGATTCCCTCATTCCGCTGGCCTCCATGCTGCTGGCTGCGCTCGCAGCGCGGTCCAGCCCGGATGCCTCGATGGCGATGATCATGGGCGGGCAGGGCGTGACGCTGCAGCGGCAGTTGAACTTCGGCCGCGAAGCCGAGCGCGAGGCCGATCGCATCGGCCTGCAGATCATGCGCGAGGCGGGTTACGACACGTCGGGTATGGTGTCGTTTTTCGGACGCATGCAGAGTGCCACACGGGCCTATAACGACACCGCGCCGGCTTTCCTGCGCTCGCACCCGCTGACGACCGAGCGCATCGCGGATATCCAGGCGCGCCTGCGTGACTTCCCCGCGCAGAAGCATACCGACAGCATCGATTTTCAGTTCACGCGGGCGCGAGTACGCGTCCTGCAGGATCCCTCCGCGCAAGGCACCCGCGAAGCGGTCGTGGCATTGAGTGAGCAGGCCAATAGCAAGGTGCCGCAACTGGCGGTTGCGGCGAAGTATGGTCTGGCCTTCGCTGCCTTGCGCCAGGGCGATCCGGGCAAGGCACAGTCGCTGCTCAACGACGTGCGCGCAGCCGGCTACAAGGACAACGTGATGGTCGCCGGAATGGCGATCGACATTCGCTTGGCCGCGCGCGATGCGACCGAGGCTGTACGACTGGCGCAGACGGCCCGCAGCAGCTTTCCGCTGTCACGCGGCATCGCGCGGCAGTATGCGGATGCGCTGATGGCGGCCGGCAGGCATGACGACGCCGTGGCCTATTTGCGCGACCAGGCGCAACAGTACCGCAACGAACCGGAGCTGCAGGCCCAATTGGCGAGGGCCTATGCGGGACAAGGCAAGCAGGCGCTCCAGCATCTGGCCCTGGCCGAATCTTATGCGTTATCCGGCAGCATTCCCGCGGCGCTGGAGCAGATTGCCATTGCGCGTCAGGCGCCGGATGCGTCCTACTACGACCAGGCTATCATCGATGCCCGCGAACGCGAGCTGAAGGCGCGCTGGCGCGACGAAGTGAAGGAAGGACGCAAGGAGTTCTGAACGCTTCTTGACGCTTTCTTCGAAGCCGTCATTGCGGATCGGCCGCGGGCGCGCTCACGAAGCCGAAACGGTTTGCCAGTGCATCGCGACGCAAGAAGCCAACATCTACTGCGCCGTCGCCGGTGTCGAGCTTGAGCTCGCCGCTTGTGCCGTTATCCTCAAGCCAGTCGAGCAGCACATCATCGTCGATCGGCTTGCCGCCGATCTGCAAGCGCGGCAGGCATTGCGCCATGTCGCGATCGTCCACCATCCCGACCACGTCTCCCGTCTGCAGCACGAGCTGGCCGCCCTCGGTCATCCACGCGGCATCGATGCCTCCCAGCGGCGCGCCGGTATGCAGCACGAAATCTTGCGCCGGATCGGTGCGCACGATGAAAGGCGTCGCCTCAAGGTTCACATACACCCGTTGCGGACCGTTCTGAAAGTACCAGCGGCCGGCGTCGTCGTGCGTGTAGTTGCGGTTGATGAAGCCGAGCAGTGCGGCGTTGTTGATGCGGTCGCCCGGCAGCTTCAGCGCCTGGGCGCGTTCGTCGCGCATGCGCCAGCCGCCGCGTGCGTCGAGCGCGAGCCAGCCGTAGCAGTGGGGAACGTTGGGCCATTTGACCATGGCTTGCTTGACGATGTCGTCCATTGCCTTGTCCTCGTTGCCTGAGTTATGCCGCCTGCAGGAAGCGGAGTATGCGTTGCGGCAGCCAGTCAATGCGCCCCGGCAGCCCGCCGACGGCGAAGCCGACATGGCCGCCATGCTCGGGATACTCCAGCGTGACGCGCGGCGAAGCGCTCGCCGGTAGATGCTGCGCCGGCAGGAACGGATCGTTGCGTGCGTTGAGCACCAGCGTGGGCACGGTGATGTCGTGCAGCACATGCTTGGCGCTGGCGCGGTGCCAGTAGTCGTCGGTATCGCGAAAGCCGTGCAGCGGCGCGGTGACGATGTTGTCGAACTCGTAGAGATCGCGTGCCTTGAGCATGGTGTGCAGGTCGAAGAGGCCCGGAAACTGCTCGAGCTTCTTCACGCACTTGGGCTTCAGCGTCTGCAGGAACATGCGGGTGTAGATCATGTTGACGCCCTTCGACAGCGCAGCGCCGCCGCCGGCGAGATCGAGCGG
>SPQI01000073.1 GCA_004570315.1 Oxalobacteraceae bacterium OM1 | reverse complement strand
CAATGACGCCGCGGCCGCCCCGCGGACCAAGCGCGTCGGCGCACCGCGTCCCGGCAGCCGATGGCGTAGCGTCCGTCGCGAGGTGAGCGGCAACAGGCGGGAACCAGAGGCTACTACCGCATCTTGCCGGCTCACGGCTACTGGACGCTCCGCCGTGACCTTCGCGCAGCTGTGCCTGCGTCATCAATGCTGATTAAAAAAAACCGCGGCACGGGCCATTCTCCTTCAACCTGGCGTGGTGCTCCCCGCAGGTAGCGGCCAATTACTGGCGAACTGCCGAGGAGTCTGGTGGTCCACCGCCCGGGAGCGTGGTGGCCGGAAGCAGTCGCGCACTGCAGTGGCTTGCGTCGCGCCGCACGCACGCATGGGCAGACTGGGGCTGACGGCTGTGTCGGCACGGTTGACCCTTGATGCGAGTCGCTGACTGCGTCGTGCATTGAAGCTCGTTTGAAAAGGAGCGCGGCGTCAAAGACGGGGCAGTTTAGGCGACAAATTGGCGTTAAACGCGTGCTTCATACAACTAAGCCATGAAATATGAAGAACGCAATTCTGGAAGAGACAAACGGCAACTTACTCTAGTTTTAAACGCAAGCAAGTCTGAGGAATCTGCGTATTCTGGGGAAGCTGCGTTTATATCTCGTTCGTGCGCCTGATTTTGCTTGGCAGCTTAGTGTGGAGCGCGAAATCGTCTGGAAATGATCTAGGGTAGGGACGCTGAGCACATGCGTAATGAGATCTATTTTTAGAGCATGCCGTGGTCACTAATCTAGCGAGATGATTGGCAAACCCCGTGGCCTCGTCGTGGCACTCGGAACGTCGACCGTAATACTGAGCGTCTGCGCGTTCGTACGGAAATTTGTAGTAGGAGCGAGGCGCGTGCTGAGGCGATGTAACTGCGGATTGCGCGTTTAACCTTGCGTTGGTTGCGCGCTGCTCCATAAACAACTAAAAAAGTGGAAGCTGGACATCGTTAAATTTTGCTTGCCGCTGGACCCACTTTTTCGCGGCCAGCAAGTTGTCCGTTTCGCCGCGCAGAGTGCCTACCTCACAGACATATTTCGGTTCAGAGCCGTCTTCGGAGGCAAGAGAAATCCGCCCGAGGCGTTGATCGTGCCGCCATAGTGTGTGGCAGCGATAGCCCCGTTGCCAAACGAGACCAGGTGTTTTCTTCGGCATAAATGAAAAGCGCGCGGTTAGGGTTGTCATTATCCTTGTGTCAGCTCGCAGTGTGCAAGCAGTGGGGCACAGGTATTGCTGTCCCGATACGCTGCGCGCAAAAATTTAACTTGCAAGAATATAGCTGTGCACGACGGAAATATATTGGCACACTGGCAGGTTTGCCAGTGCCTAGGATGGGCAAGCAACATCTGCCATGGTAAAATTGCCCGTCCTGTTTTACTGCTCATCTTCAACATGAGCGAGAGCAGGCTGCCATAGCAACTTCTCAGTCTGCTGAAGTGTGGCTGCCTGCGAAAGCAACTTTTTCCGGTGCCGTCCGGAGCGTCGATCCAGATTTCCAAAAGCGCGTCGAGCGCTTTTTTTGCGCCTTAAAATCGGAGTCGGCGCCGTGCCCGAGTGGTGAAATTGGTAGACACAGCGGACTTAAAATCCGCCGCTTACCCGAGAGGGGGCGTACCGGTTCGATTCCGGTCTCGGGCACCATTCGATTCCAGCGCATTTCCGATAAATGCGCACTTTTCCCAACTTTCTCCCTTCGTCCTGCCGGCAAACCCGCATGAATGCTGAACGTTGCGGGTTCTGTGCTGTCTCACCCTGTATCAGGGAGCCTCACTAGATACCATCAAAATAATGGTATTTCTGTTGGTACTTCCGAAGCCGCAATAGCCGAGGTACCAACACCGGAGGTGCTATGGCACTTACTGACACGTTCGTCCGCCAGGTCAAATATTCCGGTGCGCCGGCTGGCGATAAGCACACCGACGGGCAGGGCCTTTATCTGTATGTCAAAGGTTCCGGCAAATACTGGCGGCTGAACTACCGCTACGGCGGGAAGCAGAAGACGCTCGCCCTGGGCGTCTATCCCGAAGTCAGCCTCGCCAAGGCCCGAAAACGCCGCGAGACAGCGCGGGAACACCTGGCTGATGGTGTCGATCCCTCCGACGCGAAACGCGTCGATAAGCTCGCAAAGGCGGCTGCGGCGGCGCAGACCTTTGAAGCGGTTGCCGAGCAGTGGCTCAAGAAGACGGCCGCAACACGCGCGGCCAGCACTCAGGAAAAGGTCTCGACCTGGCTGGAAAAGGACGTCTTCCCGTATATCGGTCGCAAGCCGATCTCGAGCATCGGTCCCCGTGACGTTCTCGCCGCTGTGCAGAAGATGGAGGCGCGCGGCGCCATCGATTCAGCACACCGAGTCAAGCAGGTTTGCGGCCAGGTATTCCGCTTTGCAGTCGCAACCGGACTCGCGGAACGCGACGTGACCAGCGACCTGAAAGGCGCGCTGTCGGCAATTCCCAAGGGTAATCACGCTGCTATCACCGAGCCGTGCCAGGCCGGCGCACTCATGCGCTCGATCCACTCCTATAGCGGTCATCCATATGCTGTCGCCGCGCTCAAGCTGGCGCCGCTGGTATTCGTTCGTCCAGGCGAGCTGCGCTCAGCCGAGTGGTCCGAAATCGATCTTGACGCAGCGGAGTGGCGCGTACCTGGAAGCAAGATGAAGATGAAGGTCGATCACCTTGTGCCGCTGTCGACGCAGGCAGTTGAAATCCTGCGCGAGCTGCATGCGCTTACCGGCCGCGGGAAGTACGTCTTTCCCAGCATCCGGACGCCGCAGCGCTGCATGAGCGAGAACACGCTAAACGCTGCACTGCGCAGTATGGGGTTTTCGAAAGATGACATGACGGCGCATGGCTTCCGCGCCATGGCTCGCACGATCCTCGACGAGGTGCTCAGCGAGCGGGTAGACCTGATCGAACACCAGCTTGCGCACCAGGTGCGGGATCCCAACGGCCGGGCCTACAACCGCACGGCACACTTGCCGGCGCGGCGCGCCATGATGCAGCGGTGGGCAGATTACCTTGACGTCTTGCGCAGAGGGGCTGACGTTGTGGAGCTGCGCCATGCCTGAACTCGAGACGCTTGATGACGCTTTCGATGCGCGGGAACGCTCACCTTTGGTTGTGGCAAACGCTCGGCGCAAGGAAGTGATGACTGCAGCGGTGGAATGGTGGTTTAAGAAGAGGGATACCGATCCGTTCAAGAAAGCGCTCGCAGCCTTTGATGCCTTAAGTGGCTCTCGCGAGGCAAAGGACGCGACGTTAAGCAGCATCGTGGCCGCATGCTACTTCGCGGCTCACTACGATCAAGCACACGATCCGTACGAGAGAAAACGAGCTGAAATTGCAGGATCAAAGGCGAAGCTATCGGAACTGCGCAACGCGATCCATCGCCTTGCAAGGGCTTGCAAAGGTCACGACGCGGTGCTCGACGCAGCCATGACAAGTGCTGAATACGCATGCGGCATCCGGATCACTCGTAACGTAAAGGACGGACCCGCGCATCCAATGGATGTAGCGGCACGCTACTTCGCCTCCCTAGAAAATGCATTGGATGGCCGTTTCAGTGAATTGGATGGAAAGGGCAAGCTACACCAAGTTTGCATTGGAAACCTTCTATTTCGAACCCCGGTGATAGCAGGTGGCCAGAACCATGTTGGCCCTAAAACCATGTTGGCATTCGAACTGGAGCTGCGGTTGCGACGGCTCAGCTTGGGGCAGGGAGCGGAGTCCCTGCAACGTGGAGAGCGTATGCCAGGTGGAAGACCAAACAGGCACGTTGTCGCAGCATGGATACGGGCGGCGCTACCTGGCGATCCAGACGAACAGCCGGTAGATTCAGAAAGTGTAAGGAGCTTAATCCGCAATCTACCGGCTAATACAGAATATATTGGATTTCCACTTGACCGGTGACGCTCCAAGGAAAATTTGACTGAGGATCACCGGTCCAACGCAAATCGTCGGAAATATCCTGTCTCCATTGATCTCAAGATGGAGACATCGATGTCGCGCCGCCTCATTCGCTTATCACAGCTCGCTACAACGAAATACAGCCCGGGCAAGCTCCCGGTAAGCCCAGCAACGATCTGGCGTTGGGTTCGTGATGACGCCGATTTTCCCAAGCCCTTCAAACTGACAGGTGGCGTCACCGTATGGGACGAGGAAGCCATCGACGCGTTTATCTCAAAGCGCGCCGAAGGTAGCCGTTAATGGCGTCCCAGCCTTCCAATCTCGTCGAGCTGGCCCGACTGCGTGAGCGAGGCTGCATGCCGGCCAATCGAACCGTCTGGATTGGGGTGGACCGGGCGCCGGCAAAGCGCGGTCCGTCTATCTGCATTCAAAGCAGAGCACTACCCGACGTAGCTGATTTGTGGCCCGTCGTCGGTCTCGACACCATCGTACTCTTCGACGGCTTTCTCACCCCGTACCAGGTCCTGTGGCGTCTCTGTGGCGCGCTGCTACAGGCTCGCCCGAACAGCCTGTTGCTGGTCGACCGTGACTACAAACGTACGGCCATTCTCAAGCGTGGATATCGTGGCTGATTACGACATAGTCCCGGAAAGCGACGATGTCGCAGAAGCGCGCCGCCAACTTGATCCCCTTCGTTCCGGGTCTTCGAGTTTTGCGACCACGGCATATGAACTGCTTACTGCGGAGGACGCCGCTAAGCTCCCGGCGATGAAGTGGCTGGTAAAGGGCGTTCTCCCTCGCACTGGCCTTGTTGTTCTATACGGCCCGTCGGGCTCTGGGAAGTCCTTCGTTGCGTTTGACCTTGCCTCGGCCGTTGCCGGTGACGCCGCTCAGTGGTGCGGTCGTCGCGTCGCTGTGCATGTCCCCGTGACGATCGTCTGCCTAGAGGGCTCTGCCGGCATAGGCCAGCGTACCCAGGCCTGGAAGCAGTATCACCGCAGGGCCCAGTCACCTCGGATGCGGGTGGTCATGCGCCAGCCGTTCAATTTCCTCGAGCCTGCTCAAGTCGAAGCTTTGGGACGTGCCATTGTCGAAGCCGGCTGCGCTGGCGGATTAACGATCGTCGACACCTTGAACCGTGCGACCGAAGGTGCCGACGAAAACAGTGCGCTGGACATGGGGAGAGTGATCGCTTCTGCCGACCGCTTGCAGCAGCTCGTCGGTGGGCTACTGATGGTTGTTCATCACGCCGGCAAAGACTCTACCAAGGGCATGAGAGGGCACAGCAGCTTGCGCTCTGCTGCAGACGCTGCACTTGAAGTCACTAACGCTAGCGGCCAGCGCACTCTCCGCATCGACAAGGCCAAAGACGCCATCGATGACCTTAAGATTCCGTTTCGCTTGGAAACCGTCGTGCTCGGCCAGGATGAGGATGGCGATCCCATAACGAGCTGTGTGGTGGTGCCGGACGAATTGCCGTCGGCCGCCACTGGCCCCGGTTATCCAAAAGGCCCCCAACAGGTTGCAGCAATAAACGCCTTGGGGCCTGTCCTGTGTGAATCAAAACATTTCAACAAGACAGGCGCGCCAGCAGGGCGTCCTTGCATTCCCGTCGAACAAGCGATTGAAACCGTGGCAGGCGCGCTGACTGTTGAACCACGGCGGAAGAAGAACCGGGCGCGGCGACTTGTCGAGGCGCTTGTCGCGAGCCGTGTGCTTGGCATCTGCGACGACTGGCTTTGGAGAAATTAAGGACAAAAGACCCGAGACCCATTGCCCCCCTAAAGGGGGGCAAATGGGTCTTCGGTTTGGGTCTCTTGATTGACCCGACCCATGCAGACCCAATCGGACCCAAATGGGTCTTGGGTCTTTCGATGCAGTACCGTGCCGGCCGGTTCTGTCGGCGAACTCCGAAAAGGGAAACCAAGCATGATTACCACCACGAACAACAGCGACCTGATGCAGCAAGCCTACTGGGCGTAAGTGGACCTGGCCGAGCTGGAAGCGCAGCGCGCTCAAGACCTGAAGGACGCCATCCAAGGTATCTACGGCGCCGTATCAAGCTACTTCGATACCAAGACCGCAATTGACGGCGATCCGGAGCTGACCGCCACCGGCAAGGCGAATCGCCTGGCTACCGCAGCGAAGACGGCCAACGCGCGCATCGATGGTCTCAGCAAAAATATGCTCGCCGACCTGACCGCCGAAGTGCAGCGCCTGACGGTGGCGCTCGAGCGCGCCAACGCCATCAGCAGCACCGACACGGTTGCGGAGCTGAAGATGCAGGAGGTGCGCCGCATCGCCTACGCCATGATCGACGACGGCCAGGATCTGACGCTGCGCTCGACCTACCAGCAGCTTTGCATGAGCGGCAGCGACGAACTGTCCTGCATCGCACTCGAGCAGGCGCCGATGATCCGTCCGATCCTGACCGCGGCACAGATCGCCGAAGGGCGCGCGTGGCGGAACATGAAGCTGCGGCCAGATAAGACCAAGGCGCTTGATGACGCTATCTCGGCACGCGACATCCTAGGCTCCGCCGTTGCGCAGGCTCAACGCCAGATCAACCCGATGCCGAGCCTCGAGCAGATGATGGCCGCCGCGGCAGACCCGGCATCGTTCACCTTCCCGTCGCAGTCGGACGACGGGGAAGGCGACCTCTGAAAAATCAGGAAAGAACAGGGAGGAAATCATGACCAACAAGGTGACGCCGACCAGATGGAAGCCCGGCCAGTCCGGGAACCCCGCTGGCCGGCCGAAAGGCTCGGGTCTGAACGCCACGATGCGGGAACGTCTGGACGCTGTCGGCCCGGCTGCGCTGGATGCCATCGTCGCCGCCTCTCGGCGCGGCGACCTCGGGTGCTCGAAGTGGCTTGCGGAACGCATGGTGCCGCCGCTGCGGCCCATCGACCCGATGGTGATCATTGAGCTACCCGAGGGCGCCAGCCTGCAGGATCAGGCGGAGGCCATCGTGCGCGCGGTGTGCGCCGGCCAGCTGGCGCCGATGCAGGGGCAATCCCTGCTGTCGGCGTTGGCGAACATCGGGCGCGTGATCGAAATTACGGAACTGGAGCGGCGCATTGCCGCATTGGAGAACGGCCATGGCGAATAGCCTCAGCAAGCGCGTAAAGGCGCTGGAAGCCCGTCTGCCGTCGATTTCGATGTTAGAGGACCTAGACGGGTTGAGCGACGCTCAGCTGGTAAGCATCGCGTTTCCCGGTGTGCCGGTGGACGTCGTCTATCGAGCGATAGATGCGCTTCCGATCGTGCCGGGCAAACCGTTTACCCATGCGGCTTTGCTCGCCGCTATCGAGGGGGAAATGAATGCGCAGCATACGTGAGCGAATTAAACGGCTGGAGGTGGTAGCCGTGCCGGCTCGTACCGAGCAGAACCTGCGCTATATCGAGAAAACGTTCGCCTACGCGTCCAAGGCGCTCGATGCGGTACTGGGGCCGACGAGCAACGGCGAACACTTCGCCGGCATCGTTCGCGCGCTGGACTGGCGCGTCAAAAACAAGGCGACCACCGACACAGACCGGCATGCGCTGAAGCTGGTGGCGATCGCAGGCTTGGGACCATTCCGCACGACAGTCGATCTGGTGGCGTGCCTGGCGTCTGTGGCCGAGGATCGTGACGGCCGACCGGGGATGCTTCCCCGGCCGGGAGAGACGCTATGCGACCACTAAGGAGAGTATAGGCTAGGCAAATCCTAGCGCGCCTTGGTCCGGAGCATGGTGCCTAGACAAACCAAGACCATGCTACAGGTACCAAGCGCTTCGCAAATCTCTTCGTCTGTAGGGAAAACGAACGCTGCTAACTAGGAAGCGTTGAGTTTGCAACTGCCTTTTTTCGCTTCGTTGCCTTAGGGCGATGTTCACTTGTTCTACTAATATCGTAATTGGGGTTGAACCCAATTTTTCGCCCAGAGGTTAGCCCCATTAGCCTTAATTGATCAGCCATATGGGTATAGGCCAGTGGATAAACCTGAGCAACTAAGCTGTCTCTGTAAAACTTGTTTCTCAATAAGTGATCAACTTCTTTAACGTCCACATCCTTGGCAAAGACGAATCTGCCTTCGTATGTGGCGTCGTACTGTACGACCGGTTTTTCTTCCCCTTGTCTGAGCCATCGACCGCTAAAAAAGACGCGTACGTTAATACGGCAATTCGGGGGGGTCTTTGCCTCTTGCTCTGTGGGGCGAGTTGAAGTTCGTCCTTCAAGTTCCACTTGAAAACGCTCATTCAATTCAGCTTTCAGCTGGTCGCTGCCTTGCATCGGGTTATGCTCGGCTTTGAGCGAAAGTATTCGAATTCGCGCTAATTGCGGTATTGGAAGGGCGCGTTCGGCGTTTTCTGGGTCCATGGATATATACTTTCAGATTCGATGTCTGTCTCAAGCGAAGTGAACTGTTCTAAATGAGTGCACTCGTAGACCACGACTTTCGGCTTACTTTCAGATGCCAGATCATTTGCACGGTTTTCCAACTCACGATCTTCCAACGTGGTGAGCTTTACGTTGGCGATACGGGCAAGGTCAACTAGAGCAGCAGGTGACCCTAGCGCTAGCTTGATCAGTCGCGCCGTGGGACCGGCGGGAACAGCTAGACCCCTCTCCCATTTGGAAAAGCCTTGCGACCCACCCCCGAAAATGGCATTTGCCTCTTTTTGAGTTAAGCAATATTTCTCGCGAACAGCCAATACGTCGGAGGGAGATACATAGTCGGGCAACTTAGCCTGCTGCTCTCTAATTGCCGCCATGTTTGCTGCCCGTTGGCCAGGCAAATAGGCGCGTGTCCCGCATTCATTGCATCGCGCATAATGTTGATTTGGGACCTTTATTGACTTACGCGCATGCTTGAATTCATAGAGGCCGTCTGAATATGGCATGAGCTGGCCTTTACCGCAGATTGGGCAAACCTCAGGCTCAAATTTTGAAGTCATTTTAATATTTCGATGGATGAATGCTGACGACTAGAACGAAGGGGCTATTGTCGGAAAATCCGAACTTGACATAGATTTTCAAACCATGGTGCCAACGTGCCCGTTTGTTTCGGTTCCATTTCATTGCATATGCATCGCAATCAAGGGTGCGGCCGATAGACGTCCCACATCGCTCGGAGCCAACCAGATCGTCCGGAGTCAACTGGGATATGAAAGCGACTAGTTCGTCGTCCTCAAGCTCAGGAGCGAACTCCCCGCACATGTCGTCGTTCGCGCCGTCCGTAACGACGCGCAAACCGTGCTCCAACAAATGTTTCTTTGCGGTTTCAAGGCAGTAGACAGGGCCGTTCGTAATGATTGAGCGCCCGCTGTCCCGCACGACAACGTTGCAAGCACCTGTGACCAGCAGTCGTACGGGCGGATTATTAACCATAAAGGTGAATCTATCAAGCGGTAAGACCGGCTTCCTATGAGGAAGTTCAAAGAGATTGATGCCAAAAAACAACTGCTATTTGGTATTGCGCGCATGATCATATCATTACTTTTGGTTAATCTTGCCGCTTGTTTCCCACGGTTTGATTGCTTTTAGAGGAAGCTTGCGTACATAAAGGAAGCGGCTTCAAGGGAAAGACTGTGGCAAATCCCACCGTTGGTATTTTTGTTGGTACTTTTAGCGGAATGGGGCGGCCAATGCTTATGCTGCTTGGTTAGCGGCGGTGTATGGGGTTCCGGTCTCGACCATGAAATGTGCAGTGATATCGGTCGTAGAGCGTCTAACGTAGCCTTATCAGCCCGGCGCGCATGGCCGATTCCGGTCCATCACAGCATGGGCCAATCGAATGCCGGACGCTAGAACAGGCCATGAAGAGCGCCGCACTAACGGTCGCTGAAATAGCGCCTTTCCGTGGCCCACGGTTGCGCACTACAGATCCAGCGCATAGGCGGCCACCGCCAGCCGATTTGTCAGAAGCCTAGCGTTGCCAAGTGGCGGCCAACACGTTGCGAAGAGCGCTCCGCAACTGGCCGCTCAATATGCCATCCGATGCGTTGCAGACGGTCTTGTCAAACGACGTAGTAGTCGCCGCTTGTGCTCGTGGCCGGCGCCGGGGTGATCACCGGAATGACTGTGCGACTTGTTGATTAGCTCAGCGCGTGGTCAATCATGTCGAGGTAGGTGGCGCTGAAAGGCTGTGCAGAGACGCCCAGATTTAGAACTTTCGTGCCTGAAAATTCCTGTTCCGTGGCGGTGGGCGACAAGTTCATACTTGCTCGAGAAAATCCGGCAATTACCAGACCTGCACAGCCGAGCTAGCTCGCAAGTTCAAGATGGCGAGCCAGCCGGGATGACGGTTTGCCCCAGCACGGAAGCTCAAGTCCATGTTTTCCCCAGGATTCGCGTTGTTTCTGTAAATCAATGCTCTGGTTACAGCAGCGATTCATTGCCGAAAGCCGTCGATATAAACCGCGTCCAATTGTTTGGCCACCAGCCGGGAGAACTCCAGACAAGTCTCAACGGCAGCGAATTTGCGACTTCACACGCCGTTTTTAATAATAAAAATGAATACCGGTTTGGATTTCAAAAATAGGCGGCTGTGAGCAATGAATTTAATAGTGCCGCTATAACATGGGCCGGTTTGATCACATCGCAAAGCCGTAAGCCACTACAATCTGCCGCATGACAATGATTAATGCGGGAATGGCGGCATCCGGCAACACGTCCTTGCGCCTTCACCGCATAGGTGGGGAATTCCCCTACCAGCAGCCCTATCCAACGACGATTGCCGCCAGCGCTTCGGCCTTGGCGGCGTTTGGCGTTTAACATGAGCAGTTTCGTCAATTCCCGAGGAGGAGCAAATGAGCAAGACCGTCTACACCCAAGATCATGAATGGCTGCGCATCGAGTCGGACGGCTCGGTCACGGTGGGCATCACCGATTACGCGCAGGACCAGCTGGGCGATGTGGTCTTTGTTCAGCTGCCCGACGAAGGCAAGGAAATCGGCAAGGATGGAGAGGCTGTAGTGATCGAGTCGGTGAAGACTGCCGGCGAAATCAACATGCCGGTGTCCGGCACCGTGACCGCGGTGAACGCAGCGCTGGCCGACGATCCGGCCAAGGTGAATGCCGACCCGATGGGCGAGGGCTGGTTCTTCAAGTTCACCACCGGCGAAGCGGCTGCATTGGATGGTCTGATGGACGAGGCCGCCTACAAGGCCTTCCTCGAGACACTCGGGTAACGACACGCGCGGCCGATCGGGCCGCATGCATTCTTCACGCCGGACGCCATCCGCCCGGCGCGCGACACACATCATCACGCAACGAGAGGACACCATGATTCAGAAACGGGCTGCGTATCAAGAGCTGCTGCAGCGCGCGGACTTTGTCGAACGCCATATCGGACCGGCCGATGCTGACAAGCAGGCGATGCTCAACGCGCTCGGTTTCGAATCCATGGATGCCTTCATCAAGAAAGTCGTCCCAGGTTCGATCTACACCGAGAAGCCGCTCGACCTCGACGTGCCGCACAGCGAGCCCGAAGTGCTGGCTGAGCTGAAAGCCATCGCGTCGAAGAACAAGGTCTTCAAGACCTTCATCGGCATGGGTTACTACGATACGTTCACGCCGAACGTCATCCTGCGCAACCTGATGGAAAACCCCGCCTGGTACACCGCTTACACGCCGTACCAGCCGGAGATCTCGCAAGGGCGCCTGGAGTCGTTGCTGAATTTCCAGACCATGGTCAGCGACCTGACCGGCCTGGAAATTGCGAACGCTTCGCTGCTCGATGAAGCGACTGCCGCGGCAGAGGCCATGACCTTCTGCCAGCGCACCGCCAAGAGCAAGTCCAAGGTGTTCTACGTGGCGCAGGATTGCCTGCCGCAGACCATCGACGTGGTGCGCACCCGCGCAGAGCCGATCGACATCGACGTCGTCGTTGGCGATTGGAAGGCGGCGGCGGAGCAAGACTGCTTCGGTGTGCTGCTGCAGTATCCGAACGTCGACGGCGAGATTCAGGATTACGCCGAGCTGGTGAAGAAGGTGCACGACAAAGGCGGGATGGTCGTCGTCGCGGCCGACCTGCTGGCGCTGACCCTGCTGACGCCGCCGGGCGAATTCGACGCCGACGTGGCGATCGGTTCGGCGCAGCGCTTCGGCGTGCCGCTCGGCTACGGCGGTCCGCACGCCGCCTATTTCGCGACGCGTGATGCCAACAAGCGCGTGATGCCCGGCCGTGTGGTCGGCGTGTCAATCGACAGCCGCGGCAACAAAGCGTATCGCCTCGCGCTGCAGACCCGCGAACAGCACATCCGCCGCGAGAAGGCGACATCCAACGTGTGTACGGCGCAAGTCCTGCTGGCCAACATGGCGGCCATGTATGCCGTCTACCACGGGCCCAAAGGTCTGGCGACCATCGCTCAACGCGTGCACCGGACGGCAGCCGCGCTCGCCGAAGGGTTGCGCAAGCTTGATTGCGACGTCCGCACCGGCAACTTCTTCGACACCATCGTGGTGCGCACCGGCGGCCGCACGAACGATATCCACGCTGCTGCGCGAGCCAAGGCTATGAACCTGCGTGAAGTGGACGGCGAACATGTCGGCATCTCGGTCGACGAGACCACGACGCCGGCCGACGTCGAGTCTCTGTGGTCGGTCTTTGCTGCAGGCAAGGCAGTGCCGGCTTTCGCGGCATGCGAAGAAGCCGCAGCCGATCGCATTCCGGCCAAGCTCGTCCGCACCAGCAAGTTCCTCACGCATCCGGTCTTCAACACGCACCACTCGGAAACCGAGATGCTGCGCTACCTGCGCAAACTGGCCGACAAGGATCTCGCGCTCGACCGCACGATGATTCCGCTCGGCTCCTGCACCATGAAGCTGAACGCGACCGCCGAGATGATTCCGGTCACCTGGAAGGAATTCGGCGGCATGCATCCGTTCGCGCCGCTCGACCAGGCCGAGGGCTACCAGCAGATGATCAAGGAGCTGGAGCAGATGCTCGTTGCCTGCACCGGCTATGACGCGGTGTCGCTGCAGCCGAACGCCGGCTCTCAAGGGGAATACGCCGGCCTACTGGCCATTCGCGCGTATCACGCGAGCCGTGGCGAAGGCCATCGCAACATCTGTCTGATTCCGAGTTCGGCACACGGCACCAACCCGGCGACGGCTCATATGGCCGGCATGCAAGTGGTGGTGGTCGCCTGCGACGAGCGCGGCAACGTGGACGTGAACGACCTGAAGGCGAAGGCCGAGAAGCATGCGTCCGACCTCGCGGCGATCATGATCACCTATCCTTCCACGCATGGCGTGTTCGAAGAGGCGGTCGGCGAGATCTGCGACATCGTCCACAAGTTTGGCGGGCAGGTGTACATCGACGGCGCGAACATGAACGCCATGGTCGGCCTCTGCGCGCCCGGCAAGTTCGGCGGCGACGTTTCGCACCTGAACCTGCACAAGACCTTCTGCATTCCGCACGGCGGCGGCGGACCGGGCGTCGGTCCGATCGGTGTGAAATCACACCTCGCGCCGTTCATGCCCGGCCATCGCGTGATGGAAAATCAGATGGCGCCGGTCTGCGCGGCACCGTGGGGTAGCGCAAGCATCCTGCCGATCAGCTGGACCTACATCCGTCTGATGGGTCGCCAAGGCCTGCGCGAGGCGACCGAAGTGGCGATCCTGAACGCCAACTACATCGCCAAGCGTCTGGCTCCGCATTTCCCGATCCTGTATTCGGGCGAGGGCGGTCTGGTGGCGCACGAGTGCATCGTCGACCTGCGTCCGCTGAAGGACACCGGCGTGACGGTGGACGACGTGGCCAAGCGCTTGATGGACTTCGGCTTCCATGCGCCGACGATGTCTTTCCCGGTCCCGGGCACGTTGATGATCGAGCCGACTGAAAGCGAGTCGAAGGAAGAACTCGATCGCTTCTGCGCGGCGATGATCGCGATCCGCGATGAGATCCGCGCCGTCGAGAACGGCCAGCTGAAGGTCGAAGAGAGCCCGCTGCGCCACGCGCCGCACACGGCGCTGGATATCACCGGCGAATGGAACCGTTCGTATTCGCGCGAGCAGGCGGTGTTCCCGGTAGCCTCGCTGCGCGACGGCAGCAAGTACTGGCCGCCGGTCGGCCGCGTGGACAACGTCTACGGCGACCGCAACGTGGTCTGCTCCTGCCCGCCGATGTCCGAATACGAGTAAGACGCACCAGCCCAAGCGCGCAATCGAGAGACGCGCAGCGGCATCCACAGCGCCGCCTCCACGAGAGGCGGCGCGTCATCCAGGGGACGAGGCGGCACGATAATGGCCATCAGCGTTTTCGAATTGTTCAAGATCGGTATCGGGCCGTCCAGCTCGCATACCGTTGGACCCATGCGCGCGGCGCTGGAGTTCGTGAAGGGATTGCAGGAGAGCGGCTTGCTGGCACGCACCGAAGCAGTCCGCGCCGAACTGTACGGCTCTCTCGGGGCGACCGGCAAGGGGCACGGCAGCGACAAGGCCGTGCTGCTCGGTTTGCAGGGCGAGGCACCGGATCTCGTCGATACCCGCCAGGTGCCTGACATGCTCGCCGCGATCCGCAACGAGGGGCGCGTGCGCCTGCTTGGCGAGAAGGCAATCCGCTTCGTCGAGAGCGAGCATCTGCTCATGTACCGCAAGGCACTGCCGTTCCATCCTAACGGCATGCGCTTCATTGCCTTTGATGCGGACATGCAGGAGCTGGCGAACAAGGTCTACTACTCGGTCGGCGGCGGCTTCGTCGTGAACGAGGAGGCCACGGGCTCTGACCGCATCATTCCCGACCCTACGCAAGTCCCGTATCCGTTCAAGACGGCCGCCGAGCTGCTGGCGTTGTGCGACTCGAACAAGCTTTCCATCAGCCAGTTGATGATGGAGAACGAAAAGGCGTGGCGCTCCGAAGACGATATTCGCAGCGGGCTGCTGCGCATCTGGCAGGTGATGCAGGAATGTGTGCGCAATGGTTGCGAAACGGAAGGCACGCTGCCCGGCGGCTTGAAGGTCAAGCGACGGGCGGCGGAGTTGTACCGCAAGCTGGCGAGCCAGCCGGAGGCCAACCTGCGCGATCCGCTGACGACGCTGGATTGGGTCAATCTTTACGCGTTGGCCGTCAACGAAGAGAACGCGGCGGGTGGCCGCGTTGTGACGGCACCGACGAACGGCGCGGCCGGTATCGTGCCGGCAGTGCTGCATTACTACCATCGCTTCATCACTGGCGCGAACGACGACGGCGTCGTGCGTTTCCTGCTGACGGCGGGTGCGATCGGCATTCTCTACAAGGAAAACGCCTCGATCTCGGGCGCCGAGGTCGGCTGCCAGGGCGAGGTCGGCGTGGCGTGCTCGATGGCGGCCGGCGGACTCGCCGAAGTCATGGGCGGGTCGCCGGCGCAGGTCGAGAACGCGGCCGAGATCGGCATGGAGCACAACCTCGGGCTCACTTGCGATCCGATCGGCGGCCTCGTGCAGGTGCCGTGCATCGAGCGCAATGCGATGGGTTCGATCAAGGCGATCAACGCCGCGCGCATGGCGCTGCGCGGCAACGGCAACCACTATGTGTCGCTCGACAAGGTCATCAAGACCATGCGCGACACCGGCGCCGATATGAAGACGAAATACAAGGAAACGGCACGTGGCGGCCTGGCCGTGAACGTGATCGAGTGCTGATTCACCACCATAGGAA